>CABTXD010000108.1:0-1710 GCA_902488665.1 uncultured Prevotella sp. | reverse complement strand
TCATGGCTTGACTCCTTCCTCGCTTGTCTGGTATGTCTCTGCAATCCGTTGTGGACACTGTTCTAAAATGCCATTCCGTTGAGCCTCGTTGCATGCTTCGAGTGCTTGCCCATATCGTTGGCGGGCCAGGCGGTTGCGCACGTTTTTATACGCAGCCATCAGCTCGTTTTGCAGGTTGAAGTAGGTTTCGTATGCCGACTCGGGTGATGCGCTTACCGAGATGAGATGCTCTTTGCCCACTCTTGTAATGAATTCCTCCGTTCTGATGCGCAATTCGTCCATGTTGATGGGTTGTCTGTTGAGCAGCAACGCATTGCCTTCCGTTATTTTCAGCTCCATCAGTTTGCCCTTATCTACCAAGCTCTCTTGTTCAATTTTTTCCTTCTGTGCCGGTGGCAACTGCCTGCGCAGTCCTTTATCCACATCCATAGAGGTGGTTACCAAGAAGAATATCAGCAGCATGAACGAGATATCAGCCGTAGAGGTGGTGTTCAGACCTGGGATGTCATGTCTTCTTTTCCTAATCAGCATGTTCTCTTTTTTGCTTGCGATAATATCTTGTCATGCCGAAAACCACGGCCAAGGCAGCCGCTACCAACAGGAGGATGGAGGTGTTAATGAACTGGTCGGCCATGCGAAGGAGCATGCTGTCCGTGAAACTCTTTCCGTTGGTCATCAGTGGTTGTGTAGAACCCAATACAAATGTCAGGACGAAGATCATCAGCGTTCCACCCGCCACACAGCGGCTGATTAATGACGTGGGGATGCCATTGCTTACCTTTGACTCGCTGCGCCGACGTTTTGTTTCATGTAGGATAGACCAAACACCGATGCCAACGGTCGTGACCAACAGCGTATACATAAAGAAGAGTAGGGCGGTAGTGAGTAAAGGTTCGTTGAAGTCGGGGTTCTCAACGTACGGCTGGTCATAGCCCACCAGATAGTAGAGGGCGAACAGGCAGACCGTCAGAGCTGACAAAACGTACAGCACCCACCTGGAGAGCTGTTCCGTTGAACGATGCTGTAGGTCGATGTGCTTCATTTCGATAATTTATGCTTCATCAGCGCGTCAAGCAATGTGATGGCCGACTCTTCCATCTGCGCCGTGATATGGTCTATTTTTGACAGGATGTAATTGTAAAACACCTGTAGAATGAGGGCTACGATGATACCGAAAATCGTGGTGATGAGCGCTACCTTCATACCCGCGGCCACGATGGTGGGACTGATGTCGCCGGCCATCTGTATCTGGTCGAACGTCATGATCATGCCAATCACCGTTCCCAAGAAACCCAACGAGGGAGCCATGGCAATGAACAATGTAATCCACGAACAGCCTTTCTCCAGATTGCTGGCTTGGACAGATCCGTAAGATGCCACCGAACGTTCTATGCTCTCAATCGGTTCGTCCACACGACTCAACCCCTCGTAGCATAGCGAGGCCACGGGGCCGCGTGTCGTCTGGCACTGTTGCTTGGCCCCTTCCAAATCCTTACTCTCAATCTTTGTGGTCACATCGGTCATGAATCGCTTGGCATCAATCTCCGACAAGCTGAGGTAAATGATACGCTCGATGCAGAACGCCAAGCCTAAGATAAGCACTAACGCCACCAGCGACATGAAGCCGGCGTTGCCTTCAATGAACTTGGTTTTCAAAAACTGGTGCACGCCACTGTTCTCTGTAGCCATGCCCATGCTGTCGGCTGCGGC
>CABTXD010000107.1:0-1878 GCA_902488665.1 uncultured Prevotella sp. | reverse complement strand
GCGTAATTCGAGCATATAGGCAATCTTTTCGCCGCTGATGCCATTGGGATCGTAAATGTAACCGTCAGGACCACTAATGGTAATCACCTTTCCTCCCAATTCTGTAGCTTTGAGAGCAGCACCCCATGCTACGTTACCGAAACCGCTGATAGCAACTGTTTTGCCCTTGATGTCAATATTGCGTGTCTGCAACATTTGGTTCACAAAGTACAAAGCACCGAATCCTGTTGCTTCAGGACGAATGCGAGAACCGCCATATTCCAAACCCTTACCGGTGAGAACGCCTTCCCAGCGACCTACCAACTTCTTGTATTGACCAAACAAATAGCCAATTTCACGACCGCCAACACCAATATCTCCTGCGGGAACGTCAGTGCTTGGGCCAATATGCTTGTAGAGTTCGCACATGAACGATTGGCAGAATCTCATCACTTCTGCATCACTTCTTCCGCGAATAGAGAAGTCAGAACCACCTTTGGCACCACCCATAGGCAGAGTAGTCAATGCGTTTTTGAAGGTTTGTTCAAAGCCCAAGAACTTCATGATAGATAAGTTAACAGATGGGTGGAAACGCAATCCGCCTTTGTACGGGCCAATGGCGCCGTTGAATTGTACGCGGTAACCGATGTTCACATGAACCTCTCCCTGGTCGTCTACCCAAGGAACGCGGAACATAATGATGCGCTCTGGCTCAACAATGCGCTCTATGATTTTAGCTTTCTCAAACTCAGGGTGCTCGTTGTACACATCCTTTACGGATATAAGCACCTCTTTGACAGCTTGTAAATACTCGGATTCTCCTGGATGCTTCTTCTCCAGGTCTTGCATGATTTTTTCAATTTCCATAGTAGAATTTATTTAATTAGTTGGTTATACATATCATGGATATTATCCAAGACGTGGCAAATATAGTTTTTTTATAAATACCCACCAAATATAAAAGGATAAATTCCGATAACAATGTTTATAAATGTGAAAACCGATAGATTTACACCTTATATAATAGATGGCACGGGAACAGATGAAAGTTCGTTGGAAATTTGTACATATTCATTGTATTTTCTACATTTGTCGTGTCGATATTGTCCAATGAAAAGGAGTTATTCATTTTGGAAACCTCTTTCGTTTGGTTAGTTCTTACTTCTTGATATAAACATTTATGAACGATTCTGTGCCTTCTCAATGGCGTAATTTCTTATTGAAGGATGTGACTTTTGTCAACCTCATGATGCGACGTATTTATAATGTCTTAATCGTTGCCAACCCCTATGACGCCTTCATGTTGGAAGATGACGGCAGGGTAGAGGAGAAAATTTTCAACGAGTACATGGAGTTGGGTTTACGCTATCCGCCCACCTTTACACAGGTGAGCACCACGGAAGAGGCTACCCGCATCCTTCAGTCCATGCCGATAGACTTAGTGATCTGCATGCCTGGAACCGCAGACAATGACGCTTTTACAGTAGCGCACAATATTAAAGATGCCTTTCCTGATATTCATTGCATTGTTCTCACGCCTTTTTCGCACGGCATTACCCGTAGGATGGAAAACGAAGATCTGAGCATTTTCGATTATGTCTTTTGTTGGTTGGGCAACACGAATCTCATTATGTCCATCATCAAGCTGATGGAAGACAAGATGAACTTGGAGCACGATATTACCGAAGGGGGCGTGCAAATGATATTGCTGGTAGAGGATAGCATTCGTTTTTACAGTTCCATACTGCCCAATCTTTACAGTTACATATTGGAACAGAACAAGCATTTGTCCTTTGAGGCATTGAATCGACATGCCGCTACGTTGCGCATGCGCGGTCGTCCAAAGGTGGTTTTGGCTCGAACATACGAGGAAGCGATGGATTATTACAATCGTTCATG
>CABTXD010000106.1:0-2457 GCA_902488665.1 uncultured Prevotella sp. | reverse complement strand
CCAGATGCACATCTGTTTAACTTGTTCGCTAATAAGTTTTCTGTGAGTGAAGAAAACCCTTACTACTCAGTTATGAATGGGCATTTGATGAGCAAGGATGGGAAAACACTGTTGAAAGCAAAAAACAATGGTGTAGGGACACTCGCCTTACCAGATGGTATCGGATTTAGAATAGACGCAGTGAAGGTGATAGGCTACGATACGCTTGAAATGACGGCACCACCGAAAAAAGTTATTGACGGAAATGGTAGTTATAAAAAAATCATTTTACGTGAAGGCAGCGAGTGTTGTCAATTTCAATTCGTTGATTGCAATGCGTTGCGGATAATCGTCATTCGATTTACAGATGCAAGTAAGATTTTTAACAACACCTTTTTTTATCGAAACGGTGTCAACAGCAGTAAGGTTGAAAGTGTGTTTGTTCCCGATGCAAGCATAGATGATTTCAAGGCAAGGATGACAGACTATGCGGCTGTCATCAAGCCGTTATCAAATTATTCTGAATAAAGAAAGTTATGCAATACAGTAAGATAATCAACGACCAGAGAGTGATATTCAGCGGTGTCCTCGTTGTTGGCGACCGCCAAGTTATTAACCCCACGCACGACCAACTCATCGCAGCTGGATGGGAAGAATACACGCCAAGCGCAGAAATGCCCACCGACATTGATATGACTAAAGAGGTGAAGATAGCCGAGATAGCAGCCTACTCTGACAGCGATGCGGTGAACAGCCTTACCTTCAACGGTATAAAGACATGGCTCACGCGTACTGTGCGTGACGGCTATGATACGAGCATCACGGCTGCAAAAAATCTTGGAGAGGCAAACGTCGCGTTTATGGTTGACGACAAAGAGATGCAGCTGCCTGTTGAGCAAGCACGCAGAGTACTGGATTTGGTACAACGTTATGCTGATGCCTGTTTTCTCGTCACCGAGCGGCACAAAATAGCCGTGAAGGCATTGCAGACGGTGGAAGAGGTGGAAAGCTACGATTATACGACAGGGTATCCTGAAAAGCTGGCACTTTGAACATTGAACATTGAACTGTCAACTTTCAACTCGTGAACTATGAACTGGTCAACTAAAAAACTAAAAGGCATTCTGTGGCGAGCTGGCGTGAATGGCTGTGGAGTGTTTGGCATCAAGCCACCACTATGGCGGAAATACCAAGCGTGCTGCGAGCTGCACGACGCCTTGTATGACTTAGGAGGCGATGACATGGATAGGATGAGAGCCGACAAACGACTGCTTGTTGATATGGTGGAAAGAAGTACAGGCTCGTGGCTTATGCTGTGGTGCTTTGTGTATTACCTGTCGGTGAGGGCTTTCGGGTGGCTGTTTTTCAATTATAGAGCCTCCCCCGACCCCTCCGAAGGAGGGGAGAACAATCAGTTTGAGACTATCAACTCGTGAACTTGTAAACTCGTGAACTATAAAACATATTAACTCATCAACTAAAAAACAAAAAAAATGAAAGAAGTAAAAAAAGAGAATTGGAAGTATTTGGTAGTGTTTTTCCTTATGGCATTGTCCATTGGTGTAGGTAATTACTTTAACCTTAGAGCCGAAGCTGGCGGTTGGGGAATAGTGGGCATGGCAACCGTTATTAGCACCATTTCATTAGCTGCACTTGAGCTCTGTAAAGTACTCATCTACGGTGGCTCATGGAATTGGAAACGTGTGCTGGTAGGCATCGGTGTGGCAATTCTGTCAAGCGGTCTGCTATGCGTCATTTAATGGAGAAACTTGCGAGTATAGGCACGGACAAACTGCTGCATTTCAATGCTTGCTTGTTCGTTGCCTATCTTACTGCACGTTTGCTGCCTTGCTGCACGATAGAGCGAATGTTAGCTGGCTTTGCCTTTGCCGTATTAATAGGTTTTGGAAAAGAACTGTACGATGAGGGGCAGGAGGGCAATACGTTCGACTGGCACGATTTATTGGCAGACGTGGCAGGAGCAACGATCGGAGCGATGATGATACTTTGAACTAAAAGAAATCTCGAGGGACGATTTTGTAAAATAAAAAACTAATGAATGAAGCAAGAGCAATTGTAGAACAAAGTAGTGCTGGAATACTCACTTCCTTGGCGGCTATATTCCTGCAAGACGCAATCAGTACGATGCTGCCATGGCTTTTCACGATGTTAGCCGTCATTTTGTGCGACTTAGCGTTTGGCGTACGGAAGAGCCTAAAGTTGGGTATTCATATTTCACCGAGCCGTGCGATGCGTGCGACCATGAGTAAAATGGTAACATACGTTGCGTGGGTGATGGCGGTGGCGATGATAGATTGCGCTGAGGGACACTCGCTGAACATTACCACATGGGCGTGTCTGCTGGTTTGCTTGATAGAGGGAATGAGCATTATTGGCAATATGCTCAAGCCGTATGGTTATGATTTAAGCGTGAAAAGTTGCGTGGTGTTTTTCCTCTCGCTCGGTTTCAGGCAGGAT
>CABTXD010000105.1:0-2645 GCA_902488665.1 uncultured Prevotella sp. | reverse complement strand
GAAAGTGTAAAACGACCGTTTGTGTCCGTAATGGCACCTGTGGTTTTACCAACCACAACAATCGTGGCACCTACAATCGGCTCACCATGGGTATCGGTTACAACACCACGAACGGCTTGCTGTTGCATCATCACACCAGGCAAGTTCAAATCACTCGCTGATGCCAACATCGGTTGGGACGCAAAAGCACTACCTGCGACCGTAAGTATCGCACATAGATAATTTTTTGTTTTCATAGACCCAAAATTTAAGTTAATAATATATTTCTACTTTGAATATTATTCGCAGTAAGGGGTTAACGCATAGAATAGGTTGTGAGGTGTATCTGATTCACCCTGTTTCATTGCAATTACTTCCGCAGCAAATGTAGTGATATCACATCAAAAATACAAATTTTATTTAAATTAATTTACGTTCCCAATTCATAAATAATGTTTAAGCGCACATTGGAGAGGCAAGTTTAGGCGTAATGGACATTTGGTAGGCTGGCTATTTCAGTCTACCAAATGTCCATTACACCAACTTTGCAGAAACATGGAAAGCATCCAACATTGGAGGCAACGTTAAAGAGCCACACAAATTCTTTTTATCGCAAGAACTTGTGTGGCTCTACCTATGAGATGTAACACTCGTTACAATCAAGCACCAATTACCAACCTGGATTCTGTTTCAATTCCTTATTCAGCGTTATCTGTCCTGTTGGAACAGGATAGAAATAATGCTTTTTGTCAAAGGTACGAATCTGCTTCAAAGTATTCGAACCAATCATATATCCATCGGCATTCACATCAACTTCAGGATTCTTCAAATACTTTAAGTTGGCGCCCAGATAGATGTTGGGATGCTTTTGTGAGTCTAACAAATCAAGTTGGTGCCAACGTATCAAATCCCAGTAGCGATACCAGTTGTCAAACATCAACTCGCAACGGCGTACCCGTCGGATCTCCCACAACAAGTTGCTAACATTCATATTATTAGCTGGGTCAGCCTCTGGAGTTGTTGTCATGTTTGGCAAGCCTGCACGCTTCTGCAAAAGGTTCACACTCTTATCCAAATCTGCTTGAGTTAGATTGCCTAACTCAGCTTTTGCTTCCGCATAATTCAAGTAAATCACAGACAACCAATAGATAGGACAATCGGTATATTGCTTTCCTATGTTGTTTCGGTCAGTGGTAGTCATTTCCTTAGGATTGTCATATTTGGCTACACCATACCCTGTTGTCGAAGTAAATTCATTCGAACCAGCACGCGAATAAGGCTTTCCTTTGAACACCAAAACCGTATCTATAGTTACAGCCAGACGCTTATCGCGTACGGCGAGCAAAGAATTGATGTTAAATACACCATTCGCATCTGCCTGTACTGCATCGGTATTGTTCAATGTCGTGGTTGCCTTTGGCTTTCCATCCAAGAACAAATAAGCATCAAAAGCATCCTTCGTCATGCCATGTGTGCCACTGGTATTCAAAGTATAATCGACTGTTGAGTGCATTAAAACGTTCTGAGAATAAGGCTTGTAGAAGATGATTTCAGGATTATTACTCAAATCTATCGAATTATAGATACCCTGATAGGAATCATTGAGCTTGTATCCCTTCTTCATCAATGCCTCACAAGCCGATACACACTCATTCAAATACTTCTGGGCGCGTGCCACATCCGGACCTTTGCCAGCATTTTCTTTAGCAGTACGATATTTACAATAGGTTCCTTCAAACAAAGTAACATCCGCTTTCATTGCCAATGCCATATCGGCCGTAAAGCGCTGTTTGTTGCTTC
Organism: uncultured Prevotella sp.; assembly: GCA_902488665.1. Lineage (GTDB taxonomy): Bacteria > Bacteroidota > Bacteroidia > Bacteroidales > Bacteroidaceae > Prevotella. The sequence goes on along the minus strand of CABTXD010000105.1, from coordinate 866 downwards.
CCTGTATGTACTTGGCTGCAAAATTCAAATCGTTTAATACGCTATCCATGACAATATCGCGATCTACTCTCGGACCATACAACACGTCATTATCGTCAGTTGACACCACATGACCTACCCATGGCACGTCTCCATATTCTCTTACGAACTGATAATACTGCCAGGCACGGTTCAAACGTGCAATACCTTCATAGCTTTTCTTCACGTTATCAGCCAACGTTGAGTTTTTCAAACCCTGGATAATATAGCTGGCGCGTCGTATTTCTGTTAATGGACTTGACCAGTTACCTGAAGAAGAAACCACGTTGGTGTAAGACCACAAGTTATCGTGATAACTTACTTGGTCATCACTCAAGGTCTTAAAATAGAACCATCCACCACCGCCAGCGTTGCCATAACCTACATAGTTATTCAGGAAGTGGTTACACTGGTTGTCTAAGTTGCTGGAATTACTCCAATATGTTGGGGTATTGGTAAAGGTGTCGTACGGGCTGATGTCCAGAAAGTCATTGCAACTCGACATCGCCACTATCAAACCAATACCTAAAATAATGCTCTTTTTCATAATTGCTGATTTTTAGGAATTATACACTATAAGGTTACTTGAACACCAAAAGAGAATGTACGCGTGATGGGTGCTGTACGTCCCCAGCCACCGTAACTCTCACCATCACCCGTGTTCACTTCTGGGTCTACAGGTAAATCGTGTCCTTTGTGTAACAAGAATAAGTTATTACCACTGAAGTAAATACGTGCTCTTTGGATATAAGCCTTCTGTGTCAGGGCTGTAGGAAGTGTATAACCAAGCGTGATATTCTTCAATCGTAGATACGACATATCCGTCAGATAGCGTGACTGTGGATAAT
>CABTXD010000104.1:0-2650 GCA_902488665.1 uncultured Prevotella sp. | reverse complement strand
TTCGCTTATGGATAAGACACCACTCGTAGATCTCTTCGAAAGGACTGATTTCAATAATGTCAAAGAACTCGATTGTCCCCTCTTTCCGGGGTTATTTGATTAATATTTAACTGGTCCCGATTTTAACGGGACACTAATGAAAACACATCCATAAACTACTAGCCATAGCGTAGGGTGTGCCACGCTAACTTACTCAATGTAAGGATGATACGAGAGGAAACAACCAAACGGAACTTCAGTGTTAAAAAGATCACAAATTAATTCACATGACTTTGGAGGTTAAACTCAATGACTTTGGTGGCCAATTTGCATGACTTTGAAGCCCAAACTCAATGCTATTGCCAGACGTGGCGTGAACGATTGTGTTTGACTGTCAAGGTTCAAGAATGAGAAACCAAAATAAATACGCAATTATTTTGCCTTGTCTCCAACTTCAACTAACTTTGCACCCGAATCACATTTTCAATTGAAAACATGGACAAACAGCATAAAAACTACTATCTACTTGCTGCGGCCATCTGCGTTCTTCTGGTATGCGGATTGACCTTTTACTATTTCTTCAGCGCTTTTTCAACCTCAGAAACCACCAGCTATATCTACATAGACACGGATGATAATGCCGACTCGGTAGTGGCCAAGCTCTCTCCCATAGCCCGTCAACATAGTATTCATGGCTTTACCACGTTGATGAGGCACACCAAGTATGCCGACCACGTTCGCACGGGTAGATATGCCATCAAGTCGGGAGAAGGGGCTTTCACCGTTTTGAGGCACCTGAAAAATGGCATGCAAGAACCCGTTAATCTTACCATTCCTACGGTCAGGACCATTGAACGCTTGTCGGCCGAACTGGCAAAGCATCTGATGCTGGACAGTGCGACGTTGGCCAGCGCTTTGAAAAACGACACGCTGTGCCAAAAATACGGCTACGACACCACCACCATTGCGTGCATGTTCATTCCAAACACCTACGATATTTATTGGAATGTAAACATGAACAAGCTGTTGGATCGGATGAAAAAAGAGAGCAACAATTTCTGGAACGCCGACAGAAAGGCAAAAGCACAACAGCTAAAACTATCTCCAAACGAAGTGATTACCCTGGCCAGCATCGTTGATGAGGAAACGGCTAACAATGGAGAGAAGCCCATGATTGCCGGCATGTATTACAACCGACTGATGTTGCGCAATGCCGAATATCCCAACGGAATGCCTCTGCAGGCTGACCCTACCATCAAATTTGCGTGGAAAGACTTTGGTTTGAGGCGCATATACAATAAGCTGTTAACCATCAAAAGTCCGTACAACACATACATGAACACAGGCTTGCCACCAGGCCCCATCCGCATCGCCTCGATTGCTGGCATAGAGTCTGTGCTTAATCTGACGCATCACGACTACCTATACATGTGTGCCAAAGAAGACTTCAGCGGAACACACAACTTTGCACAGACATACGCTGAACACAAGGTCAACGCAGCCAAATACACCGCAGCATTGAACCAGCGAGGCATTCAATGACAACTATCCGTTGTATGTTCAAACATGATGTGCAGCTAAATTGAGCATTCATTTCCCAATCTTTTTGGATAAAAGAATCGTATATAAATGAAAATACAATGTATTGATGACCAATACATTGTATTTTATATCGTTGTCGGGGCGACAGGATTCGAACCTGCGACCGCCTGTTCCCAAAACAGGAGCGCTACCGGGCTGCGCTACACCCCGCTTGCAGTTCATTGTTGAATTGCGAGTGCAAAGGTAAGATATATTTTTATATTCCCAAAATTTTTTCAACAATTATTTCACAAACCGCACATGAACGCATGAATCATAAGGAATTTTACGCTTGTTAGTATCATCAATGTGACAATTCTGAGAATGAACGTTCCCGACACATTGTTTGTTAACACGGCTCATGCACGCTACAATCAATCTCTGTAAACCAAAACAGGGAAAGCATAATCTACTTTCCCTGTCATTATTTTGGTGCAAAAGTGCTACTTCTTGATGATACCTTGGTCCACAAACACTTTTTTCAACGCCTGAACACCCCGCTCTACTTGCTCTTCAGTATGCGTGGCCATCAGTGCAAAACGAACCAATGTGTCTTGCGGCGCACAGGCAGGAGGTATCACAGGGTTGATAAACACACCGTTGTCAAAAGCCAACTTGGTCACCATAAAGGTCTTATCAATGTCTCTCACATATAGCGGAATAATCGGACTCTCCGTTTCACCAATCTCAAAACCTTCTTCCTTGAAGCGTTTCAATGCGTAGCGAGTGACTTGCCAAAGATGCTCTATCCGCTCTGGTTCAGCCTGAATGATACGCAGGGCTTCGCGTGCGGCAGCTGTTGCGGCAGGCGTATCAGACGCACTGAATATATAAGTGCGACAGGTATGGCGCAGATAGTTGATGGTGTCGCTGTCCGATGCGATGAAGCCGCCGATAGAAGCCAAACTCTTTGAGAAGGTTCCCATGATGAGGTCAACCTCATGGGTCAATCCAAAATGATCACAGACGCCACGACCTTGACGGCCAAAGACACCCAATCCGTGCGCCTCATCAACCATGATGGAACAATTATACTTGCGTTTCAATTCAACAATAGCGGGCAAATTGGCCAAATCTCCCTCCATAGAGA
>CABTXD010000103.1:0-3246 GCA_902488665.1 uncultured Prevotella sp. | reverse complement strand
CTTCCCCTTTTTGCTTCATTTATTGTTGTTTTATCTCTATGATTCATCATCTTATATATTCTTGTCTATCACGTCCTTCATGCGTTTCAGTCCTTCGAGCATGAGGCTGCGAGGCATGGCAATGTTGATTCGGATGTAATCTGCACCTGTGGTTTTACCGTACATGGTGCCACGATTCACAAAGACTTTTCCTTCTTTCAGCAGTTTGTCTGTCAGTTCATTGCCAATCATGCCGGTTGCCCGAACATTCACCCAGACAAGATATGTACCCTCCAGGTCGATGACCTCGAGTTGGGGGAGGTTGTCCTTGAAGAATGTTTTCAGTGCCTGGTAGTTCTCCCAGAGATAGACATTGAGTTGATCAATCCAATCCTCACCCTCGTTATAGGCCGCTTGTAGGGCGATCACGCCGAACGGATTCACGTCGCACACCTCATTGATATTGATGGCGCGGTCAATCTTTTGCCGGTCTTCTGCATTATTGGTGATGATGTTGGCGATTTGTAATCCAGCAATATTGAACGATTTAGTGGGTGAATTGGTTGTGATGCAATTGTCCTGACACGCTTTGGAAACGGCGGCAAAGGGCGTGAACTCATGACCTGGCATGACGAGTTCGCAATGAATTTCGTCGGCAATTACCTTCACACCATGCCTGAGACAGATGTCGTTCATGCGGCTCAGTTCCTCTGGTTTCCACACTCGTCCGGCCGGATTGTGAGGGTTGCAGAGTAAGAACACTTTTGTTTTCTCGTCCGCAGCCTGTCTCTCAAAGTCGTCAAAGTCGATTTCATACGAGTTGTCTTTGCGCACCAGCGCATTTTCGGCGGTGGTGCAGCCATTGTTGCGGATAGACGAGAAGAAGCAATTGTATACCGGTGTCTGCACCAGCACCTTGTCTCCAGGCTCCGTTAGTGCCTTGATGATGGCCGAAATGGCTGGTACCACCCCAGATGTATAGATGATCCAGTCGCGCTCGATGTGCCATTGGTGCCGCCTTTCAAACCACGAAATGATGCTCTCGTAATAGCTGTCAGGCACGATGGTGTAACCAAACACGCCATGGTCGACACGCTTTTTCAGTGCTTCAAGGATGCAGGGTGCAGCCTTGAAGTCCATGTCGGCCACCCACATGGGTATCACTCCCTCTTCTTTCGCCTCGTCCCATTTCACCGAGTTGGTGCCGCAGCGGTTCACAATCTCGTCAAAATCGTATTTCATCTTTATTTGTTGTTTGATGGTTTGTTGCGTACAATAATCTCGCAGTTGTTGGGTTGCAGCACATGTTCGTCGATGGTCACCGAGCCGATGGCATCGGCCACGATGCGTCCAGATGTGGGATTCTTGATGTTAGTCACCGCTCCGCGGATGTCAGCCACGAGGGTCGTCTCCTCAAACATGCGGTCGCAATCTGCCCCAAACGTACAGTTTTCCAAGACGAGGTCCTGACAATAGCACAAAGGCTGTTCGCCCGTGATGTGACAATTCACCAGTTTGAGATTTTTAGAGTGCCATCCGAGGAACTCTCCGTTCAGCTCCGAATCGTACACCGTGACGTTCTCGGTCTCCCAGAATGAGTCCTTGGTGGTGATTTTGGCGTTGCGTATCACGGCGTCCTTCACATATTGGAACACGTATTTGCTGTCGCTTTCCAATCCGTCTACATCCACATGGTTGCAGAACATAAATGGATAGGTGCCGTCGTGCAGCTTCACGTTGCGCAGGGTAAGGTGATTTACCTTCCAAAAAGTTTCGTCAGCATCGTTAATCTGCACGTTAACCAGCTTCAGTCCGTTCATTTCACGAAACAGTTTAGGTGCGTCAATAATGGTGTCGCTCATCACCATGTCGTTGGAATACCATATCGCCGAGCGCGATCCAGTCTCAAAATAGCAGTTGGTAATCACCGAGTGATCCACATGCCACCATGGATATTTGCCAATGAAGCGGCAGTGGTCGGCCTCTATGTTGTGGCATTTCTTGATTCCCGACTCGCCCTCTGTAATCGTAACATCCTCCAGTCGCGTGTCGTGAATGCCGAAGAGCGGCCGTTCACCTCCAAACTCTTTACCTTTTATCAATTCCATTTTCATCTATCATGTTTAGTTTCAAGTGCAAAGGTACTAATATTAAGCCGAATAGCCCCCGCACTCCTATCGTTTTGTTCCCGTGTGTGTTCGTCAGGCGAGATACAAATAAAAAGAAGGATGCAGCATCTTCTGGGCTGCATCCTTCTGTTATAAGCGTTTGTCTGTCTGTTCAGACAACAGCGTTTAGAGATTCGGGTTGATGCTCGACCATTCCGAGATAGCTGGAACGATGTTCAGTGTTACCAGCTCGTCGCGCATCTTGCACAGGTGCTCGTAGCTGGCATCCAGCTTGGCATTCTCCTCATCTGTGCCCTGTGGAACCTCATAGTGTGCGCCCGTCTTGTCGAGGGTTGTCTTCATGGCCATCATGATATGGTCATATTTGTCAGTGCTTACATAGGTGCCGACGGGGAAACGGAACGGCTCACCGCCCATCACCGAGCGAATCATCTCTACCGACAGGTAGGCTGGGCTCTGGAAAGAAGAGCGTCCGCGAAGCTCAATAATCTTGGCGCCACCCTTGGTTACATCCTTCTTCATCTGCTCCCACTCCTCGTTGGTGAACTCGGGTGTGCCAATAATCTCTGTCAGGGGCTTGCCTGAAATGGTAACATGACTGCCATAAACGGCCATCTGCTCGCCGTGTCCACCATAGGTTGCGGCACCCTTCACCTCTGTTTGCATCACGTTGAACTTCTTTGCCAGTGCGCTCTGCAGGCGGGTAGAGTCAAGAGCTGCCAAGGTTGTAACCTGTGAAGGTTTCAAACCTGAATAAAGAAGCGTTACCAAACCAGTGAGGTCAGCTGGGTTAAAGATAATCACAACATGCTTCACATCGGGGCAGTACTTCTTGATGTCCTTACCCAAACCCTCTGCAATCTCGCAGTTACCTTTGAGCAAATCCTCACGTGTCATGCCTGCCTTGCGGGGAGCACCACCTGAAGAGATGATGTACTTGGCATCGGTGAAAGCCTCTTTAACGTCTGTTGTCGCAACGATGTTCACTGAATTGAAGCCACTCTGGCGCATTTCCTCAGCCACGCCCTCTGGTGAGAATACGTCATAAAGACAGATGTTGTTTGTAAGACCCATAGACAATGCTGTCTGAACCATGTTGGAACCAATCATTCCGGCTGCGCCGACGATGGTCAATTTT
>CABTXD010000102.1:0-3468 GCA_902488665.1 uncultured Prevotella sp. | reverse complement strand
GGCCGCTTACCCTTCGTAAAGAAGGGGCAAAAGGTACACACGATATTGTTCCTCAAAACAGAAACAAAGGCAGACGTCCCCTGTTATTATCCCAAAGACATCATAGCGTCTATGCTTCAAGAGGATGCCCCCAAAGACAATGTCTCATATAAACATTCTTGAGTCGGTAACTTTTTGTAGGTTATGGAAAAACTAACCGCCACAAATTAGATGACTGCGCTTTCGTTATCTGTCTTCAAAGCAAAACAACTCGCAAATGGAAAAAATGAAACAAGAAAAAGCGTTTCTTAAAGACGAGTGATAATACACTCTAAAAAATAAGCCCCTCCGAAGAGGGGCTGTAGGATTTGCATCCTTCGGCATATAGCCTTATTGTGATAAGATGTAGAATATCTTAATTGAACTTACGAGCGGGTTGATATTTTACACCTATATATAAGAAGGACATAAGATAGCAAAAGAACATGGAGCCTCATCCATTCATCATCGAACAATGTTTCAGAGTGGCACATTAGCCCCCCACCCACCCTCAGCACTTTGCTCATCATGCTTACCATCGTCATCGCACACAAAGATTTCTTCTACGACAGCTGGGTAAGTGCAGTTTGCCTAATCGTCATCATCGTCTTGTGCTGAATAGGTGAGGAAGGCAGAGCGGCGCAAGGGTGGATACGGCACATGCTCGCCTTTGAGTCCGTGCCATAGAACCTGATTGAACTCCACGTCGGGAACATTGTCTTCTTTCGTGAAATCGTAGGTCTCGCTCATGGCCTGGTATTTACTTGCCTTCACATTCAGTTCATCCAACGCCACATTGTTGGGCAGATGCACAAAGGGCGTAACGTCGGCCTGCGGTGTGAAGCATCGCCACATGGTGCGTGCGGCGGCATCGTGCTGGGTCATGGGCGGCAACCCCAGTATCAGTTCCATGGTGCGCACCATGGAGGTAGTGGTGTAGGGTGTGCTGTCTACGAAGCCTCGCTTCACCAATCCACCAGCCACATAAGCCGTACTGCGATGGGCATCTACGTGGTCGGAACCATTCTGCGCATCGTCCTCAATGACAAACACGACCGTTTCTTTCCAGATGGGTGAATGACTGAGGTGATCTATCAGCTTGCCTACAGCCAAATCATTGTCGGCCACATGGGCGTATGGCGTGGGCCGTTTGAGCTTCATGCCCTCGGTGTGATCGTTTCCGAAGCGCACGGTATTAAACTGCGGAACCTGATGGATGGCCAACAGCGAATCGAAATCGGCTTCCCACTGACGATATCGAAGTGTGTCTCTCACCTTGAGGGTGTAAGGCTCGAACGTGGGGCACACGTGACCTTCCAGCGAGGCAATGGTGGGAACAACCTCTGCCGCAACCTTCTTGCCGCCCACCTTCCTGGTCTCACGTTTACAAAACTCGCCATAAGAACGGTAGGATACACCACGGGCCTTGCATAAATCCCAGAAGAAGCCCGACTTGTTGTTACCCATTCTGTGGCCGCCCTCACCGGCATATACGTCGCCCCGACCGCTGTAGTTGGTTGGCCACACCTTCTCCAAATAGTCGTTGGCATAGGCACCCATAGTCCAATTGTGTCCGTCACAACTCACCTCAGCGTTCACATAGAAGTTGTCCAGCAGCACAAACTCCTCGGCTATCTTATGAAGGTTGGGCGTGATGCGTCGACCGAAGAGCGTCAGTGATGAATCGCCATTGCCTTTGGGGATGTCGCCCAACACCTGGTCGTACGTTCGATTTTCCTTGATGACGTAGAACACATACTTGATTGGACTGGGATCACCGAGCTTCTGTGGAATGGGATTACCTGGCTCACTACCTGAGAGATATTCTTTTTTCTGGTCGTATGGCGTGTTGGCAAAACACTGTCGAGTGTATCTTTCCAACTGTTTCTTGTTGGGCACATCGATGATGGACATTGCCCCGAGAAACATTCCGCCGATATACTGCACTTTCTTGTTTTTCTTGACATCGCCGCGATGATGCTCAAATTGCTCTTGTCGGGAGACGGGCCATGGGCCATGTGGGTTCGCCGCAGAGCTCAGTCCCTTGCCGTTGGTCACCCACAGTTTGTGGTTGACATACTTCACGTTCGTGGGATACCACCCTACCGGGATGAAGCCCACGGCTCTACTGCTGCCTGGCGTCGACACGTCGAAGAGTGTAACACAGTTGTTGTCGGCATTGGCGATGGCCAGCTGCCTGCCATGCTTCAACAGGCACAGTCCGTTGGTGGTACTGCCAGGAAGCGACTGACTGAAAAGAGCTGCGTTGAGGGTTTCCTCCACCCGCCGCTGCCGCAGGTTCACCACCGAGACACTGTTGTCATTGGCATTGGCCACAAACAGTCTACCGTTTCTCTCGTCCAGACACATCTCGTTGGGGTGACTTCCCACGGGGATAGAATCGGACCACGCCTTCGCTGTCACGTCCCAAACCTTCACCTGGTCGCATCCCCAGCAGGAGGCGTAAGCGTGCTTGCCATCTGCTGACACCAGCACCTGATAGCCCTCGCCGCCCAAAGGAGCCTTCGTGAGGAGCCGCTTGGTTGCTGGATCGTAGATGTACAGGGAGTTGTCCCAACGTGTCACGATGTAAAGATGACCGGTTTTGGGATGAACAGCCAAACCAGCGGGCGATATGCGCACGGGCCACTTCTTGCCCAGCACGATGCTGTCGCCGAGGTGTATTTTCCCATTATTGGCCACTTGGTACATGTTAACCTGGTTGTCGTTGCCACCCGAGACATAGAGTGTCTTGCCGTCGGGCGAATAAGTCAGTCCGTACCAACTGGTGCGGATGGTTTGGTCATCCACCTCTACCTGCTTTTTGGTGTCAAACACCTTGACGCATTGACGGCCGTAGCCGTTGTTGGTCACGGCCAGCCACCGCCCGTTGGGCGACACGGCCATGTTCAGCGGGAGGTCTCCCAGCGGTAAATGTTTGCCTGCAGGCGTGAGGCGCCAGCCGTTGGGCAACATAACAGATTGTGCCTGCTGGGCAAACGCACCAACAGACAGGAGTGTAGCGAAAAGCACACTCCATGTTTTCAAATATTTCATCATTGACAATTTCAAATAAATCACGCTAATACCTTGGTCTACAAAAAGACAGCACAAAGTTATGGATTCATTCTGAGAAGAAAAACTGAATCAAGTTACAATGATGTGACATTCCAGAGAGGGAGATGGAAGGTCTCGAATGCAGAAGCCCATTCCTGCGTCCATAAGAAATAAGAATTGAGGAATAAAAAAATATGAAATAAAAAAGGAGAAATGAAACGAGAACCTGCCTTCACCTCATACAAAAAGACCGTATTCCAGTCACACGACAGGATACGGTCTTTGTTTTAGGTGCCTGTAGCCCACTTATCCCACAACCATACTCACTAAGTACAGCGCAACGGGGATGGTGACGATGGCGATGCCGATGAAGTCGATGTACACACCCGACTT
>CABTXD010000101.1:0-3639 GCA_902488665.1 uncultured Prevotella sp. | reverse complement strand
TATTACCACTGAAGTAAATACGTGCTCTTTGGATATAAGCCTTCTGTGTCAGGGCTGTAGGAAGTGTATAACCAAGCGTGATATTCTTCAATCGTAGATACGACATATCCGTCAGATAGCGTGACTGTGGATAATAGTTATTCGATCCGTTGCTAATACCTGATACCGTACCGCCTCCATCATTTCCTGGGAACAAACGCGGGTAACGATTACCTTGATTTATCTCATAGCCCTTTATCGTTTTCCAATCATCCGAATAAAGCACCCTGTTATAACTATCCTGATGTGCATAAGATGCCAAGTCTGCACTACGCATCAACGGGAAGTTAAGCGATGAGATAGTCCAAGCATCACGCTTGCCAACACCTTGGAAGAACAAATCCAAGTCGAATCCCTTCCAATTACCACCTAAATGGAAGCTATATTCGTAACGAGGCAAGAAGTTTCCTATCACTTTCAGGTCGCCATGATCATCGGCAGTGCCTTTACCACCATCGATAACGCCGCTGTCATCTAAGTCTTTAAACTTAACATCACCAGGTCCATAATGGAAAGAGCCCTTCTCCAAGCCTTTTTGTGAGGCAACTCCCTTTGCATAGTTCCATGTTCCATCGGCATTCCGTCCCGTGAAATCTGATTCTTCAAAATACCTATCTGTCTCGAATCCCCAAATATCACCATAAACCTTACCTGAGTAATTGGTATTCAACAGCTTCGCATCATTGCGCCACTCTTGTACCGTAGTCTTAGAATCACTCAAGTTAAAGTTAGCATATACATTCACCTCTCCGAAGGTGTGATTCCAGTTGATATTAAATTCCCAGCCACGTGTGCGAAGCGTTCCTGCATTTTGATAAGGTGCAGCGGCGCCTAATACGTCAGGTAAGACTTGCGATGGGGCTAACATGTCTCGGTTTTCACGTTGGAACCAGTCAAAGCCCATCATCAATTCGTTATTGAAGAAGCCTAAATCCAAGCCTAAGTCAATAGTGCGAATGCGCTCCCATGTCAATGAATTGGCTACTAAGTTTGGCATATTGTACATGGTCAGCTTATTGGCATTGGCAGCGTTGTTCTCTACCCAATACACATAACGTGAACCCGTTTGATTGATAAGTTCTTCAAACATGTAATTACCAATGGCCTCATTACCAATTTCACCAAACGATGCGCGCAACTTACCGTTGCTCACTACCTTCTTCAAAGGCTCAAAATAAGCCTCTTCGGAGAAGCGATAACCAGCCGAAGCTGATGGGAAGAATGCCCAATGATCATCGTGAGGGAAGCGTGAAGAACCGTCATAACGACCATTCAGTTCTAAGAGATAGATGCCCTTGTAATCGTAGTTCAATCGTCCAAAATAACCTGCAGAAGCCCTTGCTGAGTGCTCCCAACTAATATCTTGTCCTTCTTGTGAAGCCAAATTCAATTCAGGCATTTGCTCATCGAACAAGCCACTACGCTTTCCATACAGGTAAATATAGTCAGTCTTCTCAGCATTCACACCAGCCATCGCTTTGAAATGATGGTCTCCCCAACTCTTATCATAGTCCATATAAGCATTGAGGGTCCAAGTATTGCTCTTTGAATTGTCACGCCAAACGGTAGTTTGACTTGGGTTTACAATATATCTTTGCTTCACCCCTCCCCAGTTAATGCCGTATACCGAGAAGTCTTCAGAGCCACTATTCATGTTCTGTATCATATAGGTGAAATCAGCATTCAGGGTCAACTCTTTCGTTATATTAGCTTTTGCAAAAGTATTCAAGCGGGTTAAGTCAACCGTTGTACGACGATCAGATGCCTGCTTCTGCATGGCGATCACACGCTGATCCAATCCATCTATTGTTCCTGAAGGGATAAAGAATGATCCCCAACGCCACAAATATTGATAGGTACTTGACCAGGTGTCAGGACGTTTGTACATCTTGCGCGTGAAATTGATGCGTGCACCTATCTGTAACCAATCAGTGACATTACTCGTAATATTAGCCGATGCGTTGTATTTATTCAACTTGTCAGGATGTATTTTCATCAACCCCTGTTTTTCATCATAGCCAAATGACAAGTAATAATTGGTTTTACCAGACGAGCCTTGTACTGAGAGTATATGACTCTGTGAAGGTGCAGCATTGTTAAAAAATATTTTCTTGATATCCCAGTCTGCATAATAATAAGGTGTGGCACCTACCATGGCATAATCACCCACATTATCGTCACTGACATATTTTCTCATCTCGCCATAACCAATCTTGCCACCATTCTGTGCTTTCCACTTTTCAGCGTAAGGAAGAAGTTTATCGAAGTACATACCAAACAATTCTACCTCGTACTGACCTGCATTCGCCTTGCCTTCCAAAGCCATTTTAAGTTGCGTCGGCACATCGGGATAGTCTGGCAAATAGGTTGCTTGATCCCAAGAGAAATTGTTGTTATACGTCACAGTTGTGCGTTCTGCCGGGTGTGCTCCCTTGGTTTGAATCAAGATAACACCGAAGGCAGCTCGTGTTCCGTAGATAGAAGTAGATGCAGCATCTTTCAACACTGAAATGCTCTCAATGTCCTGTGTGTTCAGGAATGAGATATCATCCATAGGCACGCCATCTACGACAATCAGCGGATTGCTCACTGCCTTGTTACTCAAGGTACCGACACCTCTAATACGCATAGATGCTTGCCCGTTAATACTACCATTCGATGAGGTAATGGTTAGTCCTGGCACTGCACCTTGCAAAGCTTTCGTTACGTCTTGCTGAGGACGACCTGCCATGGTTTTGCTCAAATCAACCGTCGAAACTGCACCCGTCAGGTTGGCTTTCTTCTGAGTACCATAACCCACAACAACTACTTCTGAAAGCTGGCCGGCATCTTCCTCGAGCGCTACCTGCATGTTGTCTTTTGCGCGAAGCGTTACCGTTTTGTACCCAACGTAAGAAATTTTAAGTTGCGTACCAGCATCTACAGAAAGTGTAAAACGACCGTTTGTGTCCGTAATGGCACCTGTGGTTTTACCAACCACAACAATCGTGGCACCTACAATCGGCTCGCCATGGGCATCGGTTACAATACCACGAACGGCTTGCTGTTGCATCATCACACCAGGCAAGTTCAAATCACTTGCTGATGCCAACATCGGTTGGGACGCAAAAGCACTACCGGCGACCGTAAGTATCGCACATAGATAATTTTTTGTTTTCATAGACCCAAAATTTAAGTTAATAATAAATATTTCTACTTTGAATATTGTTCGCAGTAAGGAGGGTGACGCGTAGAATAGGTTGTGAGGTGTATCTGGTTCAACCTGTATCATAGCAATTACTTCCACAGCAAATGTAGTGATATCACCTCAAAAATACAAATTTTATTTAAATCAATTTACGTTCCTAATTCATAAATAATATTTAAACACCATTGAAGGGGCAAGTTTACGCACATTATTCTTCATCATTAGGTGCTGTTTTTGTCCAGATAAATGACAAAAATAGTGAACTTACAAATCGATGAAATAGAAAAAAACAATAGGTAAACATGCGACAATCATTCCCTACGAATGCAATGTAAAAGGCCCATTTGAGCAATAGCATAGAGTAAAGGTGGTTATCAACATGCTTTTGCCTGGCAAAGCACATGGGTTTAGAG
>CABTXD010000100.1:0-4001 GCA_902488665.1 uncultured Prevotella sp. | reverse complement strand
GCTTATGCGATGGAAACAGAAGAGAAGCGTAACCAGGAACTGGCCTCACTGCGTAAACTTCGCGATGGCTTTCGCCGGATCGTGATAGTGAATGGACTGCAGCCTACCTACATGAACGAAGAGGGTGTATATATCGTCAATATTATGGATTTTCTCCGTGATCCAGAGAGGTTAATGGAGAAGGGTACACAATAAGGATTTATAATATATCCCCATATTCTACACTTTTAAGCACTTTCCATAGTTGTAAGTGCAAACAATAGTAATTATTCATGAAACAGACAAGTTTTTGTGAAAGAAACATTGGGAGTTTATTATCAACATAATTCAACATTTCTCTTTGATTTCATTGTGGAAAATACTACTGGCACATTTTGGAATATGATATGATTTGATTAACTTTGAAATAAATGTTATCAAATATGATTATCAAACGAACCATAAAACTTGATGTTCAGAACCAACAAAATGCCAGCAGCAGAGTCCGCATGAGAGTGTCATACAATGGGTACAGAGTTGACTTTCAGACTGGAATACTTTTAAATAAGGACAGTTGGGATAAGCTGCGACAGCGGGTTTTACCTAATGATTCCTACGTTACGCTTGCAAATGATTTGAATGATCATCTATCTAAAATGCTGTCAAATATGATTGAGGTTTTTCGAGAGTTTGAATTACGCAAAGTCATTCCAACACCCACCGAGCTTAGAAAAGCATTTAATCGTCATCAAGTTCCACAGCCAAATCATGACGATACAACGCAAAAAAGTAGTACTCTATCTGTTCCACAAGTAGCCAGTGAAGAGTCAAAGATTAAAATACGCAATTTTTGGAAATGTTATGATGAGTTTGTTAAGGTTAACGGCAAACTGAATGACTGGACACCTGCAACTTTCGAAAAATTTTCTGCGTTACGAAATCATTTATCAGATTTCGATAAGAAATTATCGTTTGAGAAGTTTGACGAAGAGGGCATTACAAACCTTGTAGACTTTTTGGGAAAGAAAGGTATGAAGAATAGTACCATTAACAAGCAGCTTGGTTTTCTGCGTTGGTTTCTTCGTTGGTGTTACGAGAAGGGCTATCACCAGAATCATACCTTTGAATACTTCAAACCGAAATTAAAAAATGCACCTAAGCAAGTCATATTTCTTACGGAGAGAGAGAACTGGAACAATTGGAAACACTGACCATACCACAAAAGTATGCATCACTCGGAGTCGTACGTGATGTTTTTCTATTCTGTTGTTACACTGGGCTGCGTTATTCAGATGTATGTAATCTGACTTGGGAGGACATACATCACGGAAAAATTGAGATTGTCACCATAAAGACAGCAGATAGAATTCAAATTGAATTTAACAGGAAATCCCAGGCAATCATTGACAAATATACGGATGTACATTTGCCAAATAAAAAAGTGTTTCCTGTCATCAGTAACCAAAAGATGAACAAATATCTTCATGAACTTTGCAAATTGGCAAAGATAGACACTCTCATCAAGTCCACGCACTATGAAGGAAACAAAAGGATAGATGATGTTCAGCCTAAATACGAACTTGTGGGAACTCACTGTGGAAGACGTACATTCATTTGTATGGCTTTATCTAATGGCATCCCTCCTATCCTTGTGATGAAGTGGACTGGTCATAGTGATTAAAAAGCGATGAAACCTTAGAAACCAATCAGACTGGTTATTTGATGAAGACACCTGGTTGTCAGGTTACAAATCACTTGCCAAGTATCTGCATTGTAACGTACCTACGGTCTGCCGACTCGTCAAGAGTGGAAAAATAGAAGCTGCCACACGCAGAATCGGAGCAACTTATTGGTTTGACAAAAGAACCATCAAACAACTGATGAGAATTGACAATGAAGGGCAAAATAATTCCTGTCTTTTTGCAAAAACGAAACAAAATCAGTATATTTGCAGTAACTTATACAATAGTTATTAAATAGTTATATCTAATATAACAACTAATATAGAAGTTACTATAATGTACATTTTTGAACCTATATCAACAGAAGATATCCTCAAACGTCTGTCAAGCAACTGCCGATTACGTCGGCTGGAAAAGAACATCTCTCAGAAAACACTGGCAGAGACAAGTGACGTACCACTGTCCACGATACAGCGGTTTGAGCATACCGGGGCGATTTCCCTTACCAGCTTCGTGAAGATTGTCCGTGTACTGGGCTATGCGGACGATATGATGGAGTTGATAGGCAAGCCCAAGTATTCAAGCCTTGACGAAATGATTCAGATTAACAAGAACAAAAACAGAAAGCGAGGAACCGATGAGAGCGTTTGAATCCTTGAAAGTGTTGTATCACGGACGTCTGGTTGGAAGGCTGACGATGGGAGTTAACGATACCTGCCTTTTTCAGTATGACAGGGAATGGCTGGACACGGGTTTTTCCATATCACCATTAAAACTGCCGTTGAAGCCGGATTTGTTCGAGGCCGACTATCTGCCTTTCCAAGGCAACTTCGGTGTGTTTGAGGACTGCTTGCCCGGAGGCTATGGCGAATACATGCTACAGAAGAACTTAAAGAAGCAAGGCATCAACTACTATGGCCTTAACACTTTACAGAAATTGAGCATCGTTGGTTCATCTGGCATGGGTGCCTTGTGCTATGTCCCAGACAACAAAATTACGACATCGCAAGATATCGTCGACCTTGATGCGGTGCAGCAGGCAGCCACGGACATCCTGTCGGGCAAGACAGATGAAAATGCAGGCAAGCTCTACGCCCACAGCGGAAACTCAGGAGGTGTCCGCCCCAAGATACTCTTGTGGGAAGATGGGCGTGGATGGATAGTCAAGTTCCGTCACCTCAACGATCCCCTGGAGTCGGGAATCATAGAATTCATGTACAACCAAGCTGCCAAGGAAGCAGGCATCACCGTACCACGGTTCAAACTCTTCAATGGTAGATATTTTGGCGAGGAACGTTTCGACCTGACTCCCGATGGCGAGCGCATTCACATGGTAACAGCCAGTGGATTGCTCAACGAAAGTATCAACCCTCCCAAGATGGACTACAAGACGTTGCTCGCGTTGACAGGCTATATCACGCAAGATTCCATGGAGGTGGAACAGCAATTCCGAAGGATGGCGTTCAACTACTATGCCGAGAACTTCGACGACCATGCGCGAAATTTCTCCTTTCTCTACATTAATGGAAAGTGGAAACTCTCCCCTGCATACGACATGACCCATGACAGTCCCTTGGGCCAGCATGCCTCCACAGTCTGTTTCAAAACAAATCCCACTGAAGAAGATTTTATTGAGGTGGGGATGTCTGTTCAGATGACACAGAAACTTTGTTCTGACATCATCGAAGAAGTGAACCCCATCGGTCAACAACTTGTTAGAAAACTGAAAGAGAAAAACTACAGTATACCGAAGGATGTCACCCTTGGAGAAGCGGAAGATAATACGGTCTACAGGGTTGGTTTTCGGAGGTAGAATCAATGACGATGACCATTAAAGCATAAGGCATGACAAAAAGGTTTATTGATTATCAAACGAAGATTCAAAATCGAAGTGCAAAATTTGTTGGTGTTTGGATTGTACAAAAACCATGAAAAACACCGCGGAGGTTTGCCATGCGGCCGGGGGCGCGAAGCCCCCGAAGAGCACAATCAGCAATACAAAAAAAGCAAAAGGGAGACCGCAGTCTCCCAAAGATTAATTAACTTTGTATTGTATATGTATCATCAATTAACCTCGGAGCAAAGGTCGCAATTTTTCGCCTTACTCCAAAAGAAAACAGCGAGAAAAGAAATTGCCGGCATTGTGGGCACGAGTGAGGCTACGCTCAGTCGTGAGCTTGAGAGAAACAGCACGCCATCGGGAAAGTATATCTGGACAAAGGCGCACGACATGGCTATGCAGCGCAGAAAAAGGACGGTAACGAACGCCAGACTCCCCGACGAATTGGTCTGGAGAATCAAGGAATATATCATCAATGACCAGTGGTCTCCAAGACAAAT
>CABTXD010000099.1:0-4170 GCA_902488665.1 uncultured Prevotella sp. | reverse complement strand
TTCTGCCGCTCTTCCTGTCCCGAAAGCCGCAGCTGCCGCAGCAGACTTTCCTTGTCCACGCGGATTCCCATGGAAGAGAGTTCGATAGAACGCCCCAACACAGGGTACCAGATGAGGATGTCGCCATTAAGTCCCGCCTGACCGCCATCGGTCACGGTAGACCAATCGTCGTAGTCAGGAGCGCGCCCGTCGTGTTTCTCGCCGTTGCTGAGCGTACTTCCGATGCCGATGATGAACACTGCGCCATATTTTTCGCAGATGGCATCCTCACGCTCTTTGGGTGAAAGGTTGGGATATTGCCGCAGCAAGTCCTCACTATGTATGAAGTGAATTTGATCGGGAAGGAAAGGTTTGAGCTGTGGGTAGGTTTCGCAAGTGAGGTATTCGGTGCGAAGCAGTGCGGCATAGATGCGCTCCACCACGTTTTTGAGGAACGAGAGCGTGCGCTGTTCAGCGGTGATGACTGCCTCCCAGTCCCACTGATCGACGTACAACGAATGTAGGTTATCCAGTTCCTCGTCGGCTCTGATGGCGTTCATGTCGGTGTAGATGCCATGGCCAGGCTGAATATCGTACTCGGCCAGCGTCAGCCTTTTCCACTTAGCCAACGAGTGTACCACCTCTGCCTCGGCGTCTCCGAGGTCCTTGATGGGAAAACTAACCGGCCGCTCCACCCCATTGAGGTCGTCGTTAATGCCCAGTCCTTTGAGGACGAACAAGGGGGCGGTAACGCGACGCAGGCGCAATTCGGTGGAAAGGTTTTGTTGAAAAAAATCTTTTATCTGTTTAATGCCCCGCTCTGTCTGCTTCATGTCCAATAAAGCATGGTAGTGGGGCGGTTTTATTAATTTGCTCATCGTTGTATTTTCTAAAACATCATATTTTGTTTGGCACGCCACATTTTGGTTGCTGACGTGTTTGCAAAGATAGACGTTATATCAATCATACGCAAGTATTCAGGACAACAATAACACAAAAAGATATTTTTTGACGATTTTTCATGACTATTTGCACACATCGAGAGAATGATAGTCACGATGGTTGTCGCTAATGATTTTTCTTGACATCCAACCTCTCCATATTTCGTTTATTTTCAACGAATCAGTCCAACGGTCGCAAATTCGGCCAAAATCAGCAAACATCGTATCTCTCTAACAACCAATCATTTACATGTACCTTACAGCACAACCTGTGTAATATTCAAGTCTTATTTACTCAAAAGCATTGCTTTAAGAATGAAATATGCATGCTTTTAACCATCTAAAGCATGAAGATAGTCCACCAAAATGATGCTTTTAAGCTAGAAAAGTGCTGCTTTTGAGGGTAAAATTCGTGTTTCTCTTGCCCTTTTTTCACTTAATTGCCGCCTGCCTGCCTATTGATTTTTTCCAGATTGAACATTTACAAGTGCCGTTTTGAAGGCGTTTTTTGGTAAAAAAAGTCAACGTTTTATGGAACTTCCCTCTTATTGACATCTACTTGACTCCGTTCCGCCAACTGCTAATATTCAGGGTACAGGAGTGCCGTGCCCACATAAAAATCCTCCACGTTAACATTGAGGTAAACGTGGAGGATTTGATGCTAATAACAGTACAAGGCCAAGGAAAACCAATTAGTTTGAATTGCTGTGGCGCATTCTGCTTGATTCAAAAACCGTTTCCGTTGATGCGCTTCATCAACACGCAAGCGGCTTTATTGTAATGTAAACTTGGCTTTGAGTGGAAGATGGTCGGAAGCGTTGCCCACCAACACCTCGAAATCACCAGGCTCGGCCACCCACTTTTGAAGTTTGTCATGATAGAAGCTCAGGGCAGAGCGGTCGATGGTGATGTCAACATCCTTGGTTTCCCCTGGTGCGAGATACACCTTCTTGAAGCCTTTGAGCTCTTTTTTGGGGCGAGGCAACGACGATTTCAGGTCGCTGACATATAGCTGAACCACCTCAGCGCCTGCGCGTCGGCCCGTATTCTTGACCGTGACGGTGGCCGTAAGTTGGTCGTTTTCCGTTATCTTCTTCTGACTCAAACGTAAATTGGAAAGGTCAAAGGAGGTGTAGCTCAACCCATGTCCGAAGGCGAAGAGCGGCTTTGTCTTGTCCTTATCAACCCACCTGTAGCCTACGAAAATGCCTTCCTTGTAGGTTTCGTCTATCACCTTCTTGTCGGCACGCCACGTTCCAGGATAACTGTTCAGTCGATGAGCCGGCACGTCGTTCAAGGTCTTGAACCAGGTGTATGGCAGTTTGCCCGACGGATTGGCATCACCCACGAGCACAGAAGCCAATGCCACACCGGCCTGTGAGCCGATAAACCAGCCCTGCACGATGGCCGGAACGTTGTTCACCCACGGCATTTCAACGGCATTGCCAGAGATGTTGACATAGATAAAGTTTTTGTTTGCCTTGGCTAAGGCGGTGATCACGCGATCCTGCTGGTAGGGCAAGCCGTATGATTTGCGGTCGTGTCCCTCGCAATCTTGATAGTCGCTCTTGTTCAAACCACCGAAGAATATCACATAGTCGGCCTCTTTAGCCTTAGAAACCGCTTCGGCAATCAGCTCGTCAGCCGACCTCTTTTCGGACAAGTCCTGTCCCGTTGTCACGCCATTGTAGTTGCCAGTGACATCACCCACATAGCCTCGGGCGTAGTCTACGGTTGCTTTTCCTGCCAATCTTGCCTTCAGTCCATCAAGCGGAGAAATCTCGCGTTGCACTTTCAAGGACGAGCTTCCGCCGCCAACGGTCATCATCTTGATGGCGTTCTCGCCCACTACAAGCACTCGTTTGGCCTGACGCAGGTCAATGGGCAGCACATTTCCTTGGTTTTTCAACAGCACGATGCCCTCTTCTGCAATCTTCTGGGCTGCCTCATAGTGGGCGTCAGAACATAAGAAGCCCTGCTTGTACGTTTGATCCATCGTTGTACGATAAAACAAGCGCAGCACCCTGCGCACCTTTTCATCCAGTTCGCGGGTTGTGAACTTTCCTTCTTGGATCAACTTCAAATAAGGCATTGCCAGGTAATAGTTGTCGTAAGCATTGGTGGCCCCCATGGTGAGTCCATCGGTCCAGGTGCCAAATTCCATGTCAAGTCCATTCTTAATGGCTTGCTCGGTATCGTGCGCACCGCCCCAGTCGCTCACCACTACACCGTCAAATCCCCAATCTCGCTTGAGGATGTCGTTGAGCAGATATTGATTGTGACAGTTGTGTTGGTTCTTGTACAGGTTGTATGCCCCCATGATACCCCATGCTTTTCCTTCCTGCACGGCTGCTTTGAAGGCGGGAAGGTAAATCTCATGCAAGGCTCTGTCGTCCACAACCACGTTGACCTGATGTCGGTATTCCTCGTCATTGTTCAGGGCATAGTGCTTCACACAGGCTGCCACGCCAATCGATTGCAGTCCCTGAACATAAGGAACCACCATGCGGGAGGCCAGAAATGGGTCTTCGCCCATGTACTCAAAGTTACGTCCGTTCAGCGGAGTGCGGTTGATATTCACGCCAGGACCCAGTATCATGTTCTTCCCTCTGTAGCGGGCTTCCTCGCCTAAGCTCTCTCCATAGAGCATGCCCAACTGCGGATTCCAGGAGGCAGTCAGACAGGTCAGTGCAGGAAAGGCCACACACGAGTCGTTGGTCTGCCCAGCCTGTTCCCATTCATCCCACAGCACATCCGGGCGAACGCCGTGAGGACCATCGTCTGTCCAAAAGTCAGGAAACCCCAAACGGGGTACGCCTGCCGACGAAAATTTGCTTTGCGCGTGAATCACTCTAATCTTTTCGGCCAGCGTCATGCGTTGCAATGCATCTTCAATGCGTTCTTCCACGTTTTTGGTTGGATCAAGATACACGGGCAACGATTGTGCCTTGGCCATACAAGTCATCCCCAACAGGATGCAGGACAAAATAATTTTTCTCATTTTTATTGGGTGGTTTAGGTCATTATTCAACAAACTTCTCCGCGTCATCCGCATCTATTCACCTTATTTATAGATGCCGTAAGCCTGTCTTATGCAAAGGTATTGATTTTTTGATGAATACGAAAGGCTGGAATATAAAATATGACAGAAAGAGTTCTCATACCACATGTGCAGATTCAAAAACGAAGTGCAATAAAAGAGTACCCCTCGCCGAGAGATGCAGACGTTCTCGAAGCGTAGCGAGAGGTT
>CABTXD010000098.1:0-4601 GCA_902488665.1 uncultured Prevotella sp. | reverse complement strand
TGTAGCGAGCTACACGACTGAACAATCTTACATTTTGAACCAAAAAGAAGCCAAAAGATAACAAAACGTATTTCATAAACATTTAATAAATATGTGCGGTGGTAATTTATAGAACCAGCCTTATACTGGCTTTGAAAATTTCTTGTCGGTGTGTTGCATCAGCGGGTCGAGAGTGGCCACTACATTCCGCACGAATGGTGAGCCTATGCTGGTCATGGCCACGGCATCATCGCTGAGCTGTATCAGTCCGTCGGCCTCCATTTCGCGCAACTTGCCCTCGTCGTAGTTGGTGGCAGCCTTCACCTCGGCCGGCGTGATTCCGATACGCCCAGCTATCTCAGACCAGGAAAGATGATAGTTGCACATCATTTGCTCAATGACCTCGCGAACGATTTGCTCCTGCCGCGTGAGTTGGTAGCCGCGCTGGGTGTACAGCTTGCCCTGTCGTATGGTGTCGATATAGGCCTGGATGTCACGCCCGTTTTGCGCATAGGCCGTTTCCAGCTGACTAATGGCCGTTACGCCGAAGGCATAGACCTGCCCTGTGGTGCGGCGCGTGCAATATCCTTGGAAGTTGCGATGCAGCTGCCTGGTGTCCAGTGCGATGCTCAGCTCGTCGGTAGGCAGCACAAAATGATCCATGCCAATGCTGCGATAGCCGGCGGCATGAAAGACATCGGCGGCTTTCCGGTACATCTCCTGCTTGTCGGCATCCTTGGGCAAGCCCAGCTTCTCGAGTACCAATTGTCTTTTATGTACCCATGGCACATGTCCATAGCTGAACGTCACCACGCGGTCGGGATGCAGGGCTGCCGCTTGCTGGGCGGCCTGCGCGAACGACTCGGGCGTTTGAAGCGGCAGCCCGAACAGCAGGTCCATGTTGATGGTCGCACCCTGGGCGCGCAACATGTCCATGATTTCGCTTATAGGCATCAAGGGCGGCCTGCGGTTAACGGCCTTCAGCACGCGCAGGTCGAAATCCTGTACGCCTAAGCTGTAGCGCGTGAAGCCACATCTGCCTAATTCCTCCCAGTTGCTGGCCGTGAGATAGCCGGGATGGCATTCGATGGCTATCTCGGGATTCTCTATGACCGGCATCAGTGACAACAGGTGCTCATTCAGCTCCTGCAGGTAATGGATGGGCAGTGCCGTGGGACTTCCGCCGCCATAGTGTATCTGCGAAATCTTCCGTTTAGCTGTATCGAGCCGTGCAGCCACCAAGTCGATCTCCCGATGCAGAGCGTCCACATAGTGGCCTATCACCACATCGTCCGCCATGGGATAAGAGTTGCAGCCGCAGTAATGGCACAGATGTCTGCAAAACGGAATGTGCAGATAGAACGACACCAGCGGCTGGCGCGCCTGATGGTTGGACGCGTCGACGGCAGCAAGATATTCGCGTTCTGTAAATTCGTGGAAATAGTTGGCCGGTGGATAGCTGGTGTATCGCGGCACGGGAATGTTGTATTTGTTTAGCAATTGCTGATTCATCGTAAGAAAAGATTATCACTTACACCTCGTCTCTCCAGAAGCATCCATGTCCGCACAGGCCTTCCAGCCCACGGAAACTTTGGCAACTGCCCCCACCTCTGCCGGCATGGTTACATGGCTTGGGCAAAGGCGAAAAAAGAATGACATGCGCAGTGTAAGTAGTATTCATCTGTTTGCATGCAAAGTTACAATTTTTCTATGAATATCATGCATCCTATTTTATGAGGATATTTGTATCTTACGTGCGGACAGCAAGACGATCGTTATTGAACGATGGCTTTGTTTCAATAACAAATCTAATTCTAACGAAACCAATTACCTTGTTTGTGGCTTAATGAACGGTGCGTGCTTAGTCTGGTTTACTTTATTGGCTTTCATTTTTTGTAACAACAATTACCCTTCAATGAAAGCGTCATGTGTAAAGGTGTCCGTAGTTTTTTGTTCTTTAATTTTACCAAAAAACGACCATCTAAAATCTTCAAAATAGAAAAAATCAATAGGCAAACGCTCTACAAAAATGGGCTGGTTTTAACAAAATAGACTTCTTATAAAGTTAGAACATTGACTTAACGCACTTAGAAGCATCTTTTTGAGGGGTTATTCACATGCTTTAACAGCATTAAAGCATGCAAATTGTAGGCTTATCTCAATGCTTTTGCCGCCAAAAAATGATAAAAAAAGGAAAGAAAAGAAGTCTATTAAGGCTAACATATTAAACAACAACAAATTACAAACATTGCTCATAATTCGCGTATTTGCAACCAACTTTGCCGTTGGTTGTCTACACGCGAATTATGAGAGGTGCTTTGTAAGGTTAATTCAACATGGATGGTTCTTCAATTCAGCGTGCCACCGAACTTGCAAACGCTTGTAATAGGTGTGAAAATCGTGAAAATAAAAATGACAAAAAATTGCTGGTTTTGTTTTTTTAGTATATTTGCAGCCAAATTTTGAAGTAGAACTAATTCGCATTCTATATGGTACTTTCTCCCGATGAAAAGCGTGTGACGCATGGTGGTTTGAGTTTCATAGGTGTTGTCGTAACGTTAGGTATTGTTTTTGGTGACATTGGTACTTCGCCACTGTATGTCATGAAGGCAATTGTTACGGCTGGTAGTGTTATCAATGCCCAATATATCATAGGTGCCGTATCTTGTATTATTTGGACGTTGACGTTACAAACCACGGTTAAATACGTGCTTATTGCGCTTCGTGCCGATAATAAAGGCGAAGGTGGTATCTTGGCTCTGTATGCGCTTATCAGGCGACATAGTCCAAAATGGCTCTACCTGTTGGCTATCATTGGGGCGAGTACGTTGGTTGCTGATGGCGTTATTACACCATCGATTACGGTGCTGTCTGCCATTGAGGGATTGAAGGTTTACGAACCCAGTACGCCTACTGTGCCCATTTGTCTATGCATCATTACGGTGTTGTTTGCCATACAGCAGTTTGGTACTAATGCTATTGGTCGGTTTTTTGGACCCCTTATGTTCGTATGGTTTGCCATGATGGGGGTGTTAGGCATTGGTCACATTGCTGATTTCCTGCCCATACTCAAGGCATTCAATCCATATTATGCGACAGAGCTATTAGTGCACGACCCCAAGTGGTTCCTCATTCTTGGCGCTGTTTTCCTGTGTACTACGGGTGCTGAGGCTCTTTATTCCGACCTTGGTCATTGTGGCGCACAAAACATACGTTTAAGTTGGGCGTTTGTTAAATTGATGCTCATCCTCAACTACTTAGGACAAGGTGCGTGGATTATCAGTCACGCAGACAGTCTTGTTCCTGGTATCAACCCTTTCTACGCCATCATGCCCCACAGTTTTCTGTTTTTTGGCATTACCATGGCGACAATTGCAGCTGTCATTGCCAGTCAAGCGCTTATTAGTGGTTCGTTCACTATTTTCAGTGAGGCAATGAATTTGAAGTTTTGGCCAAGACAGAAGATAAAATACACTACCGATGTTAAAGGTCAACTGTATGTACCTTTTGTAAATATGGCTCTCTATGTGCTTTGCGTTCTTGTCATTCTGTTTTTCCAAAACTCAGGAAACATGGAAGCTGCCTACGGCTTAGCCATTACTGTAACGATGCTCATGACCACCTTCCTGCTTTTTGCCTATTTACATCAGCGTAGAGTGTCACCCTTGTTGATCCTGCCCTTTGTCGTCTTTTTTGTAGGAATTGAAGGGATTTTCTTTATTGCCAACATGTTCAAGTTTGTTCATGGTGGATGGGTAACGATGCTCATGGCTGGTGTCATGTGCTCTGTGATGTATGTATGGTACAATGCGCGCCTTATTCGGGGGCAGCAGGTTGATGTACGTGATGTTAGAGATTGGTATGACGTTATTTCTGATATTAAGAAAGATACCACTATTGCTAAGTCAAATACAAACATAGTCTATCTTAGCAAGCTTTCTGGAACCTACGAAATAGAACAAAAAATTCTATATTCTATCATCCACAAGCACCCCGTTCGAGCCGAACACTATATTTTGTTGCACATCAATTATCAGGATGAGCCTTCAACGCTTGAATATGAGTTTACCACGCTCATCCCTGATACGCTCTATCGCATCAACTTGAATTTGGGATTTCGCATACAACCCTTGGTGAATCTTTATTTTCGGCAAATTATAGAGGAGTTGGTGGCTCGCAAAGAGTTTACCATCGACAGCAGCTATCCATCGCTCAGGAAACATCACATTCCTGCCAATTTTACCTTTGTCATCATTAATCGAATTTATGCATCCCTCAATCACTTCTCCCAGAAAGAACGCATTATCATGGGATTATATTCGCTCATTTCGCACATAAAACTAAGCATGACCCATGCGTTAGGACTTGACACCAGTAATGTGTTCATCGAAAATGTGCCATTGGTGGTGAAGCCTCATCGCCAGCGTGTCATCCACCGAATAGACAACAACGCCGACGATGAATGAACTGGCTTAAAGGGAGTTGCGCGAAGAGTGAATGTTCATCAACAAATTTGTTAAGCATAGCTGTGCATCCCACCCAGCACATAATTCACACCAAAATAAGTCATCAGCACCGTTAAGAAAGCCAATACGATATAGACATGCAAGAATATGGGACGA
>CABTXD010000097.1:0-4924 GCA_902488665.1 uncultured Prevotella sp. | reverse complement strand
TAGATGCTTTGACAATTTCATCGCCAACTTATTAGGGGCAATTGCTGCCTATTGCCTGTTTCCAAAGAAGCCGTGCATCAATGTACAAAGAACCATTGACACACAGCTTGCATTGTTCTGAATTCGTCGAACTCACGTTATTTACCACGAAAACCACCCATCAAGCACCGTATATAAAATCGGGGACACATTGGTTGCAACGATGATAAACGCTGATTTTTATTGACAAAGTGCCTCTCATAATTCGCATGTAACCCACCAACGATACAATTGTTCGCAAATACGCCAAATATGAGCGACGTTCGTAATCCATTGTTATTAAAGACATTATACATAAGTCACCTCTTTTCTTTCTTATTTTCACCACTTTTTGCTGGCAAAAGCATAGAGATTAGCATCGAATACGTATGCTTTAAGGTTGTAATAGCATGTGAGTAACGCTTCAAAAGGGTGATTCTTAGGGCGTAAAGTCAATGCTCTAACCAAAAAACGACGTTTACTCTGATTAAATTGACGTACTTTTGTCTACCGCTTGCCTATTGATTTTTTCTATTTTGAAGATTTTCAATGGTCGTTTTTTGGTAAAACGATAGGACAAAAACAACGGATTCGCGGACCACGGATGATATGGATGCTGTCCAAAAAAGCAATAGGTGCAAAGCGTAAGCACGATCTGCCAAAGCAGCCTGCCGAGCCACCTGGTTTGCTTACGCTTTGCTCCTGAATCAACCAACAATCTGTCCGTCAAACAGTCGCACGATGCGATGGGCGATGGAGGCGTCATGCTCGTTGTGGGTCACCATGACGATGGTGGTTCCCTCGCGGTTGAGTTCGGTGAGTAGTCCCATCACCTCGGCACCATTTTTCGAGTCGAGATTACCTGTCGGCTCATCGGCGAGTATCAGTTTCGGGCCGAACACCACGGCTCTGGCAATGGCCACACGCTGCTGCTGACCACCCGAGAGTTGGTGAGGGAAATGCTTGGCGCGATGACTGATGCCCATGCGTTTCATGATGTCTTTCACTTTCTGCTTGCGCTCGGCCTTCGACATGCCAAGGTAGGTCAGGGGCAGTTCGATGTTCTCTTCCACGTTGAGCTCGTCGATGAGGTTGAAGCTCTGGAACACGAAGCCTATCTCTCCCTTGCGCACGTCGGTGCGATCTTTCTCTTTCAGCGCCGACACTTCCTTGTCGCCTAACCAATACTTGCCGCCCGTGGGATTGTCGAGCAGTCCGAGGATGTTGAGCAGAGTTGACTTGCCACAGCCCGAAGGCCCCATGATGGCAACAAACTCCTTGTCTTCTACTTGGAACGACACATTGTTGAGCGCAATGGTCTCCACTTCTTCCGTACGGAACGATTTGCTTAAATTTTCTACTTTAATCATATTCTTAAAATATTATGGTTTTTATATGTTTTATGGTTTGTATTCCGGACAATCGGATATTCCTTTCTTACTCTTGTTTCAGATACTCCACCGGGTTGCTGTTGGCCACACGCCAGCAGTTGATTGCCACAACGGTAACGATGATGAGCAGCACGAGGACGATTGTCACGAGGAACGGCCACATCGTCAACGCGATGCGGTTGTCATAGAGCTGCAGCCACTGGGCAGCTACCCAGTAGGCACCAACAGCCCCAATCAGCACGGCAGGAATGGCTGTGCGAAGGATGTTTAGCTGGAAGATGCGCATCACGTCACCCACACACGCACCGTTCACCTTGCGAATGGCTATTTCCTTGTGACGACGGTTCACCTCGTCGCTGACATAACCAATAAGTCCCATCAGCGCGATGAAAAGCACCACGATGCCAACCGTCATCACGCCGTTGCGGAAGTTGCGGGTAGATACATACTGCATGTTCTTGAGGTTCTCCACGCTCTCGACCATGATTGTTTTGCCAGGAAAGAACCGCTGGAGCCGCGTCTGGATGTCTGTCAGCTTTTCTACGCTGAAATCGTCCAGCTGAATCAGCAGGTAATTGTTCATCCAGTTGGCCGCACGTCCGTAGAAAATCACAGAGGGTCTGTCCCTCCCATTGTTCTCTGCACTGCCCAGATGAATATCACGATAGACGCCTACGATGGTCAGTAAGTCTTTGTTTTCGTTGCCGCTATGTTCACTGATAATCACCTTCCGACCCACCACGTCGTCCCATCCGCGCAGTTTCTTCATCATAGAGGCAAAGTCCTGACTCACCATTACTTGCTTCAGACTGTCGCTGCCCGATGCGAAGACACGTCCGGCAACAATAGGAATCTGCAGCATATCAAAGTAATGGTCGGCGACAGTGAAGAGATCGGCGATATTGAATAGCTGTGATTCTTCACCAGGGACAGTTACGTTGTTACCACTCATACCATAGAAAGGAAACGTATTGCAGGCCGACACCTGACGCACGCCACTCATACGGCCTACCTCGTCGTATGCCGTCTGCCGTTCATCGGGCTGTAGTGCGGTGATGTTAACGGATGCGAGACCGGCACACTGATAGCCCAAGTCGAAGCCTACCGTATGCCTATACTGCATGCTGACAATGAAAAGCAGACCTAAAAGGAAGCTCACCATGGCAAACTCAAGCCCTAAAAGCGCCACCTTCCAGCGACGTCTGGCCTCGACATAGCCATGAAATGCAAGGGTCACGGGCATGCGGTTGTAAAGCCATCCGGGTACGATACCACCCACGAAGAGCACCATCAACGCAATTAAAAGCAAGATCCACGCACCACGGTTGAATACCAACACAGAGAGCGGAGCCGACAACAACTGCTCGATTGTGCCATGGCAAGCCCACAACAGAGCTGCTCCTAATATGAGAGCAAGCACGAGATGCAGGCACACTTCGCTGAAGGTGATGCTGTAGACGGCTCCTTGCCCGGCACCATAGCATTTCCTTACCGCCATCTCACGGGCACGACTGACCAAATTGCCCACCACAATCAGCACGTAGTTGAGTATCGAGACCGAAAGGAGGATGATGGCCAGGAGCGACAGAATCCAGAACATCTGGCGTACATTGTCCGCCTCCGTGTAATAGCGAGATATGGGGGTTAGCTTGTATGTGAGCCATACCCCGGACTGTCGCAGTTCCTTGACGGGATAATGCGTCTGTATCATGCGGTGTATAAGGGGTTTCAACGAATCGGGAGAGGTACCTTTCCTGAGACGCACGAAACTGATGTAACGGTCGTTACCGACCAGGTTATCCTGACCGTCGAAGCTAAAATTCTTCTGCGTCTTCATTGACCCGATCACATCATAGTTGTGGAACGTTGAGTTGTGAGGATAATCCTCGTAGACACCCACGATGGTCAGCTTCAGGCCTGGCATTTCCTTCGACTCGATGTGCCTACCCACAACGTTGCCGCCCAAGCGCTCTGCTGTAGAGCGATTCACCACACAACAGAACGGTTCCGTGAGCGCCCGGTCAGCATCACCTTCAAGGATGCGGGCCGGAAACATGCGGAAGAAACAGCTGTCGGCAAAGTAGACATCGGCACGAACACGTACTTTGTCATCAGTTTCCACCTCTCCATCGGTCACAATTGGATTGGTGCGTGTAGCCAGCTCCACCTGCGGAATGGTTCGTTTCATCATCGGTGCCACGCCGCCCGACGTATTAAAGCCCTCCGTGAACTCCTGTGCTTTCATCTTGAAGCCCTCGGTAACACGGCAGATACGGTCGTAATCGGGATAACACTGGTCGAAAGTCTGTTCGTAATAAATCTCGGCAATGATAACCGCACTGACACTCAATCCGAGTGCCAAACATAGAATCTTGGCCACATTGTGTTGCCTGCGGCGAAAGAGATTGCGCCAAGCCATGCGGCAAGACTGTTGAATAAGATGCAACATAGTATAGATAATTAATGTAATACGTGAATATCCGAAGACCCTGATTTATCCAATTGTCGTTGGACAGGGTTGCCTTTGATGCGGATGTCGCTCGAGCCGGAGGCTTTGGCACTGACGGAACGGGTGGCGAAGCAATAGACATCCGACGAGCCGGAGCATGTGGCCGACACGTCTTTCGCCTTGAGATCGTAGGCTCTCACATCGGAAGAACCGGAACAGGTATATACGGCTTTCGACACTTTGCCAGCCAGACGGGCATCAGAAGAACCCTGCAACCGAACTTCCAAGCTGTTGGCCGTTAGCTGATTGACCTTGATATCACTCGAACCGCGTGCCGCCAACCGCACTGCCGAGGCATTGAGCGACCGAATGAGCACATCACACGCACCGGAAGCCGTGACCGACTGCAAGTTGGGTGCCTGTACATAAACCGTGAGGTGATTATTGCCTGAATGAAAGCCAGGGTCAGACTTTTGCTTGATGGTCAGCACACGATTGCGCACTTCCATCTGCAACTTCGGCAACATGTCGGGCGAACCTACCGCCTTTACACGGTAGCTTTGATTGTTACTCTGCACAAACTCTACATTGATGGCTCCAGAGACTTCGATTGCCGAGAAATCTCTCAGCGTGTAAGCTCTGCTTTCGTCATTGGCAGCCTCGTATGAGTTGGCTTGTACAACGATACATGATGACAGCAAGACAAGGACAGCTGTCATGCAAAAAAAGATTTTCTTTTTCATATTTATTCTTGTTTAATGTTATTTACGGGGTTTTCGTTGCTGGCCATGTAGCTCTGAATGGCCACAGCGCAGAACGAGATAAGCAGCACGAGGATGCCGGCAACGATAATCCACGGCCACCACACGATGCGGTAACTGTACTGGCTGATCCATTCGCTTGCGAAATACCAGATGACGGGTACGCTGATAACGAAAGCGATGGCCACATATTGAAGGAAGGTGCGGATGAGGTCTCGGCGTATTCGATTGCTCGTGGAGCCAAACTCCTTGCGGATGGCAATCTCCTTGCTGCGCTGCGGAATGAAGTAAGTGGACATGGCGAC
>CABTXD010000096.1:0-5201 GCA_902488665.1 uncultured Prevotella sp. | reverse complement strand
TGCGAGTATCTCTGGAAAGATACAACGCAACAATTGCTCGGTCTTCATGATGCAAAGATAACAAATACCTATGAAATTATGTGCATGAGAGGGAGGGGTTGCAACTGGGTTTTACGACTGACCCGAAATTGGGTAACATTACCTCAGTTCGGGTTAAGCACAACTACGAGAGTAGCATATATGTCATTGTTCGTCATTGAGTTGATGAAAACTAATTACAAACAATTGTAAGTTGTTAGGTTCCCTTATAGATGATATAAAACTAAAGCCACTCACCATTCCGACGATTCATATTTACTTGAACAGAATGGTAAGTGGCTATGTTAAAGACTAATACAATAAGCTTAAAATCTCTTTGTCGGACTCATGTCTACCAACCAGGATTCTGTGTAAGCTTAAATCCGCGAGACTCATACAATGTGATTTGATCCTTAGGCAAAGGATACAAGTAGTCTTTCTCTGAATAAGTGCGCATTTTTCCCGCATCTTTGATAGGCAAAATGTACCCACTGTTTCCGCCTCCAACTAAATGAACGCCTTTCAAATTCTCAACGGTCAACGGTTTCTTATTCGGGTATTTGGCATTATACCATTGTACATATCTATCTTTATCTACCCATGCCCCTTTATTCAAATCAGGATTCAGACTCATGTCAGCATAATTAAGTTTACTCCAACGGCGCAAGTCATTGAACCTGATTCCTTCGAAAACCAGCTCAACTCTCCGCTCACGACGTATCTCCCATAACAATTGCGAAACATCTTGGTCGCGTTTAGGATCGTTGATGACAACACCGTTAACCTTCAATTGCCCACCATCTAAAGTTACATGAGGCATAGAGGTGCTCGGCCGATCTCTTAAAACATTTATCGTTTTATCAAAATCTTTTTGCGTCAAATTGTATGCGCCCAAAGTAGACAACTCGGCTACCGCCTCAATATAATTCATTAACACCTCATTGTATTTCATAACAGGAGCATCCGTAATGCAAGTGCTGCTTCTACCTCCAGGTAAGTATTTTAGCGATTCGTTTACAAAGCGGTTGCCAAAATATCCAGAAACAGCCCAAACATCTACAACACCCGTCAAAAAAAGTCCCGTCGTATCAATATTGGCATAAAGGCGAGGGTCACGATCAGCGATTTCGTCATAGAACCATTTATCGCCCTTAAACATATTGTTACCACTTTGACCTATAGGAAGACCGTTTTTGGTTAGATAGGAGTCGATCAAGGATTTTGAAGGTGCCTTTTCCTCGTGTTCTGTGTTTTGGAATGCCATCAAACTGTGTGTTACAATCGACTCAACATAAGCACGGTACATAATGACTTCCGGATTACCGGCGAGATCCATAGACGTGGTCAAGTCTTTATAATTATTACACAATTTATATTTGCCCTCATTCATGATGGACTCTGCAAAATTCTTCGCAGCCATCAAGTATTTTTTTGCAGCTTCGTTATTCTTTTCCCGATATTTTTGCCATGTACCCTCAAACAACATGAAGCGCGACGCAAAAGCTCTCGCTACATCTTTGTTGATAGTCAAGCCGGCCTTGCCATCGGATACACGAATATTTTCAACCGCAAAATTGAAATCATCTAACACTTTATCCATTACCACCGTACGCGGATCCCGTGCTTTGTAAAGTGTATTATAATTATTTTGCGCTATCGTATCTGCATAATAAGGAACGTCTCCAAATTTTTCAACTAACGAAGCATACTCCATACCTCGCAACAATCTACTTACGCCCAACCAGTGCTTCTTAGCTTCATCGTTCAAGGCCGACTTTTCAATGCTATTTATTTGCAGGTTTAACGCACGAACGTTATCAAAGTTCCAACCAGAACCATTCGTTGATACCGGTGCGACCTTTGTAAAGAATGTTGCTTTCAATTGTGCGATGTCGTCTGTCCAGTCGGCAACATTGGTATCGGCAAACCAATCAGCACGCGACCATCCCGACCTATATCCAGGGAAGTAAGTGGTATAAAAATCTAATGTCGACAACCGAATGTTCGACTCTTTATCCCAAAACTCCGGAGAATAGCTCACGGTATCCAGTGGATCCAATGTCAGAAAATCATTACATGATGTCAATGTAATGGATATCAGGAATACTCCCAATCCAAATATTTGTTTTTTCATATTATTTGCTTTTTAAGGGTTAGAATACAGCTTGTACACCAAAAGACAATGTCCTTGTATATGGATAGCTTCTACCAAACGACCAGCTACTGTTTCCATAGCCAGCTTTATAATTTGTAGACTCAGGGTCTAGCGGCAATTTCATGTTATCAAACTCAAACAAGTTTTCGCCACTGAAATATATTCTAAAGCTTTGGAAATATGCCTTTTGTACCCATTTTGTCGGTAACGTATATCCCACCGTAATGTTTTTACAGCGTAGATAAGACATATCTTCTAAGAATCGAGTCTGCCGCAAATAGCTTTTACCATTTGATGTCCATGCCATGTTAACGGGGCGTGGATAGAACGCATCGGTATGTTCGGGCGTCCAATAATCCATTTGATGGTCAAAGGCAGCATCCATATATCCAGAGCCACCTCCTGCAATACCCACAGCACCAGTTGGCCAATAGTCGCGTTTTCCTACACCTTGGAAGAAAACGTTGACATCAAATCCTTTATATGATGCTCCTAAGTTGAAACTGTATTCAAAATTTGGAAGCTCATTACCAATAACAGACAAATCGCCATGATCTTCAACAGTGTTTTTTCCGTATGTTATCTTACCGTTTTTATCTAAATCTTTGTATTTTACATCTCCAGGTTCAAATTTGAAGTTTCCACTTTCAAACAGGGCTTGCGAGGCGATACCCTCTTTGAGTTTACCGTTCTCGTCAAAATCATCTTTTTGGAACAACCTATCGGATGTATAGCCCCATATTTCGCCTAACCTCTTACCTTGGTAATTGCCATAGATATTGCGGTCTTGGGCGTTAAACTTAGTAATCTCTTCCGTTACATGAGACAATGATGCCCCCAACGAAACACCTAAACCATTTTTGAATAAATGCTGATAATTAACACCCAATTCAAAACCTTTGCCAGTAAGTTCTCCGTAATTAACTTTTGGTACTTTCGCTCCAAACGTAGCAGGTAAGGCTTCTCCCGCGGTGTGCATGTCAGACGTCACACGACGATACCAATCAAACGTAAATTTCAAATCATTATCGAAAAATGCAGCATCAACACCGAAATCTAACGTTGTAACTCGTTCCCATGTTAACGTAGGAGATATAACGGAAGGAGTATTCAGCGACGCCATATTTTTACCTCCGACTATCCAGCCCGAATAGTTCATCGCCATCACAGACATAAACGAATAAGGTGCCACATCTTGATTTCCTATGGTACCCCACGATCCACGCAATTTCAGATTAGACAACACAGGCGATGCCCAATGCATGAATTTTTCTTCTGACATACGCCATCCTGCAGATGCAGAGGGGAAGAAAGCAAACTTCTTTCCAACGGGGAAACGAGACGAACCATCATAACGAGCATTCAGCTCGAACAGATATCTTTGCATGTAATCGTAATTAATACGCCCAAAGAAACCTGCTGCTGCGAAATGGGTATGATAGCTTGAACCTCTTTCAAATGAATACTGATCACCTGACGCAAGTGCTATTTCAGGAAGGTCTTGACTTATCAATCCCTGCCGTTTAGAGTGATGTCCAAGACTTTCACGCTTTTCCGCATCAAAACCACCCATCAACTTAAAATTATGCTTATCTAACAAGTCGAACTGGTAAGTTACATATCCTTTGAAAATATGTTGTGTGGTATACATGCTGTTTTGTGTTACGGCATCATGATAGCTGGAGTAGATTTGCTCGTAACTGTTGAAAGGAGAGGTTGCAAACATATTGTATGCATAAACATTTCCTCCATTACGCTTCTGCGCATCATTAGCATACGAAAATGTATAATCAAAATTGACGGATAGGTTTTTCATAGGATTCAACTCTGTCCCCAAGTTGGCACGGACGTATGTTGAGGTGACGCTTTCCCGATTACCATTTTTGATATCTGTTACCGCCGAGCGGAAAGGCTTTCCTTTGTAGTCGGCGTACGGATACCAACGAGGCCAACGCAACAAATAGAACCAAGCATCATACTGTCCGGATGTAAAGCGGTAAGGCTCCTCTTTTTTAGAACGCGTCAGCAATATGTTAGAGCGTACTTTCCACCATTTAGTGATTGCCGTAGTAATATTACTGTGCAATGTGTATCTGTCATACTCGTCAGTGTTGAACTTCATAACGCCTTTTTGACCTAAGCGACTCAAACTGATATTATATTGCGTGTTCTTGTTCCCTCCAGTTATCGACAGGCTGTGATTTTGTTGTGGTGTCCACTTGTGCGTGAATTCCTTCACTGGGTCGAAAGAACGGTAAAAATACGTTTTGCCATTAACTATCTCAAAGTCTCGGCCTTCCTGCATCTCTCCCAATGCATCTTGCGACATACCGCCGTATTTCTGCTCCCATTCTTTGATTTTCTTGATGGCATATTGGTCTATGGTATAGCCAATATTGGACTTCTGAGTCAATTTTTCCGACTGCATGATTCTCCAGATATAGTCAGCATTATCAGAGGCGGAAGCCAATTTGGGCATGACGGTCGGTGTGTTCCATGCAAAATTATTAGAATAAGACACTCTTACTTTATCATTGGCAGCACCTTGTTTTGTCGTAATCAAGATAACACCCCACGCAGCTCGTGTTCCATAAATAGAAGCAGATGAGGCATCCTTAAGTACAGATATGGTTTCGATATCATCAGGATTGACCAGATTCAAGCTGGGCACTTCAACATTATCAACCAAAATTAAAGGAGACGTTCCGCTTGAAGCATTTAAAGAACCTATCGAACCACGTAGTTTAATGGTAGATTCCGTTCCTACGCCTCCTATCTTATTTGTAATGGTCAATCCTGGAGTAACTCCCTGCAAAGCTTTGCCTACATCTGTAATTGGCCTGCTGGCAATGGCTTCTTTTACATCAACATTAGCCACTGCACCCGTCAGGTTGGCTTTCTTCTGCGTACCATAACCGACAACAACTACTTCGGACAGCTGGCCAGCATCTTCCTCAAGTGCTACCTGCATGTTGTCTTTTGCGCGAAGCGTTACCGTTTTGTACCCAACGTAAGAAATTTTAAGTTG
>CABTXD010000095.1:0-5232 GCA_902488665.1 uncultured Prevotella sp. | reverse complement strand
TGCCATCGCCATTAGGAGAAAAAGCATTAGGCATTTCCAGCTTACTTTCTGAAATAGCAACAGTTATAGGTGATGCTTCAGCCCAATATTCCTCCGTATATTTCACCGAGTCAGTGCCATGAGTGAAGATGGCGTAGAGCACAACTCGATGCGAACCCGCCTTGGTGAAGGTCACTTCAGTATCTTGTTCGTAGCGTATGAGATATGGTTTCTCTTCACCTTCAAGGGCAAATCGCCATTCGTAATAAGCGTTCCAGTCGCCTTGGTTTGCTACATTTGCAGAAAATTTGGCCTGTAAAGGTGCTGAACCACTAAATTCGGTGACTGCCTCACTCGTTTCGCCATCTACTGTTGTGAAGATGGCAGATGGACTTATTGTGGGTGTCTCTTGTGCCATGATGTGCAAAGAGGATAGCAGCAGGAGGATGAATAGGGCTGTCTTAATTTTCATTTTTGAATAGTTTTGAACAACAAGGATAGTGGAATCCGAAGACAAAGATAGTAAAAGATTCATGACTAATAGTGAGGTGTTGAATATTTTTTTGTATTTTTGCAGTTAAATAAGGATGAAAACAATGAACATGAAGTCTATATTTAAAAATATATTACTTGCAGTTTTAATGCTTTTCAGCATTGATACCATTGCGCAAGTCAATCAATGGCGTGACATATATGAAGCCAAAAAGAAAGATACTGTATTCGGTATTGCTCGAAAATATGGTATTTCCGTTCCTGATTTGATGGATGCCAATCCTGAAATGAAAGAGGAAGGATATGAGTTGAAGAAGGGGGATACCGTTTTCATACCATTTGTTAAGAAACAGACTGCTGCGACAACAGGGTCGGTCAAGACACAAACACCTGTGACAAAAGAATCTGCCAAACCGCAATCGGTTAGCAATATGGACATCACCAAGCGTGCCATTCGCATCGGTGTGATGCTCCCTTTGCACGATGTTGATGGTGATGGCAGGAGAATGGTGGAATATTATCGCGGCTTGTTGCTGGCTTGTGATGATTTAAAGGCAAAGGGTATTTCAACCGATATTCATGCGTGGAATGTTCCGATTGATGTTGATATCCGCCAAACGTTGCTGGATCCGAATGCCAAAAGTTGTGACATTATTTTTGGTCCATTATACACCAAGCAGGTAAAACACTTGGGAGATTTTTGCAAGAAGTTTGGAATTAAAATGGTCATACCGTTCTCTATTGAAGGTGGTGAGGTGGCCAATAATCCACAGATATTCCAAATTTACCAGTCGGCAGACAGTCAAGCACAAGACGCCATACGCGCTTACCTGGATCGTTTCCCTAACCATCATCCGGTATTTATTGACTGCAATGATGCTGAGAGTATAAAAGGAATCTTTACTTTTCCGTTGAGAAAGCAGTTGGAAGCCCAAGGTATCAAGTATAACATCACCAACTTGAAGTCGAGCGAGGAAGCTTTTGCAAAGTCGTTCAGCTTGTCAAAGCCTAACGTTGTCATTCTGAACACCGGTCGTTCACCTGAGCTGAATGTGGCTTTGGCAAAGATTGATGGGCTGAAGGCAGCCAATCCCGCACTGTCTGTGTCCTTGTTTGGTTACACAGAGTGGCTGATGTATACGAAAGTGTACTTCGATTATTTCTGCAAGTACGAAACCTATATACCGACAGTTGCTTATTATAATGCGCTCTCTCCTCAAACCAAGCGGATTGAATACAAGTATCGTCAGTGGTTTAAGGAAGAGATGCAAGGCGCTCTACCACGATTTGCACTGACCGGTTACGATCAAGCAAGCTATTTTTGTCAAGGACTTCATCGATATGGCATGAACTTCTCAGGAAGCAAAGCGGAGAATATGCATACGCCATTGCAAACTCCATTGCATTTTAGGCAAGTCGCTAACGGTGGCAGGCAGAATGCCAATTTCATGTTGATTCATTATAAGAACAACCGAACCATCGAGAGTATCACTTATTAATGAATCGCTTTTGAAAGATTTTTAAATGAAAAAGTCGGTATTTTCTCTGCTGTTCATCTTGCTTCCTTTGTGGCTTTTTGCCCAAGTAGGCAACTATCGTAACGAGTTTGCTGTGGGCGTTAATGGCGGCTATGTCCTCAGTAATGTCGGCTTCGTACCCAAAGTGACGCAAGGCTTACATGGTGGTATGACGGGAGGACTCACGTTGCGTTATACATCAGAGAAGTACTTCAAAACCATTTGTTCCATTTATGCCGAGGTGAACTATACGCAAGGTGGATGGAAAGAAAGCATTGTAGACTTGAAAGATCAACCAGTTGTGAACAGTGAGACAGGCCTCACCGAAGAATATAGCAGAACCATTAACTATATACAAGTACCCGTTTTCGCCCATTTGGCATGGGGAAAAGAGGGCAGAGGCTTTCAGTTTTTCTTTCAAGCTGGCCCTCAGTTCGGTTATATGCTGAATGAAAGTACCAGCGTAAACTTTGACTTGGACCATGCAAACATGAATGATAGAGCCAATAAAGAGACAACACAATACAGCATGCCCGTGGAACACAAGTTTGATTATGGCATTGTAGCGGGCATCGGAGTGGAGTATTCGTTGCCTAAGTTGGGCCATCTTTTGCTTGATGCGCGTTATTATTATGGGTTGGCAAATATCTATGGTGATACCAAAAGAGATTATTTTGCCAAGTCCAACTTGTCTAATATCGTTGTAAAGCTATCTTATCTTTTTGACATAACTAAAACCAATTAAAAAAAATAAATCTATGTTTGAAAATCAACCTAAAGGCCTTTTTGCTTTGGCACTGGCCAACACCGGCGAACGATTTGGTTATTACACCATGATTGCCGTGTTTGTATTGTTTTTAAGAGCTAACTTTGGATTGGATCCTGGTACGGCTGGTATGATTTACAGTGTGTTCCTTGGACTGGTTTACTTCCTTCCACTGGTGGGTGGTGTGCTTGCCGACAAGTTCGGTTTTGGCAAAATGGTCACCATTGGCATTGTGGTGATGTTCCTGGGATACCTGTTCTTATCCATCCCATTGGGCGGTGAGACGTTTGCACTCTTAGTGATGTTGCTGGCTTTGCTGTTCATCAGCTTTGGTACAGGCTTGTTCAAGGGCAACTTGCAAGTGATGGTTGGTAACCTTTACGATGATCCGAAGTATGCCGACAAACGCGATTCAGCTTTCTCCATCTTCTACATGGCTATCAACATTGGTGCTTTGTTCGCACCAACGGCAGCCGTACGCATTAAAGAGTGGGCTGAGTCTGTTGGCTATGCCGAGAACGATGCTTACCATTTCTCTTTCGCTGTAGCCTGTGTATCCTTGATTATTTCTATGGCTATTTATTACGGTTTCCGTTCAACGTTCCGTCATGTGGAAGGAAATGGCACAGCAGCCAAGACAGATGATGGTCAAGCCATCGAGACCGAAGAGTTGAGCAAGAAGGATGTAAAGGATAGAGTAGTGGCACTTTTGTTGGTGTTTGCAGTGGTTATTTTCTTCTGGATGTCATTCCACCAGAACGGACTCACGCTGACTTACTTTGCCAATGAGTTTACTCAAAAGACCTCTTCTGGCGTTCAGAGCATGGCTTTCGATGTGGTGAATCTTGTGATGATTGTCTTTATCGTTTATGCAGGATTCTCATTCTTCCAGTCAAAAACACAGAAAGCTAAGGGAATTTCTTTAGCTGTCATCGTAGCAGCAATTGCTGTGTTGATTTATAAGTACACACAAGTAGAGGGAGCTATTGACGTGAGTGCGCCTATCTTCCAGCAGTTCAACCCATTCTATGTAGTTGCTTTAACACCTGTCAGCATGGCCATCTTTGGTTCGTTGGCAGCCAAGGGCAAAGAACCTTCGGCTCCACGCAAGATAGCTTATGGTATGGTGATTGCGGCATTTGCCTATACCATCATGATTGTTGGCTCACAAGGCTTGCTTACTCCTAATGAACAGGCGTTGGCAGCTGAGGCAGGTACAGCCAGTTACGCATCTGCCAACTGGTTGATTAGTACTTATCTGGTACTGACGTTCGGTGAATTGTTGTTAAGTCCAATGGGTATCAGCTTTGTGAGCAAGGTTGCACCTCCTAAACTCAAGGGTGCCATGATGGGTGGTTGGTTTGCTGCTACCGCTATTGGTAACTTGTTGGTGAGCGTAGGTGGATACCTTTGGGGTGACTTACCTGTATGGGCTGTTTGGTCTGTATTCATTGGAGTCTGCTTGCTTTCTGCTTTGTTCATGTTCTCTGTGATGAAACGATTGGAGAAAGTTTGTTAGTTAAATAACACCATTAAATAAAAAGGCGTTTCGAACATCATACTTCGAAACGCCTTTTTATCTTGATGGTTAGATATCTATTCTACATTATCCAATATGATTCGTGTGGCATTATTCTACGGTGTACAACCAGATGACTGCAATCATGATGAGCGCTGCAATGATGGATAAGGAAATGAACAGAACGTTACTAATCATTTTTCTTCGTTTCTTAGAAAAGCGATTGTTGTTCTTAAACTGTGATGATTCGTAGGTTTTTCGATGGTGATGGTGCTGAGAATGAGAATAATGTCCATGCGCACCATCTCTCGGTGTAGATTGATTAGGGTTATGTTCTGTCATTATCGTTGTCATTATTTCTATTGCAAAGGTAATGAAATATTCTTTGCAAACAAGAATCACTCCAAGAAACTCATCCAATTTTACGACATTGATTGAGTTTCTTGGGGTGATTTCCAAGCATTAATATCTTATGTGTTTAAATCAGAGCAGCCGTAAGTCCAGCCATCACGATGCTGACCATCGACATCAACTTAATCAGAATATTCAAGCTTGGCCCGCTGGTGTCTTTGAAAGGATCGCCTACGGTATCGCCAACCACAGTAGCCTTATGACATGCCGAGCCCTTGCCACCGAAGTTACCTTCCTCAACCATCTTCTTGGCATTATCCCATGCACCACCTGCGTTTGCCATGAATATGGCCAGTGTAAAGCCTGCAGACAATCCGCCTACTAACAAACCTAACACTCCTGCGACACCTAATACGATGCCAACAACGATAGGAATGGCTATAGCCAATATGGATGGTAACAGCATCTCACGTTGTGCCGACTTGGTGCTAATCTCTACACAGCGTCCATAATCTGGGGTAGCTTTGCCTTCCAATATACCCTTGATTTCTCTAAATTGGCGTCTTACTTCATCAACCATCGCACCTGCCGCTCTACCAACAGCACCC
>CABTXD010000094.1:0-5251 GCA_902488665.1 uncultured Prevotella sp. | reverse complement strand
GATGCAAAGATAACAAATACCTATGAAATTATGTGTATGAGGGGAGAGGGGTTGCAACTGGGTTTTACGACTGACCCATATATCTGTCTAAGAGGGATGATTTTCGTTTGTCTCTCAAGGTGCAAGCTCTTTCCTTGGAACCCCAAAAGAGTCAAATGCGTTTTTGGAGTTCGTTTGTTACACACGTTGTAGGCACAATCTCTCCATCGACACATCGCCGCTTTACAACGTTCGTGTGCTGTCGACTTAGTGGTATTCTTTCGTCTTCAGCTCTCCCCGTAGCACGGCAAGGGCGTTGTTGCTCATGGCCTGCATCTCGTTTTCGCCGGGATAGGTGATGACGGGTGCCAGAAAGTCTAAACGTTCTTTCAGCTTGTTCACTACGTAATCAGAATAAGCGATGCCTCCGGTGAGCAGGATGGCGTCTACTTTTCCGTACAGCACGGCTGCCTCTGAGGCGATGGCTTTGGCTGTGTGGAAGAGCATGGCGTCGAGGATGAGCTGCGCATGCTGGTCGCCCTGCTCGATGCGCTGTAGGATTTCTTTCACGTCGTTGGTGCCCAGATGCGCCCTGAGTCCCGTCTCTGTCGTGACGTTCTTAATGAGTTGCTCCATGGTGTACTTGCCACCAAAACACAAGCGTATCAGGTCGGCCACCGGTAGTGAGCCGGCTCGCTCGGGTGAGAAAGGTCCCTCGCCCCCCAAGGCGTTGTTGGCATCGATGGCGCGACCATGTTCGTGAGCTGCAATGGAGATGCCGCCCCCCAGATGACAGATGATAAGATTAAGGTCTTCATAGCGTTTGCCGATGTCTCGTGCATATCGTCGGGCGATGGCTTTCTGGTTCAGTGCGTGCCAGATGCAATAGCGCGGTAAAAGGGGAGAGCCGCTGATTTTGGCCAAAGGCGACAACTCGTCCACCACGCCGGGGTCGGCGATCAAGGGCAAACAGCCCGGAATGGCCTTCGCAATGTCGTAAGCGATGAGGCAACCTAGGTCGCACGCATGCTGGTGTAGGGCGTTGCGCGTCAGCTCGAGCATGCGTTCGTTTACCTCATAGACCCCACTCTCCACAGGTTTGGCCAAGCCACCGCGACCGATAACGGCGTTGAAATTGAACGGTACCTCCATCTGCTTGAGGGTGTCTATAACCAGTTGCCGACGGTATTCCAGCTGATCCATGGGCTGGTCAAACTGGCTTAATTCGGCAACAGAGTGTTTGATGTTACGGGTGAACAGCATCTGTTCATCTTCAAAAACGGCTATCTTGGTGGATGTGGAGCCGGGGTTGATGCTTAATATGTGGAACATAAATTGATTATTTCTGTAGAAATCAGGTGCAACGGCGTGCTAACAATGGAGGCAGGCCAGCGCCAGACTGTTGAATTTGGACATGACATCATCGCCTCTTGACGGGAGAACGACGGGACATTGGGTGCCTTGCAGCATGCAAGCCGTTTCGCCATGGGCAAACAGGGTAATGGTCTTGTAGAACAAGTTGCCGGCTTCAATGTCCGGGAATACCAACGCGTCGGTCGATCCCTGTATGGGTGAGTTGATACGTTTGACCTGCATGCTGTGCAAGTTGCAGGAAACTTTTAAGTCGAGCGGGCCGTCTACGATACAAGGTCCGAAGGCTCCGGCTTTTGCTTGCTCTATCAAACTGGCGTAACCAGCAGTGAATGGAAAATGTTTGGCGTTGACTTTCTCTGAGCAGTGTATCAGGGCCACCTTGGGTTGATTGATGCCAAACTGGCGACAGAGCCGCGT
This sequence comes from uncultured Prevotella sp., assembly GCA_902488665.1. GTDB lineage: Bacteria > Bacteroidota > Bacteroidia > Bacteroidales > Bacteroidaceae > Prevotella. Next base: position 3,481 of record CABTXD010000094.1, on the reverse strand, counting down.
GATGTACTTGATTTGCATGAAACGCTGTTCTTGTGTAGGGTAGGGTATCACCGCAGCATCGGTGAAGAACAGCAGTTTGTGATAGTCGGGAATGGATGCGGCGGTAACATGTGTGAGCACGTTTCCAGCGGGTAAAATGCCTTTCTCTTTGTCGAGGATGGCTCGGATGACGACATCCGTGCTGATGAGGCCTTTCATGATGAGGTCTACCGTGCCTTCCTTGACCATCGCTACGGCCTTTTCGGCTGCTTCTTGATCATTCGCAGCTTCTATAAACGATAGATGTTGCGAGCACGCCATCAAGGGTTGGCTTTGTTTAACCTGGTCGGTGCAGCCTATCATGACTGCTTCCATCCATCCTTGCTGAATGGCCATGGCGACCGATTGCTGTGTTGATTCGTCGGTTGCACATATAACCGCTGTTCTTTTTCGTACACCTTTTTGGGCCAGCTGACTGGCCATGTCTTTGAAATTTCGAATAGACGACATAGTATCCTCTTTTTGGAAAGCTGGGTCAAAGGTAGAAAAATCTTTCCAAAAACCTGTCTGGTTGAGCTATAAAAATATCATTCTTGAAGGATGCCGATTAATAACTGTATTCTTTTTTCGTCCATTCGTCTTGGACGGAAAAGGAAAAAATATTGGCATCTGTCGGTGTGGTGCCTTGAAAGAACGAGCCTTTGTATTGCGTAATCTCATTCACTTTGACGGGAACCTCTTCGAAAGTGCGTTCGGCAATGACTTCGCCAGATGCGTTTAATGCAGATACCGTAATCTTCAACACATCCGAGGGCGTGTGCGGAAAGGTGTACACGTCAAACTGACCAGACCCAGCATGCTGTGCATCTGTCACGGTGCGTTCTTCGGTCTGGCGAGAGTTTTTCGCACCAACGCCTGTTAACGCGTTGAATGTTGAACTGCCGCCCGTATAATAGAACTTCATGGTTTTGACGGCTGATGGTATGGCATCAGTGGTTACCAGTCTGAACATGGCTACGGCACGCTTCATTTCGAGTTGGTAAGACGCATTGCCTCCAACTGTCACCTCTTGACAATAATAAAAGGTGTCGGTCATCTTGTTCTTGGGAAATGAAATCTCTTCGGGCGATGTGATGGTGGCCGATCCGCTGCCACTGTGGGCAATAGCGACCACTTGGTATGTTCCCGCTGGCAGTGTGACATCAATCTGCCCGAAGTGGGCATCCTTTGTGTCTTGGTGAATGTTCTTTACTTTCACGCCATCTTTGAACAGGGCCAAGCTGATACGTGTGCAAACTTGCTTGACATCGGTGGCGCGCGACATGTCAACGGCTTGGTTGAAGGGGATGTGTTCGAATTGGGCGACACGGAAAGAAAGGTAGAACAAGTCTTTTGCTTCTTGTTCTTCGGTGTCTGTCTCCTCTGCCAGTGACGGCTTTTCGCATGCTGATAAGCAGATGGCAGACAGCAACAAGGCGGTTGCCAGCATTTTCATTGTTTTCTTCATGGTAGGTAGTTTAATGTGAGTTAGTTATATCATTGGGTGCTATTATCAGGTGCTAAGTTACGACAAAAAAGAATAATCTCAAAATTTTTTTATGCATCGAAAACGTAGCGGCTACTCATTGCCGAATGGTTTTCTTTTCAGTTGGCTTGTTTTCCTCCTCCGTCAGTTCTTTATCCACCATCACCAGAGCTGATGTAATGAGGGTGCAGATGCCCAAAAGGGTGGTGAGAATGAAAAAGCGACGATAGCCAAGGGCTTGCTGAAGCGAGCCGGAAAGCATCATGGGAATCATGGTAGACACCATGGCCAGTGACATGCACAGGGCATAGGTGGACACTCGTTTTACCTCACTGTAATAAACAAGGTAATGCAGATAGGCGCATGAGCCGAATCCACAGGCCATTTGAGTGATGAATGCGCAGCACGCAATCCAACCAATGTTCGTGGGTAGGGCATAGCTGAGATAAATGTAGAAGAGTGGTGGAATGCATGTGGCAAACGCCATGAGGGGGAGTGTATTGCTGAATCCAACTTTTCGAAGAAGCCAGATGCCCAGCATGCCACCGATGATAAGTCCGAAGACGGCCACCGTTCCTTGTACATAGCCAAACTCTTGGGGCGACAGTGCCAGTCCGCCGCTACTTCCTAAGTCGAGCATGAACTGGATGGAAACGGGCGTGAGCAACGTACAGGTCAGCAGAAACATGCTTAGGAAGAGAATGCCCGGCCACGAACTCGGGGTTCGGATGAGGTCGGTGCTGGTGTTCAGGCAGGCATAGAACATGTCAGACACTCGTATCTTTCGCTCTCTGTCGTCGGCACCCGACCGTGGTATCATGAAGATATGCCACAGCAGTACGACGGCAAGAATGCCGCAGAGGCAGTAGCATGCCGTGCTCCATGAACTGCGAATGCTTCTATTCACCACCTCAAGGTTGCCGCCTATCATCACGATGATGCCCAACACCAACAGCATGGACAGTAGGTAGAACGTCAGTTTGAAGAGACGAAGCGACGAAGTGCGGTGGTGCTTGATGGCCTGCAGACTGAATTTGTCGATGGCGATGTCGTGAAAAACATGCGCAATGGCCATCAACCCGAGGCACATGATGCTGCCTTCCTGCCACCACGTGCTTTTCAGAGCATGCGCCATGCCAGCAATGGAGAGGATGATTAGTGCTTCAGAAAGCAGTATCCATAGGCGGTTGCGGTGGCCCGTCTGTACGAAAATGGACAGCACAGGACGCATGGCGACGGGCAACATCAACCAGGCGATGAAGAAGGTTGCCGATCCGTTGTCGAGTCCCATTCGCTTGAAAATCACGAGTGGAAAATAGAACAGCATCACAAACGTGAGCCCCTTGAAGAGGTACAACGTTGGCATCCACTTCCAGGGAACCTTAACTTCGTGGTTGAGGTCAATAGGAGAGTTGAATAGGTGATGGCTGATCTTTATCATCTCGAGTTGATTGGAGCTTTTCGTTTCTGGTAGTTCTTATTGGGAGTTAAGGGGAGTTAGTGTGAGTTAACTGGAGTTATCGGGCGTTACCTTATATTATATAGTTCGATGTAGCGGGTACTTAGTGATGTTTCCCTACCAAACAGGCATTTGTCTGCTTACCCCAATAAACTCCCAATAACTCCTATTAACTCCAGCTTACTTCCATTAACTCCTGTTTACTTGCTGTTATTTGTACAGTTTCTCGATGGTGGCGTGGTGGTAATAGTGGGTCAATATCTCATCGTAGCCATATCCATCTTCACCCATCACGGCGGCACCAATCTGACAAAGTCCCACGCCGTGACCCCATCCAGCTCCGGTAAGGACAAACTTTTGGGGTACGCCATCAACCACATCCTCCTTGTCAACCACGAAAGCCGAACTGTATAAATGCGATTCCGACAGCGTTCTTCTTATCTCCAATTCCTTGCCGATGGTGAAGGTCAGCTCGCTGCCAACGATTTTCAGGCGGGATATGCGTCCGCTCTTGCCTC
>CABTXD010000093.1:0-5359 GCA_902488665.1 uncultured Prevotella sp. | reverse complement strand
GACAAGAGAATTATGTCGATACAAAAGAAATTGAACGAAAGACCGAGAGAAAAATTAAACTTTTCTACACCAAAACGAGAGTTCTTCAAACACGTTTTGTAATTTTGCACTTGCTGGTTGACTCTACACATGGTGGAAACAATACGGAAAAAAGAAAAATAAGAAAGCATGTTTTGTCTGTATCAACTTTTTTCTTTATATTTGCACACACATTATGGCTCCGTAGTTCAGCTGAATAGAATGCAGGATTCCGGTTCCTGAGATCGCGGGTTTGAATCCCGCCGGAGTCACCATTACTAGTGAAATCACACTTAATTCTAAAAACACATGGACATTACAGAGAGATTTATCAACTATACCAAGTTTGATACCCAGTCGTCCGAAGACTCGCAGACAGTCCCCAGTACATCAAAACAACTTGTTTTCGCCAAGTACCTCAAAGAGGAGTTGGAACGTGAAGGATTTTCAGACGTAGAGATGGATGAAAAAGGCTACATCTATGCCACGCTGAAGGCAAACACCAAAAAAGACATACCCACCATCGGCTTCATCTCACATTATGACACCAGTCCCGATGCCAGCGGAGCTGACATCAAGGCGCGCATTGTGAACAATTATGACGGCGGCGACATCATCCTTTCAGAGGGTATCGTGTCTTCTCCAGAGAAATTTCCTGAACTAAAGGCGCACATCGGCGAAGATCTTATCGTGACAGATGGGCACACGTTGCTGGGTGCTGACGACAAAGCGGGCATCGCAGAGATTGTAGATGCCATGTGCTACCTACGCGATCACGATGAAATTGAGCATGGTGACATTCGCATGGGATTCAACCCTGATGAGGAAATAGGACTTGGTGCACACCATTTTGACGTGGAAAAGTTCGGATGCAGCTGGGCTTACACGATGGATGGTGGTGACATTGGCGACCTGGAGTACGAGAACTTCAACGCTGCCAGTGCCAAAATCACGATCAAAGGGGTGAGCGTTCATACAGGATATGCAAAAGACAAGATGATCAATGCCAATCGGTTGGCATGTGAGTTCAACGCCATGATTCCCGACACGGACATTCCAGAGAACACCGAAGGTTATCAAGGATTCTATCATCTGCTTGGTATGGAGACCCGAACAGAAGAGGCTAAGATGAGTTATCTCATCCGAGATCACGACCGTGAGAAGTTCGAAGACCGCAAAGACTTTATGGAAGACTGCGCACGAAAGATGAACGAAAAGTATGGTGAGGGTACGGTTGAGATTGTTATCAAGGATCAGTACTACAACATGAAGGAGAAAATTGAACCAAACATGCACGTCATCGACATCGTTTTGCAAGCCATGCAAGAAACCGGTGTGGCCCCGAAAGTGGAGCCTATCCGTGGTGGAACCGATGGCGCACAGCTCAGTTTCAAGGGCTTGCCATGCCCAAACATCTTCGCTGGTGGCGTTAACTTCCATGGTCCTTATGAATTTGTCTCTATTCAGGTCATGAAAAAAGCGGTCGAGGTTATTGTGAAAATTTGCGAGATTACTGCCCAATACAACGACTAACACATTTCGTTTTGGCTGCAATCCAGCTTGACATATCAAACGATTCTATTGAAAGAAAGATAAAACAAGGTGACAAAAAGCGGTCTATAACACCCATCGTGTGCTATAGACCGCTTTTATTTTTCCATCTTGTCAGCTCTGCCGTCACGTTTGAACGTATAAAATCACGTCCTTACGACATGCTGAAAGTAAGGTTTTATACTCTTAAATCCAGTGCAAGTCCAAGATTATTTATTGATTTCGGTGAGGTATCGCTCAGCCTCAAGGGCAGCCTGACAGCCTGTTCCCGCAGCTACGACAGCCTGACGATACACGGGATCAGCCACGTCACCAGCCGCATACACACCGGGAATCTTCGTCTTTGGCGTGCCAGGGATGGTCTTGATGTAGCCCGCTTGATTGGTTTCAAGGAAGTCCTTGAACACAGACGAGTTGGGAGTGTGCCCAATAGCTAAGAAGAAACCATCGATAGGCAGGTCGTAACGCTCCTCGTTTTCCTCGCCCAAATGCTTAACCAGGTGTACGCCCTCGACGCCATTCTCGCCATAAAGGCCAGTGGCGTTGTGCTTATAGAGTATTTCTATCTTCTCGTTCTCCTCCACACGTTGTTGCATCACATCAGAGGCACGCAGATAATCTTTGCGCACAATCATGTACACCTTACTGCAAAGGCCAGCCAGATAGGTAGCTTCTTCGCAAGCTGTGTCGCCACCTCCCACGACAGCCACCACCTTACCGCGATAGAAAAATCCATCACAAGTGGCACAGGCACTCACACCTTGGCCTCTATATTTCTCCTCATCGTCCAAACCAAGATACTTGGCAGATGCTCCTGTGGCGATAATCACGGTCTCTGCCTGAAGCTCATCGCCACTATCGGTGACCAGTGTATAAGGCGCTTTGGTTAAGTCGGCCTTGACAATCTCGCCGTCTCGGATGTCCGTTCCATAGCGTTCGGCCTGCTGACGCAAATCCATCATCATTTGATTGCCGTCAACTCCCTCGGGATAACCGGGAAAATTCTCCACCTCAGTGGTTTGAGTGAGCTGGCCGCCTGTCTGCAATCCGCAATAAAGAACGGGATTGAGATTGGCGCGAGCCGCATAGATGGCAGCCGTATAGCCTGCCGGTCCGCTACCAACAATGAGGCAACGGGTATATTGCTTTTGTTGTTCCATCATGTAAGATATGAAATAAGCGTCGTGAACGCTGTAACGAAAATTGGGAAAGATGAAACGAAAAAGGTGAAACACACATACGGATGCATGTGGATTTCACCTTTTTCACTTTCCATTATAACAGTTCCTCGATTTGCTGAGCGACATGCTCTAACTTCTCTGTGGGTTCGAAGCGTGCGACAACCTGTCCCTGTTTGTTGATAAGGAACTTGGTGAAATTCCATTTGATGTCGGGCTTCTGCTCGTAATCGGGATCTTCTTTTGACAGGATGTCAACGAGGATCGGAGCGATGGGGTGACTCATATCCCAGCCTGCAAAGCCTTTCTGTTCTTTGAGGAACTTGTAAAGTGGGTCGGCATCGTCACCGTTTACTTTAATTTTCTTGAAGCGTGGGAATTCGGTACCGTATGTCAGTTTGCAGAACTCGTGGATGCTCTCGTCCGTTCCTGGTGCCTGCTGTCCAAATTGATTGCAAGGGAAATCAAGGATTTCGAAACCATTTGCATGGTATTTCTCGTAGAGCTTCTCCAGCTCTTCGTATTGAGGAGTGAAACCACATTTTGTCGCTGTGTTGACAATCAACAGCACTTCGTTGGCATACTCCTTGAGAGATACATCGTTACCTTTTCTGTCTTTTACTGAAAAATCATAAATTGTTTTCATTTTCTTCTGTTTATTATAAATGAATATGTTACAATGTCGTAGTTGCATTGATGGTGAGAGCGACTCTATCTCCATTGACATCTCAACCATCTTGCTCTCGCAAAGATAGCGAATAAAATCGACATTCCGACGGTACGGAATGCGAATAAATATTAATTTATAACCCAAAAGAAGGAAAACGTCTAATCGGAAACGGCAAGAGGTGCATCATAAAACCATTTCGACACACGTCTCCGCACTGTTCATGGGTCAACTTAAATTCATCAGCACCAGGCGCTCGACATATTTACAGAGGATGTCAATGCCCTTAAGATTCTCTCCTCCTTGCGGGATAATCACGTCGGCAAATCGCTTGGTGGGCTCGATGAACTGCTCGTGCATGGGCTTCAGCACGTCCAAATATCGCTGAACCACCATATTGACATCCCTCCCCCGCTCGATGGTATCGCGCTGGATGTTGCGGATGAGCCGCTCGTCTGGATCGCAATCAACGAACACCTTCAGATCCATCATCTCGCGCAGCCGCTTGTTGAGCAGCGTCATGATGCCCTCGATGATAATCACCGGCCGGGGTTCCACATGGATGGTTTCAGGCAGGCGGTTGCACTTTAAATAAGAATAGGTGGGCTGCTCAATGGGTTCACCCTCGCGCAATTCGTTCACCTGCTTGATGAGCAGCTTCCAATCAAAGGCATCGGGATGGTCAAAGTTGATGGCATGGCGCTCCTCCTCGGTCATTTCTGAGGTGTCGTTGTAATACGAGTCGAGTGGCACCACGGCCACATGATTAGGCGGCAAGGCCTCAACAATCTTCCTGACCACCGTGGTCTTCCCAGATCCGGTGCCGCCTGCAATGCCAATGACGGTCACTTCATGATTTCGTTCTTTATCTGTCATCATATTTGTTTGTTTTATTCAGTCTTTTTAGGGGGCAGTCCCAGCACGTCTTCGAACATCACCCGATAGCTTTCTGCCTTCCTCTCCAGCTTCATGGGATAGGCTCGCGAGGAGCTGGGCATACGGTACAACCGCATCGGTCGACCGTCGAAGCTGAACGTGACGTATTGCCCCATCGCCGGCGCAGTAATGCCATAATGGCTGGTGAAGATGGCCGTAGCCTTTTGACCAGCCGTGAGTACGGCTGTACAATGCGGCAAAGCCCGCAGCAAGCCATCGAGATCGGCCGGCTCGATGATTTCCAAATCCTTGTCAGATGCGGTGTTTTTGGTTCGGTGTACACGCAGGGCAGTATCGAAAAGAGCTACACCTCTTTCTTTGAGAAAGGCTTTCAGTGCGTCCAAATGGAACGTTTTGTCCCGCTGATTCACGAAATGTTGTTTATCACCGAAAAACAAATATCCGAAGATGCGCCACATATCGTTCTGGAAATTGGGGTAATAGAACGGCATACACCAACGCTTGGGGGCCGGCGGAAACGTGCCCAACATCAGCAAAGTGGCATTCTTGGGCAAGAACGGTTCAAAGGGATGAGTTTCTATCATTGTGGGTAGGGCAGCCTATCTCCCCGGAAAGCCTCCCCCACCCCCTCCAAAGGAGGGGAGATACAATAGGGGAGAGAGGGGTTGATGGTTGTGCATGTATGAGTTGACAGGATTAAAAGTTCAAAAGTTGACAAGTTCACAAGTTGACGAGTTCACAAGTTTATATGTTTACGAGTTAATTGCTTTTATCTTCCCTCGCCAGCGGATAATTCCTATTAGATTTCCTATGTGGAAGCTCACAAAATCATCCGCCGTTCTAAACTCATTGACTTTGGGGTGCAAACTCATTGAGATTGGAGGGGAAACTCAATGACTTTGGAGGGCAAACTCATTGAGATTAAAGCCTCTCCCCCGACCCCTCCCCGAGGGGGAGGGGAGTAGATGGTTGTACTTGTATAAGTTGACGAGTTCACGGGGTTACAAGTTGATGCCTGAGCCAATAAAAAAGTTCAATGTTCAAAGTT
>CABTXD010000092.1:0-5412 GCA_902488665.1 uncultured Prevotella sp. | reverse complement strand
CTGTGTCTTGAATATACCATCGGCTACCATACCGTAGAAGATGTTGGGAGTCTTGTCCAATACAAAATCTCTCATTCCGTCACCAGGATATTTGTTGATAACATTTGATGGAAGGCTTGTCAGCTTTGTTTTATAGGTGCCTATGTTGGCAGAAATCTCGTATTCGAAAGCAGAACCTTGTTTGTTTCTGAACGTGAGCTCCATTTCTATTCCTTGGTTGTTCATGCTGGCACCGTTAATCCATGGCTCACCGCCTTCTCCCATTGCTGCAATATAGGGTGTCTGAACCAAAATATCCTTGGTTTTCTTGAAATAGTATTCCAGCGAACCCGTTAACCTTTGATCGAAAAATCCGAAATCAATGCCCAGATCAGTCTGCGTAGTGGTTTCCCATTTTAAGTCGGGATTACCTAACCACAGCCTTCTGTAACCCGATTCCAAATGTCCGTTCTCGTTTCCTTTGATAGGATAAGATGTGTCAAAATAGTCGGGTGTGAACGGTGTTGTCGTATATCCTCTAGGTAGTCCTTGCACGCTACCATTGGTGCCATAACTGGCACGAAGTTTCAAGTTAGAAACAAACGTTGCGCTTTCCATGAACTTTTCGTCTTTCAGTCGCCATCCCAAAGAGAATGCTGGGAAGGTTCCCCAACGATTTGACGCACCGAACAAGGAAGAACCGTCACGACGAATAGTGGCAGAAGCGAGATATTTGCCTGCATAGACGTAGTTGATTTTACCAAAATAAGATAGGTAAGTATATTCGTCAGCCGAACTTCCTAGTGAATATTTTTTGCCAGTTGTCACACCGATATGGGCAAAGTCTCGGTCCTCTAGGTAAACGCCTTCTCGGCGAGCCGAAAATCCCTCCTGTACGTATCTTGTGCTTTCCTGTCCTAAAAGAACTGTCAAATCGTGTTGATTGTTGGTAAAGTTATATGTCAGCGTGTTGGTCCACACATAGTTGAGTGGATGTGACTGGCTATTGCCCACATAGTTCTCGCCATTGCTACTTCTTCCACCTGTCTCCGACCAGATACCATCAATGGTCCTGCTGTAAGCGTTACCATAGTCTATGCCAAACTGAGTCCTGGCAGACAAGCCTTTCCATAGATTGAGGTCAAGGAAAATGTTTCCGATAATTTTGACGTAGTTGTTGACGTTGTTTTTGTTCATTTCCAATAAGCGAACGGGATTGCTGAAATCGTCAAAGCCAGCAGCTCCAGCCCAGTTTCCGTCTTTGTCATAGATTGGGACTGCAGGAGGATTGATCATAGCCCAGCGTGTCTCGTTTTGGCCGCGGTACTGTAGATACGACACTGCCAGATTTTCTCCAATCTTCAAACGGTTTTGCAATAAGTTATATTCAGAGTTGGCTCTGATAGAATATTTCTTGAAGAATGTATGAATTTGTGTTCCCTGGTTATTGAAATAACCCAATGAGAACAAACTGCGACTCTTGTCGTTACCTGATGAAATGGTCAGTTGATGGTTTGTTGAAACTGCAGTCCTAAAAATTTCATTCATCCAGTCCGTGTTTACACCGGCTACTTTCTTATCGGGTGTGAGCCATTCTGCCGGTGTAGCAGCATCAAGACAGGCATAACCGTTCGCATCTCTGTGCCATAGAAAGTCATAAGTTGTAGGTAACGACATGGCGGTTCCGTACACTTTCTCGTCGTAGGCCTGTGCCCTGAATTCGGCTGTACCATATTCTACAGCATTCATCAGCTTTGGTTTGTTGATGACTGTGTTAGAAGAAACACTTCCATGATATTCTATCGTTGTTTTGCCTTGCTTGCCTTTCTTGGTTTGAATCAGAACAACACCGCCAGAAGCCCTTGCCCCATAGATACTGGCTGAAGCTGCATCTTTTAATACTTGAATAGACTCAATGTCACCTGCATTAATGTCACGAAGGTTTAGCCCCTCTGTTGGCATTCCGTCCAAGACGATGAGAGGCTTGATACCTCCCGACAGTGACGAAAGTCCTCGGATTTGGATGTTGACACTTTCAGCAGGATTGCCACCATTGGTCGTAATCTGTACGCCAGCCATTTTCCCCTGAAGTCCTTTCATGGCATTTGCTGAGTTTCCTCTAGCAATATCGGCTTGATTGGCAATGGCAACAGACCCCGTCAAATCGGCTTTCTTCTGGGTCAGATATCCCGTGTAAATTACGACATCAGAGAGTGTATTTTCATCATTCTCCATCACTACATCCAACCTTGCCCTGCCATTGGTGCGTATCTCAACTGTTTTTTTACCGATGTAGGAGAAGATCAAGATGTCTTGACTTGTTCGATGTTGTATCTGGTAATGCCCATTTGCGTCAGTGATTGCAGCGATGTTCGTTCCTTTTATTTTGATACTAACGCCAATGAGAGGTTCTTGTGTTTCTGCATCTGTTACGTTTCCGCTAACAAATTTTTGTTGTTGGTTCGTCTGCTGGCTCGCATTTCCTGGTTGAGAACCATCTGGTGTGCCGGTAGCCCCCACTGTCATACTGTTTGGCAGGAACAAACCTGTCAAAATAAGAATTGCAATGACTCCGCTTCTTTTTATATATCTCATATTGTGTTGGTATTATGGTAATTGATGAAGCTTTTTAAAGAAGGACTCTTTGTCCGGAAGAGCCCTTCTATAACATAGTTATTGAAATTGACTTTTGATGGTTTCCAGATTGACACCAAAGAGCTTTTCAACAATCGGGTCAAGGATGGCTTCCTCTGCTTGGATGTGGAAGGTTTCCTGCTTGTGAAGAAGCGATTCGTTCACAGCCAATTCTGCACCAGGCGATGAGGTCTCAATTTCGTAGAAGGGCCCCATGATAGAACCATCTTCTACAGGACCGTCGTTATAGGCGTTCAGCATGTCTCCAGCAAAGGGGTCGTCTTGTTTTCCCCACTGTCCGTTGAGATAGGCTCCTGGCTTTTCTGGCATGTTGCAACGCAAGATGGTCAGCACTTTCTTTTCTGAGTCGTAACTGCAGCACAAACCCTTTGAGCGCATCGGGGGAATGCCCAGCTTCGAGCGCAACTTACCGTCTATTTTAAAGTAGAGTATGCCATCTTTTGTTTTCAAGCGGTCGGCCGGAATCTTACCAAAATATTCATCGTTGACAATCTTGCCTTCGGCATTTTCATGGTATGGAATGAATACCGTTGTTGTTGGGGTTGGATTGAAGTGACTTAGCATCCAGATGGATATCAATCCATTCTTCTTCGTCCATGCTTCCTTGCCGGTATTGGTAATCTTATTCAGACTCTCGTATGCCACGAGTTTGGCATCAGTCGGAAACGTAATACCCAACCGTTGTTCGATTGATGTTTTGGATAACAGCGAAACTTTTCGGTTGATGTCTAGGTCAAAAACAGTCCCAGAAGCATTCTTGACCGACGTACTTTTCTTAAATTGAATGACCGTATCATTGCTTTCTACGACGTCAAAGGTTTCGGTGTCGATGACGGCAGGAACCTTCCAGTTGTCATAAATCTGCTCTTTGCCATTCGCAAAATACAGGGAGAATGGTCCGCCTTCAGGACCCAACCAAAAGCGTTCTTCACCACCCACAGGGTTGAACTGGTCGCTTTGTTTCCCAGCTTCAATGAAACGGTAGTTGATCCAGCCGTAACTGTTGCCTTCATCACCAGCAGCAGACGTGGTCACCACACGGCCTTGCCAAGAGGGAACGACCATTACTTTTGCACTTCCATCTTTTGATTTTAACTCCACGTATTTGATGCCGTGATCTTTTAAGAACTGGGCATCGTATGCATAGCTTCCCATCTTTATTTCTTTTTGTTCATTGCATGCTGTTAATCCTGTAAGGATCATGCACGCCAGCAATATGTGTTTTTTCATCATGCATGTATTTAGGTAGACAAGCGCTTGCCCTGTCAAACAAGCACTTGTCCAGGTGTTTTATTTGTATAGGGGTCCGAAGTTTTTGCATGCACGGAAGTCGCTGCCTTCCATGTCTTCACCAAATGCAGTCCAAGTACTGGGTCGGAAAATCTGTTCTTCGGGAATATTGTGCATGCATACGGGGATGCGTAGCATCGACGCCAATGTAATGAGGTCGGCACCGATGTGTCCGTAGCTGATGGCTCCATGGTTGGCTCCCCAATTATTCATGACGGAGTATACATCTTTAAAGTATCCCTTGCCTGTCAGGCGTGGAGCGAAGAAGGTAGATGGCCAAATGGCGTCAGTACGCTCGTTGATGGCGGCAAAGGATTTGTCGTTTAATTCCACACTCCATCCCTCGGCTATCTGCAAAACAGGTCCCTGACCTTTAATCAGGTTCAGACGGCACATAGTGAGCGGCATACCACCTTTGGTTTGGAACTGTGCAGAAAAACCGCCACCCCGCATATAGTCACGGTTTGATGGATACCATGTTGTAGCTTGGAGGCATGCCTCAGCTTCTTTTTCCTGGATTTCCCAGAAAGGTTTCATGGCAGGCTTGCCGTTTTCTGTTTGTCTTCCAGAACCGTCCAGTGTGCAAGAGCCGGAATTGATCAGGTGGATGAATCCGTTGGCTGCGTCGCCCTCCAACTTCTGTCCCGTCACGCGCTCGTAGGCAGCGGGACTCCAGTATGTCCTGACGTCAGCAAAGATCTGTGCGCGGTTGCTCAACAGCTTGTTGAACAGCATTGAAACACCATTCAGCGTGTCATTTTCGGTAGCAAATGTAAAGGCTTCACGAATTCCATTCCAGTCGAAAGAACTATTCAAGATGGTTTCTGAAAAATCGCCGTCTGGCTTGAAGTCCGTCCATTGTCTCTGTCCTTGGAACCCACCCACCAAAGCGTAGTGACCGTTGGACTCTTCTTTGAATCCCATTTCAGCCAACTTGGGGTTACCAATCATCAGGTCACGGAAAATCATGGTCATCTTGACAACATATTCCCAAACAGCATCTTTTTCTTCCCGTGAATAGATAAGGTGTTTGGGGTTGTGATCCTTTCCTTCGTTAGTTTTGCAATACTTCTCGGTCCAAGCCATGGCTTTGTCAAATTCCTCGTGGTCGTAGATGCCGAGTTTGATACGTCGTTCAATTTCGCTGGCATCGACATATTCGTTGCGCATGCCGAGATAATCCTGGAAGAAATCTGGGTTGGGAATAGAGCCACCGATACCCATCGACACGCTTCCGATGGATAAGTATGCTTTTCCACGCATGGTGGCAACTGCCAAACCTGCCTTTGCGAAACGCAGCAACTTTTCTTTCACATCTTCAGGAATCTCCTCGCTATCCACATCCTGTACGTCACGACCGTAGATGCCGAATGTAGGCAGACCTTTCTGATTGTGAACGGCTAGTGCCGCTGCAAGGTAAACAGCTCCTGGTCTTTCTGTACCGTTGAAGCCCCAAATGGCTCTTGGCAAGTCACCGTCCATGTTGAT
>CABTXD010000091.1:0-5560 GCA_902488665.1 uncultured Prevotella sp. | reverse complement strand
AGGGGAGTAACGGATATTCCTTTCTTCCTTTACAGGCTTATGAAATTATGTGCATGAGTGAGAGGGTTGCAACTGGGTTTTACGACTGACCCAAACAAACTGCATCCCGATTTGTATAATCGCAATACGAGAAAACAGAAGAATATTACAACTCTAATCCCGATATCTACAAACGATTGGAATCATGGTTGAAAGATGCAAGAAGCAATGCGACACCTTTCGATGTAAATCAATGTATGACGCAAGGATGCTCGGAAATGGGAACTGTTTTTGATTGTTTGGATAATTTATAAGATATTTATCGCGTACACAAAAACAACGGCTGCAAAAATCCAATTGTTTTTTTGCAGCCGTTGTTTTATAGTGTTTTTATGCTTTATTTTCCTGTTGTAATCTTACCATTTGTGCAAAAGTCCCATTGTGTGCCATTAGTTCATCGGGTGTACCCTGTTCCACGACAGTTCCGCCCGAGAGTACTACGATGTGGTCGGCACCCAATACGGTGCGCATGCGGTGCGCAATGATGATGACGGTCTTGTTGCGCACCAGTTCAGAGATACCCGCCTGAACTTTCGTCTCGTTCTCGGCATCAAGGCTGGCGGTGGCTTCGTCCAAGAGGATGACAGGAGCATCTTTTAAGAGTGCGCGGGCTATGGAGATACGCTGCCGCTCCCCACCCGAAAGGGTTTCTCCATTTTCGCCAATCACTGTGTCGTAGCCTTGTGGCATACGATTGATGAAGTCATCGCACTGTGCCAATCGTGCCACATGCCTTACTTCCTCATCGGTGGCGTCGCGCTTTCCTATGCGTATGTTGTCGGCAACAGAGGCATTGAAGAGCATCACGTCTTGAAATACTACGGCGTAATTTTTGAGCAACGTCTCTGGTTCTATGTCAGAGATGTCGTGTCCGCCCAGTGTTATCTTCCCACTATTGATGTCCCAAAAACGTGCAGCGAGCTTGGCAGTGGTGCTCTTACCACCACCAGATGGACCAACGAGTGCGGTTATCTCGCCCTGTCGGGCAGTGAATGAAACATTGTGAAGCACCTGCTTCTCTGTTTCGTAGGAAAAGCTGACGTTGTGGAACTCAATGTCATAATTTGAAACTTCCACCTTGGTGTCGCCCGTCTGTATGGGCATTGCCTCCATCTCTTTCATTCGCTTGATACGCACATCGAGAAAAGTAAGAATGGCAAGGTGATTGCATACTTCAAGAATAGGATTATAAACCATTGCCGAAACAAGGAGGAACGCCAAATAGACGAACACCGATACGTCGCCACGCTGAAGCATCCATGCGCCTACAACGATGACAGTAGGCATACCCAATTTAAGCAATACAGCGGAGATGTTGACAAACGCACCTGTCAAGAGTTCACCGGCAACAAGTCCTTTTTCTAATGTTTTTAATCGCTGGTCAAACCGCTGGTTATATTCGTCCTCGCCATTGTACGATTTGATTTCCTGCACACACTCCAGTCCTTCCTGTATCTGTTCACTCACTCCTCGTTTGATGTGGTAGACATGTGTAAAAGCCTTGTCCATTCGATTTCGTGAAACCAACAGCACCACCAAGGCAAATGGTACTACCCAAAACACAGCGATGGCTAATCGCCAGTCGTAGCAGAACATTCCCGCTGCGATAATGACAATGCTCACCACAGAAGCAAACAGTTGGGGAATGGCGTGCGAGAACGTTGTTTCCAATTGTGTGCAGTCTTCCATAATAGTGGCAGTGAGGTCGGAGAGATTGCGCTCACCAAAGAAGGCGAGAGGCAAACGGCGCAGCTTCTCGGCTAAGGAGATACGGCGTTGCGCACTCTCATTATATACGGTGGTATAGGTACTGTCGTATTGCCGACGAATCACGACGAGCATCACGACCATTAACCCTGCTGCCACGAGGAGATAAAACCACAACGTATGAGGGGCATTCCTTGGCATATTATCGAGATACTCCATCAGGAAGAAAAACAAATAAGTGGGTGGCAGCATTAGCACAAGATTGAGCAGTGTCGAAAAGATGATGCCTTGGCGCAAGTCTTTTGCCCCTTTTTCCGTAAGAGCGAAACGGTTTTGAAAATATTTTATCATGACTTTATGACTTTATGACTTTTAATAGATGATAGTTTCCACGAAACGGATTGTTGATATTCGTTCCACATACGGTGGTATTGCTTTTCCCTGCTCAATAGTTCCTTGTGCGTACCCTGTTCGACTATCTTGCCGTTGTCCACAACTACGATGCTGTCGGCATCTTGCACAGTGGTAAGTCTATGAGCTATCATTAGCACGGTCTTTCCTTGGGTGAGATGTGCCAGTGCCTTACGGATAAGCTGTTCGTTTTCGGGGTCGGCAAAGGCGGTTGCCTCATCGAGTACTACGATAGGGGCGTCTTTCAGAATGGCACGGGCAAGAACAATTCGCTGTTGCTCACCTCCCGAAAGATAAGTACCTTCGGCACCGATAACGGTATCCAATCCCTGTGGCAGCCGGTCGATAATCTCGCGGCTTTGTGAGAGGTCGATGGCACGGTTGATATGCTCGGTTGTTGCATCAGGATTGCCGTAACGTAGGTTTTCGATGAGCGAAGTCTTGAACAGACGGGTGTTTTGGAAGACGAACGACACGTTGCGCATCAGTTCGTCCTTGCGCATATCCCTCACGTCTACACCACCAATGGTGACGCTGCCATGACATACGTCCCAAAAGCGGGGTATCAATCTTGCTATGGTGGTCTTTCCGCTGCCCGACGCTCCTACGAGTGCAACCGTCTTTCCTTCGGGAATGGTCAGGTTGATATGACTCACTGCATCTTTCTCCGCTCCCTCATATCGGAACGAAACATCGTTGAAACGAATGTCGTACGCTTCTGCCCGTTTTGGCTCGTCGTGCTGCGAGAGCGGTGCAATATGAGTGAGCTGCTCTAATCGTTCCACAGCCTCGTTTGCCATGAATAGATCCTGACTGAGATACATGGCTTTCATCACGTTGGAAGCGATGAGCGGTGCAATCACCACATAAAGTATCACGTTGGCAATAATTGTGCTTGTATCTCCACCGTGTCCTATCAGGATAATAGCAGTAGGAACAAGGATGAAGGCAAAGGCATTGATAGCCAGTATATAAAACGACATTGGCGTGCGCCACACAAGCGTACACTTGATGACAAGGTCGCGGTAGCTGATAATGCTATCGTAGAAGCGTTTGAACGAGAAGACCGTTTGTTGGAACACCTTGACCACGGGAATACCTCTGACATATTCCACTGCCTCTGCCCCCATCTTCTCCTGCGCATCAAGGTAGAGCCTTTGAAACTGGTTGTTCTTTGGGTTCATCATATATCCCATAATGCCTATCGCGCCAACGAGAGGTATCATTGCAGCCGCACCCAACTGCCAATCCACAGCGAATAACAGTACGATAACACCTATCGGAGCAACGATGCAACTTGCCACATCGGGTAGCAGGTGTGCCACAAAAGTATGTGTCTGTCCCGAATCCTCATCAATGATTTTGCGCATACGTCCCGTGTTTTGTTCATCGAGATAGCCCAATGGTGCACGCATTAGTCGTTGCATCGCCTTGCGCCTCATGTTGGTTTCGATACGGAATGCTGCAAGATGAGAAAGCATCAGTGCCAAAAAGTAGAGCAACACGTTTGCCACAGATATGACAAAAGCCCACAGGGCATAGTCTATAAGGGGTGTGTTTGAGAGATTGCCCTTGGCGATAAGTAGTGTGCGCACCACGAGCCACAAAAGTATGAATGGGACAAGCGACAGCAGTCCGTTGACTGCCGACAGTGCTACGGAGCATGGCAGCAAGTATTTGCGCCCTCCCATGTAAGCTCCTAAACGTTTGAGAGTTTTCATCATAATATTATCGTCTTTTAATAATTAGTCCTTATGGTTTCATTAATGCTTTCCAACCTGCCATGCTAAAGTCCATGTACTGCTCCAAGGCAACTTTGATATCCTCGTCGCTGTAATCTTCGTGTTCTACAATCTCGCAGAAAACGGTTATCCATGTGGAGCAAGTGATGTGAACCAAGAATGGCGAAATGTTGGCGTTGAGATGTGGATAGCGTTCTTTCATCAGTCGCAGGTATTCCATACCCACTTTCATCTGTCTGTCCACCATCTTGTCTTTATATCCTTGTAGCGACGTACCCTCCGAGTTGAATAGGAGTAGTCGAAGCTCTGGACGGAAGTCTTTGATGATGGCGAGCATGGCAAAGATGTAATCTATTTGGTGTTGCCGCATGTTGAACACGTCTATGGACAGGAACTTTTCGTCATTGTGCGACAGGATGTGTTTGTTCAACGCCTTGGTGAGAGGTCGCAGCACCTCGCAAAATAGTTCGTCCTTGCTGCTGAAGTAATTGTATAGGTTTCCTACAGCGACACCTGACTTGCGAGCCACAGTGCGGATGGAGGTGCAGCGTACACCATGGGCGATAAATTCTGCACGGGCGGTAGCGATGATGCGCTGCCGAATGTCATCTTTCAGAGTTTGCATGATGAGGGTAAAGGGTTAATAGTGAACGTTGTTCAATTTTGTTCATAAAAAAAACGCACTGTTCTTTTCTTGAACAGTGCGCTTCGATAGTTGAGGGGTGTATATCCATATATGCTATATGGTACTTTCGTTTGATCATACTCTTGTATTTTCTTTGCTGCAAAGGTACGAGGTGTGAAAAAGTTTTGCAATACCTAAAAGTAAGTATTTTACGGTAATCGGCTGGTATATGTTAGAAAGGTCAATCTGCAGTATCAGGTTTTCTTCACCGTTCCTGCATTTATCTTGCCACTTTCTTTCCACCTATTATATATATACCCTTTGGCAAATGCTGGAGGGCTTTCCAGCCTGTGCCCACCTTCACACCGTGAAGGTTGTATATGGGCAGATGGTCTTGATGAGCATTCTTTTCGATGGAGTCGATGCCGCTTGGCATACGAACCCGTCGTCTTTGTCATCGTGTCTACATGTCATCTTCTTGTTCCCACAGCACCACCTTGCCTTGCTGTAGCGATAGTGGCACGTTGATGAGGCGTTGGTTGGAGCTGCCACGGAAGAGTAGGTCAGGGTCTTTGAGCTTTTCCACAAACGGACCGTCTACCAACACGTCTACCAGTTCGAGGAGTTGGCGTTGTTGCGGATTCTTGATGAGCGCTTCGAAGGTAAAGCCCGTGTAGCACCAAATGTTTTTGTTGGTGCGTGTCTTTATGGCGTGTGCTAATTCTGCAAACCCTTCGGCTTGAAACATGGGGTCACCTCCCGAGAAGGTGACGTTGGCAAAGGGGTCGGCTTCTATCACACGCATGATGTCCTCCACTTGCATCCATTGTCCGTTGTGGATGTCCCATGTCTGTGGGTTGTGACAACCCGGGCAGGCGTTAGGACATCCTGCACAGTAGACGGTGGTGCGAAAGCCCGGTCCGTCTACCGTGGTGTCTTCGAGAATGGATAGGATGGATAGCATAGGATACGGAGCAGCCTCTCCCCAACAGCCTCTCCCCCGACCCCTCCCCAAAAGGGAGGGGAGTAGATAGCT
>CABTXD010000090.1:0-6002 GCA_902488665.1 uncultured Prevotella sp. | reverse complement strand
TTTTTGATAAAATATCCCATTCTATTTTATCGATAGCGGGAATCTCCCAATTGTCAGGAAACAACTTTTTTACAGAAGAAAATGAAATATTATATTTCTTTCCATTCTGCTCAATTGCAATTGTATTTGTTTTTCCGTTTTTCGTCAAATTAAAAATGCAAGTAGCCTGCGTCACATTGTCAAATAAAGAATCATCTTCAGAGAAGTATTTAATAAATGAAACCTTATGTTTTGACAACAAATGCTTTCTAAGCTTAGCAGCTGATATGTCTGCGAACAAAGTAGAAGGGCAGATTATTCCCATCTCTCCATTGACTTTTAACATCCCTATCATTGACTCTATAGATAGCTGATAAAGATTAAGCATTCCTTCTATGGCATATTTATAGAAATTTGAGTTTCTAAAATATTTAGCCATGTAATTAATCTTATCAACGGACTCCTTTGTCATCTTGTTCTTATTAGGTTTTAAAACGAGATAAGGAGGATTAGAAACTATAGCATCGAATCCATTGAAAAACAAGCCATTACAATCTTCTTTTGATATGGCTTCTACATCATCAAAAAGTTGCTCACGAATCAAAGCATTTTTGCAAATGATGTTATTGCATATTGTTAAAAGTTGAGAAGTGGACTTGTTATTCAATTTTGAAAATGCAATAAGTCTACTAATTGTTACCGCAATAGGGTCTATGTCTACACCATAAACATGGTGTAGAATAGCGTCATCGTTAGAAATTCCGCATTCTTCTTCAAATATGGTAAGTATTTGTCTGTAAAAGCGCCCTGTACCTATTGCAAAATCAAGGATCTTAAAATTTTCAAAATCACTTTTCTTTAATTTGCGAATTGTGTTATTTACAATAAAATAGGCTATGCTATCTTGAGTATAAACAGCTCCATTTTGAATCAAGTTCTTTTTTGACTTTATTTGCCTAACTATATTATTACGTAGGACAGTTTCTGAATTCAGATAATTAATATGTAGCTGCTCACATAAATCAGGAATTAACTGGATTTCATTAACGCTTATACTAATGTCAACAGCTGTATAGGAGCCAATTATAATGTTGGGGATTGTTTCAGGCGTAAAGTCTGTACAAGTATGCTTGATATACAATAAGACTAATGAGTTTAAAACATCAAAATGAACAGATTTACTGATTAAATCAAGTTCGCAATTGGACATAGTGAAACTACCTGAATTTTTTGTTTCTTTTCCAGATATGTATTGCGATATAAGTTTAATCTCTAAATCACTGAATGCTCCTACAAGTTCTTTTGTTAATTTATTCATTGCAAATATCCCTTTCATCTGCATCAGAAATTAAGTCTTTTAAATCAACTTCTAGAATTTGAGATATATGCAACAATGTTTCCAAATTTGGTTGACTTCTATTGCATACGTAAGCATTTACTGTATTGAAACTTTTATCTAACTTCTTTGACAACCATGTCTGAGAAATACCTTTATCGTCAAGAACTTTCTTTATTCTATTTAATCTCATTGTTTTACACAATAATTTTGTGTAAAAATACTATATCTTTCTGTGTATTGCTGGTAATTCACGTTATTTCACCAAACATTAACATGTTTTAAGCCGCTATGATTTTTTTGTGTATAAGTCAAATTGCTTGATATTTTGACTTGTATTGACAAGTTGCCCCTTTTATGAATGCTACGGCTTATAAATTTAAAGACTGATTCTAACCTGATAATGGGTTAGAGCCAGCCTTTAAATTTATTTTCATAATCAACGCCACTCGGGCGATGAATGTTCATCATCGTTTATCTACGACGTCTGCTTTTCTTACTTTTCATGCTTTTCGCTGCTGTCAGTTCTTTCGTGAACGAATAAGGAGCGTCACTGTCGCTGATACCTCGCTGCTTGTTGGGGGTACTACCCATGACATAATGGATGTTACCGCCCTGCATCAACTGTTCGTGCGTGAAGAAATTCTTGGTGGAAGGCGTGCCGTTGATGCTCAGCGACTGGATATATTTGTTGCTTTGACTACAGTTTTGCGCTGTGATGGTCATGGTCTTGCCGTTCTCCAAATGCAGGGTCATCTTGTCAAAGTAAGGTGTACCAATGACATACTGGTTGGCACCGGGACACACAGGATAGAAGCCCATGGCCGAGAAGACGTACCAAGCAGAGGTTTGTCCGTTGTCCTCATCACCACAATAGCCGTCAGCTTGAGCCGTGTAGAGCTTGTCCATCACCTCGCGAATCCGGTATTGAGCCTTCCAAGGCTCTCCGGCATAGTTGTACATGTAAATCATGTGCTGGATGGGTTGGTTGCCATGGGCATAGTTACCCATGTTCATAATTTGCATTTCGCGTATCTCATGGATGACGCCTCTGTAGTAACTGTCATCGAACAAGGGCGGAACATTGAAGACAGAATCGAGCATTTGAACGAAGGTTTGCTTGCCTCCCATGAGGCTAATCAAACCTTGTGGGTCGTGGAATACGGACCAAGAGTAATGCCAGGAATTGCCCTCTGTAAAGGCATCACCCCACTTCAAGGGACTGAACGGTGTTTGGAACTTGCCATCCTGATTGCGACCACGCATCAAGTTGGTTTCCTTATCGAAGACGTTCTTATAGTTCATGGCGTTCTTCTTGTATTGAGCCAGTTCTTTTTCAGACTTACCCAGTGACTTACCAAACTGATAGATGCACCAGTCATCGTAAGCATACTCCAAGGTACGAGCCACGTTTTCATTGATCTTCACATCGTAAGGCACATAACCCAATTTGTTGTAATACTCCCATCCCAAGCGACCCGTTGAGCTAACCTTCGGGTGAACCGCATTGGCACCGTGCGTCACGGCTTTCCACAACGTTTCAGCGTCGTAACCACGCAGCCCTTTCAGGTACGCGTCTGCCACGACGGACGCCGAGTTGTTGCCCACCATGCAGCCGCGATGGCCAGGACTGGCCCATTCTGGCAGGAAGCCACTCTCGAGATAGGCATTGGCCAAACCCTCTTGCATTTTGGTGTTCATAGATGGATAGATGAGGTTGAGCATGGGGAACAAGCAACGGAACGTGTCCCAGAAGCCTGTGTCGGTAAACATGTAACCTGGCAACACCTTGCCGTTGTACGGACTGTAATGGACGATTTTTCCATTGGCGTCTTTCTCATAGAAGCTGCGAGGAAACAATACGGAGCGGTAAAGGCATGAGTAGAAGGTGCGCAGATGATCCACATTTTTATCTTCCACCTCAATTCGGCTCAACGTTTTGTTCCAGGTCTGTCGGCCCTGTGCCTTGATTTGTTCGAACGATAGGTTGCCCAGCTCATGCAAGTTGAGTTCTGCTTGCTCTGGACTGATGAAAGATGAGGCGATACGGGCATGCACTTGCTCGCCTCGTTTGGTCTTGAAGCCGATGATGGCACCCGCGTGATTGACCGTTGCTTCGGTGGTTCCTTGCTTGATTTGACCATCTGTCACTGCAGCTTGGTAAGTAAAAGGCTTGTCAAACTTGATGACAAAATAATTCTTGAAATTGTCGGGTACGCCCCCACTGTTGCGTGTTGTATATCCTATAATCTTGTTTTCTGAAGGAATAATCTTCACGGAAGAGCCATGGTCGAGGGCATCTATTACCACATACGACTGGTCGGTCTCAGGGAATGTGAACCTGAACATGACGGCACGCTCTGTCGGAGTCAATTCTGTCACCACGTCGTGGTCAGCCAAATAGACGCGATAGTAATAGGGTTTGGCCACTTCGGCCTTGTGTGAGAACCAACTGGCACGTTCGTCTTCATTGAATAGCGGTTTGCCGGTGATGGGCATGATGGCAAACTGTCCGTAGTCGTTGATCCATGGACTGGGTTGATGCGTTTGCTTAAATCCGCGAAGTTTGTCGGCTGTATAAACATAAGCCCATCCATCTCCCATCTTACCAGTTTGAGGCATCCAGAAGTTCATGCCCCAAGGCAGGGCGATGGCCGGATAGGTATTACCTGTTGAGAGGGAAACCTTGGACAGGGTACCCACCAAAGGGTTCACATAGTCTACGGGGTCTAGTTTATCAAGTGCACTTGCGTTCATGGCAGTAACCAGTGCGAGTGCAGACAGACACATTTTAATGATGTTCATATTATTTATTTAGTTAGTGTTATTAGTATGGCAAATTTACAACAAAAAACAGGAACAGGCAAATGCGTTATCATTTATTCACTTTTACGTTGGATGTGCCCAACCAATACCATTCATTGCCTATCCGTCAACGAGCGCAACCAACTTGCCGTTACGCTCGATGTGTCTATTCTGCTTCTAGCCAGATTTTATGTAACCTGCCCTGCATGAAGTGATTTAATTAGTCTATTTGTGAGGAGCGGAACCTAATTCATTGCATTCTACAGAATTGTAAGATATTTCATCTGTTTTTTTACCCTTAAAACGGCTCTTGAAAACTTTCAATATAGAAATTTGCCGAAAGATGTATCGTAGTTGGCAAATTCGTCAGCTATCAAGAGCCTCGATGTCAAGAAAATTCATCATCAACGAACATCTTGTTTTTCAGTCAATCCGCAGGTTGAGTAGCTGTTTTACAGTAACTGGTGCAGGCAGCGATGTAACATGCACAGGCGCTTCATGCCAAAAAGACGAAGCAACTTTAATTTCAGGGTGCCGTAAAAGGGAAGTGTGGGAAGCTGAATGTCGTTCGCATTGCCCGTTAATTCGTAGGTATGCAACTGGACATTCAACACATGGGCATAGTAAGCGCCAAAGCCTTCGTAGGCTTGAAGGGACGTGTTTTCCAATACGTTGAGATGCGCTTGCAACAGGTCTTTCCATTCGTTGCCTTGCGCCCGAGCCGTTATACCATTCTTATTATAGGTATATTGGTAAAACCCGATAGGGGTGGTACGAACACAGCGAACCTTACCTAACAACTGTGGAAGCACAAAGACGTCCTCAAATTTACGACCAACTGGAAACTGGATGGTGTCAAACAGTGCTCGTTTGAATATTTTATTACAGGCGAAACCATGCAGATAAGCCTTGGCTTCAAACCAATAGCGCCACACGTCGTGATAACACTTGTCGTGAAGCACATGCGTTTCCACGCTCTTTCCATCGTCTCTGACAAACGAATATTCCAACAAGTCGATATCGTCATCCGCCTGTAATACCTTCATCAGCGAGGCATAGAGGTCGGCATCCAAGTAATCATCCGAGTCAACAAAAGTGAC
This sequence comes from uncultured Prevotella sp., assembly GCA_902488665.1. Taxonomy (GTDB): domain Bacteria; phylum Bacteroidota; class Bacteroidia; order Bacteroidales; family Bacteroidaceae; genus Prevotella. Next base: position 782 of record CABTXD010000090.1, on the reverse strand, counting down.
ATACCTGCCTTGTGCCACCGTTAACCCCGTGTTTCGAGCCGCAGAGAGTCCCGCATTGTCCTGGTGAATGACGGTGACGTTCTTTTTATTGCGGTAAGTATCACAGAGAACTGCCGATCCATCTGTCGACCCATCATCCACCAAGATGATTTCCATGTCAGGCACATCCTGAGCCAATACACTCTGCACACACCTTTCAAGGGTGTGTTCTACATTGTAAACGGGGATGATGACAGACAGCAACATCTTCTTTAATCAGGCTTGATAAATCAATCTTTTAACACTTAGCTTCACGTTCCGGGGCAGCGCCTAAACAGTAAAGTGGAACTTGTTATCTCTACAATAATCCCACTTGTACCGTATGAGTTGGCGGAAAATTGTTCGATGGTTTTTTCTTTTTTCATCGTTTGGCAAAAGTAAGCAATATCCTTGATAATCAAGAAAGAAAAGGTTTATTCTTCTTGTTGCGGCATTCGTTAAGCGCACAACTACCTGAACAAAGGAATGTTCCATGCAATGGGGAACGGCAAGAAAAACCAATGCCGGGCCACTTTAATGGGACCCGGCACGAAAGTGAGATATAAAAAGTTGTTCTGATTATCGTTTCGCACTCAACAATACGTTTAGTTTGCCATCGTCAATGAGCTTGATAATCAGTTCACCGAAGAGCGTGTTCTGCCAAGCAAACCACGAACGGGTGAATTTTGTGGCATCGTTTTTATGGAAAGACTCGTGCATGAAGCCCAATCCGGCATCGGTACGCATGAGCGCAAATACGAGAT
>CABTXD010000089.1:0-6270 GCA_902488665.1 uncultured Prevotella sp. | reverse complement strand
GAATTTATTTAAGTTGATAAGTATGAGTAAAAAGTTGCACACGTCGTTGACTTTTTAGTAACTTAGTGGTACAAAATCTATCAGGTTATAAAATCATTGTTATGCACAACCTCATGGCAAAGTTCAAAAAAATACTTGAAATCTGCAAGCAATGTGCTGGAAATCAAGTCGGCGGAAAGAGAAAAGTTCTCGATTTGGAGCATTATCTGTGTCGTGATAATATATCTATATTTTTTAAGTTACTCCATTTTAATTTTGGAGCAGTCTATTAAATCCCATATCTTTTTTACATTTTCATCTTCATTTCTTTTGGAATCTATAAAAAACAAATATCTATACTTCTTCCATAGTTCTTTTAAATATTGTTTTTTACCAATATTATATAACGAAATTGATAATGCGAATTTAGAATATAAAGTACAATCATACTTGATATAAATTTTTTCAAAATAATTTATAACCCAGTCATGGTGATTTTTCTCAACCCACTCTAAGTCTTCATCAAAGACTTTATAAGAACTAATGAAGACATCATACTGCATAAAAGTGCTGGCTACATAAGATATAGAATCTTTTATATCTGTTTTAATTGAAAAAGCGTTAAGACAAATCATACAGCAGAAGATGATTAATATATTTCTTAAATTTAAAAACATAACTCGTTGGCGGAATTTATTTAAGTTGATAGGTATGAGTAAAAAGTTACACATGTCGTTGATTTTTAGTAACTTGTTAGTATTCAAAACGTTATGTTCAAACCATCGTATGCACAACCTTTATACAAAATTCGTCAAAATACTTGAGATATGCAAGCAATTCTCAGAAAATCTCGTCAATGAATTTGGTAATGTACTGCTCACATGATGACATCCATCAAACAAGTCGTATCGGCTACTGAGATTCAATATCAACCTGAACGTGAATGTTTAAGATTGGTTGTTCTTTTATCAATACACTGAAAATTATTTTGACAACCATCCCGCTGATAATTTGCGTGTAGACAAACAAACTTGCGTCCATGCGCAAATACGCTGAATATGGAGAGGTTTGTATATTGTTGACATACCGTGTGTTGTGTGTATTGGTTCCAAGATATACCCTTTGTTGATGTCCTTTGAGAGCCAAAAGCGTTGTTTTAAGCCGCTTATTAACATGCTTTTGTCGTGCAAAGGCATGTAAATTGGAACTCAAAGTGATGCTTCTTGACGGTTCATCTCAATGCTTTAAGGGAAAGAGTTGTTTTTTCTTGTCAAATTAGTACCTGCGTGCATACCGTAGGCCTATCGTTTTTTTCCAGATTGAAAGTTTTGAAAGGTCGTTTTAGGTGCTAAAAACAATCAAAAAATAGGACATTTAGGGGGAACAATCCACCACCCTCCGTCAAACAAAAATGGGGTACATCCTTGCGGATATACCCCAATGATAGGTTTTTATGACGTGCCGGCCGTGCAGCTGTACCCGCACCCTGCATGCTCTGGCGGATGCAGTGCAGCTGGCAAAGGCCCGCTGTGCGTCCTTAATTTTTGAATGTCAGTCCTTGATCATCGGCATCGATGATGATGGGTTTGTCGTTCATTACGTCGCCGGCCAGCAACTTCTTGGACAGGTCGTTCAAGACGTAGCGTTGGATGGCGCGCTTCACTGGACGGGCACCGAACTCGGGATCATATCCCACCTTGCCAAGGAAGTCGATGGCATTGGGTGTCCATTCCAAGGTAAAGCCTTGTTCCGACAGCATTTTCTTCACGGCGTTCATCTGCAATTTCACCACGCTGTCAATCTCAGTCCGGGTCAGTGGCAAGAACATGATGGTCTCGTCGATACGGTTGAGAAACTCTGGACGAATGGTCTTCTTGAGCATTTCCATGACCGTATGCTTGGTTTCTCTCAACTTGTCCTCACGGTTGTGTGCGTCGATGCCAGCCATTTGCTCTTGGATGTATTGGCTGCCCAGGTTAGAGGTCATGATGATGATGGTGTTCTTGAAGTTCACCGTGCGTCCCTTGTTGTCGGTCAGCCTACCGTCGTCCAGCACTTGCAGCAGGATGTTGAATACATCTGGATGCGCCTTCTCTATCTCGTCGAACAAAATGACGCTGTAAGGCTTGCGCCTGACGGCCTCGGTCAGCTGTCCACCCTCGTCATATCCTACGTATCCCGGAGGTGCTCCGATGAGCCGTGACACGCTGAACTTTTCCTGATACTCGCTCATGTCGATACGCGTCATCATGCTTTCGTCGTTGAAAAGATATTCAGCCAGTGCCTTGGCCAGCTCGGTCTTACCCACGCCGGTGGTTCCTAAGAAGATGAACGAGGCGATAGGACGTTTCGGATCATGCAGTCCGGCCCGACTGCGGCGCACCGCGTCGCTCACGGCTGTAATGGCCTCATCTTGACCAATCACTCGTTTGTGCAGCTCGCTTTCCAGATGCAAGAGCTTGTCCTTTTCGCTTTGCAGCATGCGTGTGACGGGAATGCCGGTCCATCGGCTCACCACTTCAGCGATGTCATCTGCCGTCACCTCCTCGCGCACCATGGCTTCTCCGCCCTGTGTGGCCTTCAGTTGCAGCTTGATGTTGTCGATGTCGTCTTGCAGACTTTTCAGCTTTCCATACCTTATCTCGGCCACCCGTTCGTAGTTGCCCTCACGTTCGGCGCGGTCAGCTTCAAACCGCAGGTTCTCCATCTCCTGCTTGTCCTGCTGTATCTTGTTCACCAAGTTCTTCTCGCTTTCCCACTTAGCCCGGAACGATTGTTCCTCCTCGTGCAGTTCAGCGATGTCCTTGTCGAGTTGTTTAATCTTCACCTCATCGTTTTCCCGCTTGATGGCTTCGCGCTCAATCTCCAATTGTTTGAGCTTACGGGTAATCTCGTCCAACTCCTCCGGTACCGAGTCGCGTTCCATACGCAGTTTTGCCGCGGCCTCATCCATCAGGTCGATGGCCTTGTCTGGCAAGAATCGGTTGCTGATGTATCGCTCTGACAGTGTTACGGCAGCAATACATGCGTCGTCCTGAATCCTCACTTTGTGATGGTTCTCGTACCGCTCTTTCAGTCCGCGGAGGATGGAGATGGCACTCAACTCATCCGGTTCGTCCACCATCACCGTTTGGAATCGCCTTTCCAGTGCCTTGTCTTTCTCGAAATATTTCTGGTATTCGTTGAGCGTGGTGGCACCAATGGCCCGCAATTCGCCACGTGCCAGAGCCGGCTTCAGAATGTTGGCGGCATCCATGGCACCTTCGCCACCGCCTGCACCCACCAAGGTATGAATCTCATCGATGAAGAGGATGATTTCGCCCTCGGCGTGAGTCACTTCCTTGATGACGCTTTTCAGACGTTCTTCAAACTCGCCCTTGTACTTGGCTCCGGCCACCAATGCACCCATGTCCAGCGAGTAAATCTGCTTGTTCTTCAAGTTCTCGGGCACGTCACCTCGTACGATACGCCCGGCCAAGCCCTCCACAATGGCGGTTTTACCCGTACCCGGCTCACCTATTAATATAGGGTTGTTCTTGGTACGGCGGCTCAATATCTGGAGTACGCGACGTATCTCCTCATCTCGTCCGATAACGGGATCCAACTTTCCGGAACGAGCTTCCTGCACCAGGTTCTTGGCATACTTATCAAGTGCCTGGTAGTTTTCGTCGCCACTCTGGCTCTGTACCTTCGAACCTTGTCGCAACTCTTCAATGGCTTTGGTCATGTCTTTTTCCGTACAGCCTGCATCCTTGAGAATACGACTGGCCGAAGAGTTGACCGTGAGCAAAGCCAACAACATGGGTTCGAGGCTCACGAACTGGTCGCCAAAGCGTTGTGACAGATCCATAGTCCTTTGCAAAACCTTGTTGGTGTCATTGCTCAGGTAGGGTTGTCCGCCCGATACCTTGGGCAAATGTTCAATCTCGCTCTGCGCCAATGCCTCTATCTGAGAAGGATTAACGCCTAACTTTTGAAAAATAAACGTCGTCACATCTTTCCCTTTATTCAGCAGGGCGAGCAGCAAGTGAATGGGTTCAATGGTCTGTTGCCCAGCGCTTTGTGCCAGGTTCACAGCCTCTTGAACGGTTTCTTGTGCTTTAATTGTAAATTTATCGAATGTCATAGTCCTTTTTTCCTTTCTTTTTTAATCATTTCTTTAACTGCTTCATGATGTCCAAAAGGTGTGCCTTTGTATAGTGATGCGCCAATATGGCGGTTTTATTGTGTCAAATTGGCCGATAAAGAACTTGCGGATTTCCATGTGTCTGCCTGTCTGTCTGTGATTTGTTTTGCAATGGAGAGAGGTTTTATTTCAGCAGGTTGCTGCTTCAATATAGGATAAAAGAATGTGATTTCTTGTGGCTATTAATCGTTTTTTATTACCTTTGCATAAAATAGGCTGCACCTCAACAAAGTAAACAAGTTTCCTTTGTTTTCGGCTTGCTCTATTTTTGCATAAGATAGGCATCGCCTCAGCAATTCAAGCGAGTTTGATTGCCTTCGGCTCGCGCTATCTTTGCATAAGATAGGCATCGCCTGTTGAATCTCTACTGATTTGAACATTGATTATCATTAAAATAAAATTGATTATGAAACCAACATTATTACTGCTTGCTGCCGGCATGGGTAGCCGTTATGGAGGATTGAAGCAACTTGACGGTTTGGGACCTAACGGGGAAACCATCATGGACTATTCTATCTATGACGCCATTAAAGCAGGTTTCGGTAAAATTGTATTTGTCATCCGAAAAGACTTTGAAGACGAGTTCAGAGAGAAAGTGTTGTCTAAATATGCAGGACATATTCCTGCCGAAGTGTGTTTCCAGGCCATCGACAAACTGCCGGAAGGATTTACTGTTCCTGAAGGTAGAGAAAAGCCATGGGGTACCAATCATGCCGTGATGATGGCTGAAGATTTGATTAACGAACCGTTCTGTGTCATCAATTGTGACGACTTCTACAATCGGGACGCATTCATGGTGATGGGAAAGTTCTTGGCCAATCTTCCAGAAGGCTCAAAGAATAACTATGCTATGGTGGGCTTCCGCGTAGGCAATACGCTGTCGGAGAATGGAACCGTGGCTCGTGGTATTTGCGAAAAGAACGAGCAAGGCAACCTGACCACCGTTGTAGAACGCACTGAAATCATGCGTGTTAACGGTGCTGTATGTTACAAAGATGAACAAGGCGAATGGGTGGCTGTAGACGACAACACGCCCGTATCGATGAACATGTGGGGCTTTACACCCGATTATTTTAAGTATAGCGATGCTTATTTCAAGGAGTTTCTCTCTGATCCGAAGAACATGGAGAACCTCAAGGCGGAGTTCTTCATTCCATTGATGGTTAATAAGTTGATTCATGAGGGAACGGCTACTGTGAAGGTGCTTGACACTACCAGCAAGTGGTTTGGCGTTACTTATGCGGCAGACCGTCAAGATACCGTGGATAGGATTCAGTCGCTGGTTGACCAAGACGTATATCCCAATCAGTTATTCTGATGGATGAGGTTTTGAGTTTATAAGTTTTTGAGGTTTTTGAGTTATTGCGTTTTTAAGTTGGTGGGTGATTGCCTTTGTGCCAAACAGCCATCAACTTGAAAACGATGCTATTCTCAACGTACATTCGTTACATGAACATAGACATTTTAGCACCAGAAGAGTTGGAACTGTTGCGACAACTAATTGATGATGCTCAACATATTATTATCTGCGGACACAAATCGCCTGACGGTGACGCACTGGGCTCTTCATTGGCTTGGTGTGATTATCTGAAAAACCAATGTGGCAAAAAGCCCGCTGTCGTGATGCCGGATGCTTATCCCGATTTCTTGCGATGGTTGCCCAACAGCGACCGTATTGTACGCTATGACAAGCATCAGGAGGAAGTGAAGCAACTGTTTCAGAAGGCCGACTTGGTGTTTTGTCTCGACTTTGGCAGCACCGGAAGGGTAGACGAAATGCAATCCGTACTGGAAGCAAGTCCTGCCAAAAGGGTGATGGTAGACCATCACACCAACGCCGACATGGATACAGTTTTCTCCGTATCCCGGACCGATGCCAGCAGCACCAGCGAACTGATCTTCCGCATAATATGGCAGTTGGGTGGCTTTGAACGGATGACGTGCCAGGGTGCCGTGCCTATCTATTGTGGCATGATGACCGATACGGGCGGCTTTACCTACAATTCGTCCCGTCCAGACATTTTCTTCATTATCAGTCAGTTGCTGACAAAAGGATTTGATAAGGACAAGATTTACCGCAATGTTTACAACAACTACAGCCAGTG
>CABTXD010000088.1:0-6908 GCA_902488665.1 uncultured Prevotella sp. | reverse complement strand
TGCAAGTCGGTCGACAGGCTTGTTCCCCACGGAGCCGTCAGGTTCACGTTGATTCCGTATGAAAAGCGCCATGTGTCCAGATTGCTTTGTTTTTGCAGTTGGTTGCGCGTGTGGTCATAGTTCACCGATCCATTCAGCTCCACTTCCAGCCATTCGTTGCGGTAGCTCATCCCCAGACGCTCGTTAACCGATAGCGACCGTGTAGTGTTCTTCTGCGAGTCGGCTTTGCGGTTGAGGCTGATGTACCCCACACGGTTGTTGTATCCCAGAGAAGTCCACGTGTTGATGTTCCACACCCCCGCGGTGTCAATCGAGCAGTTGTACATCAGTCCGCCATTGGCATTCCAGTTGCCGTTGATGTTTTCTGGCCGCGTTGTTCTTCCACCCGTTTTCTCATCGTAGGTCACCTTGCGGCTAATGCTGTTGCGCGTGTTGCCATAGTGCAGATAGCTCATGATGCCTTGCTGATGGCTTTTGATGTAATTGTTGTAAAACAGGCGGAAGTTGTTGGTGAACGATGGTTTCAGTCCTGGGTTTCCCCTGGAGATGTTCAGTGGGTCGCTGTCGTCATAAATGTCCAATAGTTCTGCGATGCCCGGTTGCGTGGTGTAGCCTCGGTAGTTGATGCGCAGGTTGCTCACGTCCGAGAAGCGGTAACGAAAGTCCAGGGTGGGGGTCATGTTGGTCACGGTGCGGGTTGTGTCGGCATCCACTCCTTGATAACGTTGGATGAATTTCGACTTCTGCGGCTGTACCATCAGTCCCACGTTGAAATCGTACTTCGTGCGAATCATCCGAAAGCCCAGGTTCACCTCGTGCGTATAATTTTGGTATTGCGAGAACCTACTCAGCTCTTCGTCCAGATACGTCTCGTAGGGATGTTCTAATCTACTCAGATAACTGTTCCAGTTGCGGTACACAGGACTGAGGCCGGCGAAGAAGTCCTCGCCCAAGTTGCTGAAGTCGTAAGTAGAGCGGTCGCTCTTGCTGTAGCTGTAGTTGAACTTGTAACTCAGTTGCAAAAACGTGGCCTTCCACAGGGGTTCGCTGTAAGTAGCCTGCACGCTGTAGTTCCAATTCTTAGACGGTGTGAGGTTGTAGCGGTTGGTTTGGTAGGTCGAGTCGTTGCCCAGCGCATTTTTCACCTTATATAAATGCACGTTGCTCATCGTGAGGTTGTTGTTTTCGTTCTCGTTATAGTGGGCGTCGGCCCTCAAGGTGAAGTTGCGACCTTTGTTTCCCAGTCGTCTGTTCAGTTGCAGCATCCCGCCGAATCGTTTGTTCTCACCATAGCTGATGCCACTGTGGTCGCGCCTGTTCACCACCACACTGTCGGCCGCCATCTGGGCCAACGATTCGGCTGCCAATGGGTCGCTGACATGTAGAAACGGGTCTTCGTTATACGATGCCGACTGGTTCCAGCTGCGCCCGTCGTTGGTAGAATAACTCAAACTGGGGCGAAACATGATGTTGGTCAGCGTGTCGGGTGTCCATTCCACTCGCATGTTGGCGTTCCATCGGTTGTTTCGTCCATATTGCTGGTTGACGCTGTTGGAGAACGAACCCACGCGACTGACGAAATTCTCTGTCGATCTTTTCGTGCCGATGTCACTGTCCGAGTGGTTCCAGCGCACGCTTCCGTCTATTTTCAGCGTGTCTTTCTTTTCGTAGTTCATGTTGAGGCCCACCATTTTGTTGGCGTTCAGTCCGTTTCTTCCTCTTCTAAAGCCACCCCTTCGTCCAAATCCCATGTCGTTGGTATTGTTCGCATTGCCAAAGGTCATGATGCGCAAACCGTCTTTAAAATAAGCCGCCATGAGCCGTTCGGCATATCGGTCTTTGGTTCCCACGGCCAGGTCGACGTTACTAATCATTCCTTTGTTCATGCCGCGTTTCAATCCAAAGTCAAGCACCGTCTCCTCGTTGCCGTCATCAATGCCCGTTACGCGTGCCAGGTCGCTCTTCTCATCGTACGCCCTTATCTTTTCTATCGCGTTGGTGGGCAGGTTCTTCATGGCCGTTTTGGTGTCGCCAACCATGAACTCCTTGCCGTCCACCTTAATCTTTTTCACCTCCTTGCCATTGATGGTAATCTTCCCATCGTCGTCCACTTGTGCGCCTGGAATGCGCCTCACCAATTCTTCGGCCACCGACCCTTCCGGCGTGCGGTAAGCCGAGGCGTTGTAGATGAAGGTATCTTTCTTCACCACCACCTTCATGGCTTGTCCCGTGACCTGCGCCTCTTTCAGCATCACGGCATCGGGACGCATGGCCGTTTGTCCCACCTTCACAGGCTCGTTCTTCGTGATGTGGATGTTTTGGAAGCTGGTGATGTAGCCAATGCTCGACAGTTTGAGCAGGTACCTGCCGTTGGAGGGAGCCTTCAAGGTGTAAGCACCATGCTTGTCAGTCACGGCTCCGGTGACAAACGTACTGTCGGTTTTCAACAACTGTACCGTGGCATGCGTCATTGGCTCGTTCGTCTCTTTGTCTACCAGTGTTCCTGTAATCTGTCGTTCTTGTGTCCATGCGGCCATTGATATCATCATCAATGCCAGCAAGGTGAGGATTATTCGCTTCATCTGTTTAGTTTCTTTTACTTTTCTCATCGGCCATGTTGTGGTCTCCGTGGCCGACCTACCTTTTTATATGTGATGTTTAAAAGGCAATAAGGTTTAAATTTGGGTGGAAAAATATCAGTGGGGCGCTTTAAAAGGTCTCTTGTGCAATGACATTATTTGCCATAGGACAGAGGCTTGGGGATTGGGTGAAAAATCATTGATTTCGGCTCCTTGTTCCATATATTTTTTGAATCAATCTCCATGAAATTGCATAGTTGTGTCCAAACAGAATTTGATTTATACACAACAAGAGCGCACTCCACCTGTTTGACAGGGAAGTGCGCCCAATGGCTAAGCACCGCATTATGTGTGCCGCTCTAATCTTTAGTTTCTATTTTATTACTACCTTCTTGGTGGTGCCATCAGAGAACCTCAGAATATTCAGTCCTTTGACTGGTGCATTTAGGCGCATGCCATTTAGGTTGTAAATGCCGATGATATGGCGGTTCTTAGTGGTCTGTACATTCTGCACACCAGTCACCGTTGGTAACCCAAATTTAGAAACAGCTAAGATTGTTGCCATTTGTCCATAAGAATAAGAAGTGAACGATAGGCCCTTCACCTTCTTGCCCTTCTCGATGCCGTCGTAATCGTATTCAAAGATGCGGAAATCGTTCCTGAAGTCGAACTCATCTACTTCTGCTTCACCAAAATCTTGATTAATGGACATGATGCGCCCTAATCCTGCTACGGCTGTAAGGTCGTTGTCATATCCATACCAGTCTACGGCATTCATGTTCCAAGCCTGACCTTTTGAGTCGTCTTCATAGATAGGTGTTATCATGATGTCGTTGTTACCACCTCCCGTGCTGGTGTATAGCACATAGATGTGCTCTGCCTCTTCAGGTTGTGCGAATGTCACTTTATAAGTCGAATAAGTCTTATCTATCACCAGTGCATTTTTTTGGTCAAATGGAGACAACTTGAAGACATTACCACTCTTAGTGGTAATCATGCGGTCGGTACCGACCAGGTGTCCGCCCTCTTCTCGCTCAACACTCTTGGTATAGAATGTCCATCCGTTGGCATCAACTGCCGCCGTGACATGTTTATCGGCTGGCAGAGCTTCCACGATGACATCTTGATTCCAACCCTCTTTTACTTCTACCGGAATGCAGGTTGCTACCGCCGACTTGTTTTGCTCGAACATTTCCACCTCGGCCAATGAAGGATAGAACAGCGGATTGAGCGTGCAGACAATAGCTATTTGTTTGGCTGATACGTATTCGGGAAGCATACATTCTAGTACCGATGTCTCTCCGATATTTTCAAACGTATGGATGGTAGTCCATCCTCTGTTGCCATCGTCGCTCACTTTAATTTCAATTGTCTTGTTGACCAATCCATCTTGTTCATTGTCGTCTTTACCTTTGTTGTTGTCAGGGATATGGATTCTTATTTTTGATATGCTCCAAGGTTTATCGTTGGTAAACACGGCCCAGAAATCGCGTTCGTTCCTGCATGGATCTTCTACCATGTCACAAGCCTCCTTTTGTGTATTACCATCTGTAAGTGCCGTGGTAACATATTTCTTGACGGGCGATCCATATACATAACCATTTGCATATTGCAGCAAGTCGGCCTTCAATCCAGCAAAGGCATTATTGGCCGATGGGTCATCAATGGTTATCTTGATAGATTTTTCCTTGTACGACTTGCCATTGTGTACCATCACCTTCAGTGTGGCTACGCCCATGTTCTTGCCGGCAGTTACGGGTATGGTGAATTGGTGTGCATCGCGGTTTTCGACGATGTCGCCCACAGTCAGGTCGGTACCAGTTGCTTCAACCTCACATTCGAAAGGCTCTTCTCGCTGGTCGCCATTCATGTCATAGCCTACCACAATGCTTCGGCTGGTGGACACGTTCATAGTCATTGTGTCTTCTGCAGTGAGTTTCAGGTTAGAGTTGCTCACACCATAGACTTCAAACTCCCAGATGCGTATAGTCATGCCGTTATCAGAATAGGGATTGAGCTTCACGTATCTGGCGGTGGTAGGCATGATGTAATCTTCCTTAATGTTGTCGTATTCACGCCCTTGTTCGTCAACTAGCAGCTTCCAGTTGATACCGTCTTCACTGAGGTAGATGCGGTATTTGTCAAAGTTTTGATTGTTTTCAGGGCCTGATTTGCAATCGTATATCTTGAAACCGTACACTCGATAGTCACTTTGTAAGTCGATTACACATTCTTGTGTGTTGTTGATGCTGCACCATTTATTGTGTATGTTGCGTGGGTTGGTCTCTCCATCAATGATGTTTTTAGGCGATTCTGCATCACCTGTGGCACTGCTGTAAGATACTACTGTTTTGTTCAGTGCTACGTTCTTCACTGTGTTGAGGTCGTTCGGCTCCAAAACGTCGAACACGCACAACTCTGAGGTAGAGGTGCCAGCTTCGTTGGTGACCTCTATTTTGACACTTTGTTTGCCAACAGCTTTGGCAATGACGGTAATCGTATTGTCTGTAAGCTTGCTACCCTCTTTCAACTGTACTGTTTCCGGCAGTGTCCAATGCCAGCCAGAAGGCTTGCCTGTACCTTTGGCTTTCAGCGTTACCTCTTCATCTACTTTTACATAACTTTTACTTGGTACGATGGTAACTTTTGATAGTTGTGCTGCAGGATAAGCGACATCCAATGTGGAAGGTGTTTGCTCAGTTCCGTCTTTCATGATTGGAACAACCGAAACTGTCACCTTTTTATCTTTTCCATTCCTGTCAAATGTTGGAATGTAAAATCCTTCTCCGCGCGTTTGTCCAACAAGTTTCTTCTCACCAGACTCAGATTGGAGATAAACATCGAAGTGATCCAAGTCTGCATTGTTGTCCCAGTCCCATGTTAAACGAAGATCGCCTTTAAATTGTTCAAATTTTGTTCCGTTCGCCAAATTCGTAATGGTCAACTGTTTAGGAGCGTAATTGGCAGGTAGCATAGCCATTTCTCCCAATGTAAGCACATAGTTAGGTTGTTCAGAAGCGGCTTTCAAGTTGAGAGCAATCATGTAGACGGTCTGTCCCATAACCGGTGTGAGGTCATACTCTGCTACTGTCCATCCATTCTCATTTTTCTTTGTCGGGTTGGTTAGTGTGACCATTTTTCCGTCAATCTTGCTTTCGGTGCCCAGTTTTACCTCAAGTGTATTATCGTCAGAGCACTTGTACACCAATTTAAACTTGCCTCCAGCTGTCACATCGATTTGTGTCTTGTAAAGGCGCATGAGGTGGTCTCCTTCTGACAATTTACCGCTGATTGTGAACGAGTTGCTCACGTTGTAAGCATCGCCCCAGTTTATATTTACCTTCAGGTCGCCTCGGTTTTCTATCCACCATCGCCAGGTAGGCAACACGCTCTGCATGCCCGAGTGATACCAGTCTTGCGTGGCTTTCTTCTCTCCTTTTACGAAGCGATACTTGCCTATGCCCACACTCATATCTGACATGAAAGGCATCTGCTGAATAGCAGAACGCTCTACAACGCATCCTGACAGTCCTGGCCATGAGGCGTATCCACCGTTGTCAGTCATCTTTGAAGGGTCGCCCTGACGGTTTACCCACGTGGCCTCCTCATTCATGAAGGTGAGTAGCATAGCCCTATAAGCCTTTTCCCCTTGGTTGTCTGCTTTATCCAGCAAATCCTTGACGTTGTCTTTCCAGATACGCTCCTCAGGGCAAAACAAATCAACCGAACCCGAATGGCCGTTGACATCAAATACGGTGCGCAAGTCACTGCCAAAGCCACACAAACCAGCGTTAACACACTGAATACCACTGTAAATTTTTCCGAAGATGTCCTCGGGTTTGCAACCTATTCGGTCGGCATAACTGCGGTAGTCGCCCACTGAGCCATATTCTAAAAATTGTGATGTATTTTTGTGACTGGCCAATATTCCTACGTTCGGTTCGTGTGCGGCATTATACCATTGAATTTCCATCTGCGTATCACCAGCCTCGTCGGCAATACGGTTGAACTCTTTGATGAATCCAGCCCAATCTGTTGGAAAGTACACGGGTGTTTCCTGGTTGATGAACCAACCGTCGAAACCAAAATACTTAGCTATCTCGTAGAGTTTGATGGCATAGATGAACTTACCGTTCTCCTGTTTCAGAATCTCGTGTACCCATTCGGCCTTACCACCATAGGTAGTTGGTGGAAAGAATATTTGCCCCAACACCTTCACACCGCTAGCATGTGCAGCATCTATCGAACCAGCGGGAGGCGGGATGATAATACCTTCGGATGCCGATCCTGCCCAATACACCAACTTGTCCATGTACTGCCAGTAGGTAG
>CABTXD010000087.1:0-6982 GCA_902488665.1 uncultured Prevotella sp. | reverse complement strand
TGGGTTTTACGACTGACCCCCAAAATCTTGTTATTGATGTGCGTACGACAAAACAAGTATGTACAAATAAAAAGTCCTGAACGCTTGTTCAGGACTTTTTATTTGCAACCTTTCTTCTGTGGTACCACCAGGAATCGAACCGGGGACACAAGGATTTTCAGTCCTTTGCTCTACCAACTGAGCTATGGCACCATTGCTTTTGCGGTTGCAAAGGTAAGAAATATTATCTAATCACCGAAACATTTCTTGAAAAAATGTTACTGATTAATATTTGTTAACAAAGAAAGCGCACGATGAAAGTGCATAGATGCATCTGTCATTCGAAGCGTTTCCAATGGCCAGATCACACATAAAGAGTTCATTTATAGCGGATTCCAACCCTGTGCCCGTAGTGTAAATTCCTGATTGTCACGTGTGATTAGTTGGGCACCCAATGATTCTTTGGTAATATGTCCAATCATTCGCACGCCTTCTATCTGCTGTATCTTTTCATGATCGGTGATGGGAACGGTGAAAAGCAGTTCGTAGTCTTCGCCACCATTCAATGCACAAGTCGTGACGTTCATGTTCAATTCTTCTGCCATAACGGCTGTTTGATAGTCAATTGGGAGATTCTTCTCATAAATTCTACATCCGCATTTGCTTTGTTTGCATATATGTAGCAATTCACTGCTCAATCCATCGGAGATGTCAATCATGGCAGTAGGGTGGATGTTAGCTGTCTGGAGCTTTTCTCTGATGTCTCCTCTTGCCTCTGTTTGCAATTGTCTTTGCAGTAGATACTCTTTCCCTGCAAAGTCTGGTTGGAAGTTACCAAGCTCGCTAAGTTTCTTCTTTAGGTGTTCAACGAGTTGATTGTCTTGTTCCTTTTGCGCAGCTTTAAGCTTTTTGTTGAGCTCATCTACCTGCTGGTAATATACATCTTTCTCACGTTCTAACAGCATCAGTCCCATGTAGGCTGCGCCCAAATCACCGCTGACGCAAATCAAGTCAGTGTCTTTTGCACCGCTGCGATAGACGATGTCTTCCTTTTTTGCTTCTCCAATGCAGGTAATGCAGATAGCCATACCCGTGCGAGAGGATGTCGTATCGCCTCCCACAATGTCCACATGCCATTTGTTGCAAGCCATTTGTAGGCCGTTGTAAAAACCCTCCATGTCTTCAACTTTAAACCTTTTGTCGATGGCAAGGCTCACCAACAACTGCTTTGGCGTTCCGTTCATGGCAAATATATCGCTGATGTTTACCATGGCTGACTTGTAGCCAAGATGTTGCATGTCGATGTAAGTGAGGTCGAAATGAACGCCTTCCATCAGCATGTCGGTGGTCATCAGTACCTCCTTGTCCGGATAGTGCATCACGGCGCAATCGTCACCAACACCAAGTTTTGTTGATTGGTTTTGTAATTGGATGTCTTTTGTGAGGTGATCAATGAGTTTGAATTCACCCAGTTTTGAAATATCTGTCATTCGCTTGAGTGGTAATTTGCTGTAAAGTCTATTGATTACAAAGTGAGTTGACAGGAGTACCCAATCACTTTTATAGATACCTGAGCGTGTGGATGTACCTTGTCAACTCACTCATCAGCTTATGGTGAGCATGCTTTAACTTCTCTTGATGATTTCACTCATGATTTCAGTCATCAACGGTTGAGCCTTGTTCGCAGCAGCCTGCACCTCTTCATGAGATACTTCGACAGGTTGTCCCTCAATGCCTAAATCGGTTATGATGCTCATTCCAAACACCTTGATGCCACAGTGACGGGCCACGATGACTTCGGGAACGGTGCTCATTCCAACTGCGTCACCCCCTAAACGATGATACATTCTGTATTCTGCAGGTGTTTCAAAAGTCGGTCCCTGTACGCCAACGTAGACACCATGAACCACTCTGATACCTTTTTCTTTGGCAATTTTGTCAGCCAGTGTTCTTAGTTGTCCGTCATAGGCCTCATGCATGTCAGGGAATCTTGGACCTGTTGGGAAGTTCTTTCCATGGAGTGGATGTTCAGGGAAGAAGTTAATATGATCGTCAATGATCATCAAATCTCCAATTTTAAAGTCGGGATTCATTCCTCCCGAGGCATTGGAAACAAACAAAGTTTCAATGCCCAGCTCGTACATAATGCGTTCTGGGAAGGTTACTTCTTTCATGTCATAACCTTCATAATAGTGGAATCGACCTTGCATGGCCATGATGTCCTTGCCGCCCAACTTACCAAAAATAAGCTTTCCAGAATGACCTTCCACCGTGGACAAGGGGAAGTTTGGAATGTCAGTATAGGCGAATTCGTAACTATCTGTTATCTCTGAAGCTAATTGTCCTAGTCCGGTTCCCAGGATGATTGCTGTCTTTGGACTTGTTGTCATCCTTTCTTTCAACCAGGATGCTGTTTCTTGAATTTTTTCGTACATAACTAATGATTTTATGATTGAATGCTTCTTCATCGTTTTGAAGAAAACTTATTTGTATCGGTAATGAATAAATGGCATTCTTAACTTGGTCAGAGAGGCCGTCTACAGCAACCAGTCGCGTGGCATCTTTTTCGGTAGTAATGACAATTTTCGGTGACTTGATGGCCTCAAATTGTGCATTTAGTTTCTCAATATCTTTTCTGGTGAACAGGTGGTGGTCAGCAAATTTCAATGGATGAACTTGCTGACAGTGGTGTTTCAGGTCTTCATACATTTGCTTGGGCGAAGCGATGCCCGTTACCAAGAGCACGTTTGTATTCTTGATCGTTCGGAGAGCGCGAGTTTGCCCCCCGAATATTGGTTGCAAACTGCCATATTTAATCGTCGTGAAGAACAGTGATTGAAAAGGGTAGAGGTCCAGGTTTTTGGTCAAAACCCGAAACTCCATTGGCTTTAAGTCTTTAGGACATTTGGTCACGATGACCACATCTGCTCGATTTTTCCCACTCAATGGTTCGCGTAGACGACCGGCTGGCAACAGTTGGTCGTTCATGATGAACCGATGATAGTCTACCAGCAAAATGTTGATTCCTGGCTTCACATAGCGATGTTGGAAGGCATCGTCAAGGATGATTACGTCGACATCTTTCGTTTCTGCATCAGATGTCAAGTTCTCAATGCCCCTCCTTCTGTTCGCATCCACAGCGACAAAGATGTTTGGGAATTTGGATTTCATCTGAAACGGTTCATCCCCAATTTCCTGCATGGTAGAATCTTCGCGTGCCAGTACATAGCCTTTACTTTTTCGTTTATAGCCTCTTGACAGCACACCCACTTTCATCCTGTCACCAAGGAGGCGAACCAGGTATTCAACATGCGGTGTTTTACCCGTTCCACCCACAGTCATGTTGCCAACGGAGATGATAGGAATATCGTATGTCTGCTCTTTCAGGATGCCCATTTCAAACATTTGATTGCGCAACCTCACACCAATTCCATACAGCCAACTCAGTGGCAGCAGCCATTCGTTAATCTTTATATAATCTCCTTCTGTCCTCATTCATTACATTGAGTCTTACTCATGGAGCGCGTCATCATGTTTAATGGCCGCTGCGTCGATGCGAGTTAAGACCGTGGTTTTGATGTTCTTGATTATCTGATGTTCAGATAAAAAGGTATACGAGCTTGAATCATATTTTGCTGATTCATTGTCTTGAGCAACATGAAAGGCTCATAATATTCGCCTAATGTGGCTCGTAATTGCTCGTCAAGATAGTTACCGCCGCTCATGGCACCCGTCAATTGATCCATCCAACTTGCCTTTGCAGGATAGTCTTGCGTGTAGAATTCTTCTAGTTTAGCCAGCTTTGCAGCTTTTTCAACCGCTTTATCCAAACCACCTAATTCGTCTACCAATTTTATTTTCAAGGCATCTCTCCCTACGAAGACGTGCCCTTGAGCGATAGCTTCAACTTGATTGACTGACAATTTGCGTCCGTCAGCCACGCGTTGGCGGAAGAGAGCGTATCCCCGATCGATGTATCTTGCGAGGTAACCGATTTCTTCTGCGTTCAGTGGTCGTGCTGACGAGCCAAACGTAGAATTCTTATTGGTCTTCACTTCATCAAACTTGATTCCCAATTTCTGTGTAAGCAACTGACTCATGTCTGGTATCATGGCAAAAATACCGATGCTTCCCGTAAGCGTGGTGGGCTGCGCTACAATCCAATTGGCATTGCAACCCATGTAATATCCGCCTGATGCAGCCATATCACCCATCGAAACCACCACGGGTTTCTTCTTCTTCAATTGCTCAACCTGATTCCACATCTGCTCTGAAGCGTATGCACTTCCGCCGCCTGAGTTGATTCTGAGAACAACTGCTTTCACGTCATCATCTTCCGCCAAAGCCTCCAAATCCTTGCAAACTTCCGAACCTACAATCATGTGTTCTGCTCCAAACATGCTGCCAGTCACCGGATTGTCGACGATAGAGCCGAATGCATAATACACCGCAACCTCCTCTCCTTCGCTCTCTTCCTTGACACTTCGCATGTCTGTGATGCCCACTTGGTTGACAGGATCATCCTTGTCGAGTCCGAACATCTTCTTCACTTCGTCCTTCACCTGGTTGGTATAAAGCAAGCCATCCACCAATTTGGCATCCACATAGTCCTTTGGATTGCTGAAGGTTATCAAGCTGTCGGCATATTGGTTCAACTTATCCACGTTGATTTTCCTGCTGTCACTCACCGCATTGAGCACGTCTGACCAAATACCGTCGATGTAAGCCTGCGTTTGCTCACGGCTGGGATCGCTCATCTTGTCAGCGATGTACATTTCAGTGGCACTCTTGTATTTTCCAACCTTGACAACTTGATACTGTATACCGACTTTCTTCAGCAAATCTTTTACAAACATTGGTTGAGCGCCAATGCCGTGCCAATCAATCATGCCTCGTGGATTCAGAAAAACCTTGTCAGCCACAGAGGCCAGATAGTAGTTTCCCTGGGTGTAGTTATCTCCGTAAGCAATGATTTTTTTGCCGCTCTTTTTGAAGTCTAAGAGTGCATTTCTTATCTCTTGTCTACTGGCATAATTAGCCAAAAATATACCAGACTCTATATAGATTCCTTTGATTCTGTCATTATTTTTTGCTTTTTTGATGGCAGAAAGAATGTCGTCAAGCCCTACGGAACCAAGTTCGTTTCCGGTGAGCATTCCCCATACATCATCACTACCTTGTTCAGCCAAACTACCTGAAAGATTCAGAACAAGAACAGAGTTTTTGCTAACATTTTGAGTAGCTTGTGCAGATGATATTAAGCCCACTATACTCATCGTGCCGAGAATCACCACAATCAGTCCGAAAACGATCAGTCCTACGACTGTTGCTCCAACATATTTGAAAAAATCTTTCATAGAGATAAAGTTTTGATTACTGAATGCAAATATACTTAATTTTATCCATAATGTCATGAAATACTTCGTTTTTTTAAGTAATCTGTCATATATTTGTCATCATGAACAAAGTAATTATCATGGGAGCCTCATCAGGAATGGGGAAAGAACTGGCGCAACTCTTTTATGATGCCGGTTGGACTGTCGGGATAGCGGCCCGACGCATCAACGTTTTGAACAAGTGGAGAGAAGAAAACCTTCGTCGTAATTTTTCCGCAAATGATGGCTCGCAAACTCGCACTTCAACCATCTATACTGCCCAAATTGATGTATGTAGCGATGATGCACCCGCCCAGTTGCACGATTTAATCGAGCGCATGGGTGGGGTAGACTTGTATTTGCACGTGTCAGGTGTTGGTAAAATCAATCAAGAACTTCAGGAAGATATAGAGCTGAACACGGTAAATACCAATGGCATGGGGTTCGTCAGGATGGTGGGAACAGCCTACAGATATATGGCAGTGCATGGGGGAGGGCACATTGCTGTGATATCATCCATTGCTGGAACCAAAGGATTAGGGCCGGCACCGGCATACAGCGCAACCAAATCCATGCAAAACATTTACATTCAGTCACTTGAACAATTGGCCAATTCTCGTAAACTCAACATCAAATTTACGGATCTTAGGCCAGGTTTTGTAGACACTCCTTTGCTCAATGGTGGCTCGTATCCCATGATGATGAATCAAAAAACAGTTGCCGCCAAGATGTTTCATGCCATCATGCGTCATGACCATGTGCGCGTCATCGATTGGCGTTGGTCTGTTTTGGTTGCATTGTGGAAGTTGGTACCTAATTGGATTTGGAGGAGAATACCGCTAAAAAGATGACGCAATAGGATGTGTCTAAGGTGTGTCCGAAACCGTCGGCTGGTCGTTCCTCATGCCCCGAGAAAACATGTATGACATACTTGCCATTTCAATCTCATTGAGTTGATCACGCAATATCAATGAGTTTGCCTTCCAATGTCAATGAGTTTGCCTTCCAATGTCAATGAGTTTGCCTTCCAATATCAATGAGTTTGGCCTCCAATGTCAATGAGTTTAAAATGATATAGGCAATAGATTGAATATCATGTATTTAAAACATGTACACATTTAGTTCTTTATCTTCGGTGAAGCGGCAATGCTACCTTTTAATTGAAGCGTGCTTATCACATCTTTTATAAATGCCGTAATTAGTGTTACTTAATAAATTTGATTCATAGTTTTTATAGACATAGAATCTTTTCGGTCTTTATTTTATTCGACGCCTAATGTTCTCATTTGCAGTTGCATGCCTTCTGCCTCTTATCGAGCTGTTACCTATTTTATAGCTCACTGAGAACTGCAAATATCTAGTGTC
Organism: uncultured Prevotella sp.; assembly: GCA_902488665.1. GTDB lineage: Bacteria > Bacteroidota > Bacteroidia > Bacteroidales > Bacteroidaceae > Prevotella. Next base: position 263 of record CABTXD010000087.1, on the reverse strand, counting down.
TGAACGGTTATCATATTTGTATCTGACATCGTTTGAAGTCATGGTTTCGCACATGCGGTAAGTTTTGAAGATGTCATTCACATTAAGTGAGAGAGACAGCCTGTTTTCCAAAAGATTCGTTCTCACTCCCATATAAAAATAATAATTGGAGGCCACCTTACTATAGGAACTAATGTAAGGGAGTTCATAGTAAAATCCAAAATTCAGTATCCAAGTTTTCTTTTTATTCAAGAGAAAATAATTCTGTGTCATGAGATTACCGC
>CABTXD010000086.1:0-7054 GCA_902488665.1 uncultured Prevotella sp. | reverse complement strand
TTCTTGTACTACTTCTGTCTTTATGTAAATCTTTTCAAAGATCGCTTCTTTGTATCGCTGACGAGTGTTTCATTTGTGTTTCATTCTCGAAAGCGGGTGCAAAAGTAAACACTTTCTTGACAACCTCCAAATATTTTTAGAAAAAAGTTTGATTTTTAAGAGAAACTTGATTTATGTCAAGCGAAAGGGGCGTTTTTCTGGGCAATATAGGGTTCCTAGGTAATCTAGGGTTCCTAGGGATTCTAGGAATTCTAGGGATTCTAGGAGCTTAGGGGGTTCTAGGGATTCTAGGGCGTGTGCTGCTGCCATTTATTGGGACATCCCGTCGGCTCGCAGCTTCAAGAGCTCTTCTTTCAAGCGGCTGTTTTCGGCTTTCAGGCGTTGATTCTCTTCCTTCAGCTGCTGCATAAGACGGTCTTGCTGCTTGCGATAACCTGTGCGGGCCGCATACATGCGCTCTTTTATACCACCGTGCTCAACAAACTGCTTTTCCAAGTACTTCAAATAATTGCACATCATGCGGTCGGTAAGATGGCACAGTGTTAGCAGCGTGTTGCAATATTCCTCAGCGGTCCACTTGGCGGCAAAAGGCAGGTAGTGGATGGCGAGATTGTGCGTGCGACAGAAGTTCAGCATTCCATCGTAACGTTTGTGCTGACTGGTCCACAGCTCGAGCCTGCGCGTGTGCAGATAGTCCTCATAATCTTCGCGCAACTCCTGCAACGACCCGCGAGCAACATTCAGCAGTTTAAGTTGCATCTCGGTAGACGTGATTCCGTCCTCCAGCCCTTCCACGATATTTTGTTTCCCCGAACGCGCAGCCTGCACCATTTGGTCTACCGTTCGGTCGCCATACTTGAGCAGGAACTTCTGACAGAACAAAAAAGTAAGCTGAAAGATGGCATCCGCCTTTTGATAGAATTTCAATTCTCCTACCGGCGTACCGTTTCCCAACACCCATTGATTCTCGTTCTCACCGTCAGCCATCTTCGAATCCTCGATAACGATTACTTGTTTCTCATGCTCTGCAAAGATACAACATCCGACCAGCAAATGCAAGAAAAGCGGGTTAAAAATTTGGTGCGTTCTCCAGTTGGTTGCCGCCGGGCAAAAGACATGCTATTACCAGACAAACTCCATGCTATTGCGCTACAATACCCATGCCATTGGCTGTTATCCTCATTGCTATTACAAATTGCTCCTATTGTGTTTTCCTTTCCTTATTATTGAAAAAATATTTACATCGACGACGACGACGATTTTCGCACGCACATTCGACGACGGATAATTAGTATAATCAGTATTATTAGTATTATTAGTATATATAGGAGCCATGCTTGATTTTCAAGCAGTTAGGAGGGGGTAAATTGATTGTTCGTTCAATGTTCATTCAATTCCCGTTCAACTTTCAATTGGTTTTCAAGTAGGAAAATCCCGCCCACAAATTCATTAAAAAGGGAGAGGAAGATGATTAAATCTTTACAAAAGAAGCAGAAAGAAGGAGTAAGTGGAGAGATGATTTTAATTTTCCACCACACCACGCATGCGCTTTTTATGGACATTTGCGTGTAAACTTTTTGAGAAACAGGTGGCCGTACCATCTTCTTGGTATTTTCACCCATATCTACACCTTATTATATAGCCCCAATCAATCAGACCATCTTTTCACGCCAACCGCTTTTTCACTTTGGCCGGCACGCCTGCTGCCATACAGTCATCGGGAATATCAGTGGTGACCACCGAACCAGCTCCGATGATACAACGCTTGCCGATGGTAACACCCGGACACACGATGACACCCCCACCCAACCAGGTATCATCGCCGATACTGATAGGATAAGAGGTTTCTTGCGGCAAACGTCGTTCCAAATAGTTCATCGGATGCTGCGGCGTGTACAGCTGACAATTGGGGCCTATGAGGACATGATGCCCAATGCGCACATAAGCCCCATCCAAGATGGTGCAATTGTAATTGAGAAACGTATGCTCACCTATCGTGATACCATTGCCATGGTCGCAATGAAAGGGCGGACAGACGGTGGAACTTTTCGGGATGCCAGGGATGAGCTGTTCGATGACATCACGATAATGCTCGTCGGTGAGCGTCATGGTCTGCAACTGGCGACACAACTCTTTGGCCTGCGCAAGACTGGCCGCAATCTCCGGGTCTGCAAAGGAATACCGCTCCTCTGTACGCATCTTTTCAAATTCGGTCTTCATCTTTTTCTTTTTCCTGGTGGTAAAGTTACTCATTTTCCTGCATTGTCACAAAGAAAACAACAGAAACACAGCACATCCAACTTATCTTCTGCGAAAGTAAGCCATGATGAGTGAACCATGAGTTGCGCCGAATCTTTTTAACTGCATGGAACCAGATAGATTTGCATCCTTCACATAAATAATTTATCTTTGCAAACAAATACATCAATAAAAAAGACTTATGGAAATAAATGATTTAGACAGATTGATTAGAGAGCAAGAGGGTTCGTTGTCATTGGCCTTCCCAGCTCTCATGCGAAAAGTATATGTTTGGATGACCTTGGCACTGGTGCTCACTGGCATAACGGCCTTCGGCGTGGCTTCATCACCGGGTTTGATGATGACCATCTTTCAGACCCCAGCCATCATGTGGGGCCTCATCATTGCCGAACTGGCTATCGTTATCGGCATATCGGCAGCCATCAACAGACTGTCCCTCACGACAGCCACGCTGCTCTTTGTGCTCTATTCGGTTCTGAACGGCGCTACGTTTTCGTTGATATTCGCCGTGTACACCATGTCCTCCATCGCCAACGTGTTCTTCATCACGGCCGGCACCTTTGGAGTAATGGCAGCATACGGCTATTTTACCAAGCGCGATTTATCATCGTGGGGCAAACTTCTCTTGATGGCCCTCATCGGACTGATTATCGCTACCCTGGTCAACGTATTCTTGGTTAAGAGCAGTGGTTTCGACTTAATCCTCAGTTATGCAGGCGTATTGATTTTCGTAGGACTGACCGCATACGACACTCAGAAGATTAAACAGATGTTGGCCATGCAGACAGACATGGGCGAAGGTGCGCAAAAGGTGGCACTATTGGGTGCGCTGTCACTGTACCTCGACTTCATCAACCTGTTCTTGTATTTGCTGCGGATATTCGGAAGGAGAGAGTAAAGCCTATGAAAACCATCCATTTGACGCTTGCCGCCCTATTTTGTGCGGCACTGATGAGTTGTGGTAGCTTGCAAACAGATACCGCACAGGCTCAAAAGAAAGAAACAAGTACGTTTGGCCAAATACTCAGTGCCATGACCAATGGCGATGCTTTGGGCAACGCTTTCAACAGCGTGATTGGTCTGGACAAGCCAACCGAAGCCCAACTTTATGGCTCGTGGCACTACACCCAGCCGGGTGTGGCGTTCACCAGCAAGAACGCTTTGGCGAAAGCAGGAGGCGAAGTGGCAGCCACACAGGCCAAGGAGAAGCTGAAAGTACCGTACCAAAGCGTTGGATTCAATGCAAGAAACACCACTCTTCAGTTAAACAAGGATAAAACCTTCACCATTCAGTTGGCTGGCAAGACGTTCCAAGGCTCGTACACTTACCACCCAGACGAATGTAAACTGGATTTGCAGACGTTCCTCATCACCTTTCCGTGTTATGTCAAACGCACGCCAAAAGGCATGAGCTTTCTCTTGGAATCGAAAAAGCTGCTCACCCTTTTTCAAGCCATCGCCAGTATCAGTGGTGACAGCAAGCTGGAAACCATCGGCAAAATCAGCAAAAACTATGATGGCATCCGCATGGGATTCGAAATGGGAAAGTAGGTTGCGGGCGAGATTCATTGCGTTTTGTCGCTGACAACCGAAAATGAAATAAGGGGAAACGAAAACGGACGGAAATCCTTCCAATTCGCCGAAACACAAACAGTGTCAAAAGGACACTATCAGTCAATCACTTACAATAGATATGGGTTTAGCCGCTAATCTGTATGGAATTAGGGGCTAAACCCATGTTACTTATACGTCAATTGCATAGCTATTGAAAAACAAGTGTGCAGCTATGCTTCGCCACTCACTTTTTTGCAGGCGAAAACACCCATTTCTCATCCCTGCATGAAGCGTTGCTTGTCCACCACGAACCGCAGGTGGTCGCCCTCGCCAATCACCTCGCCATCCTGCTTGGCCACCATGTGAAAAAACAGTTTGCGGCGGTCAATCTTTGTCAAAGTGGCCGTGGCTTCCACCGTCGCCCCCAACTTACTCGGCTTGAGATGCGACGAGCTGATATGGCCACCCACCGTGGTTTGTCCTTCTTCCAATTCATTGGCCACTGCCAGCATGGCAGCGTTCTCCATCAATGCCAGCATGGCAGGCGTGGCCAACACAGGCAAATCGCCCGAGCCAATGACTTGTGCGGTTTGTGCATCACTCACGGTCAATCGGCTGGTATGCGTCAATCCTTCTTTTAACATCATTATCGTTTTTTAGATTCAATATTCACCTCAACCATGGCGGGGAACATGTACGCCCAATCGTTACGCTGGGTGAGCGTTTGCTGCATGGTCGATTCCTTGCGCCTGACACGTCCACGAAACAACAATCGCTTGCCATATTTAATGGTTACTGCTTTATCCAAATCAACCAAGTCGTCATTGAGATAGATGGTAAGCGAGGAGTAATCGCACGCGGTGATGTCCACCTGATTGTCATGAATGGACGCGCGCACCATCTTGCCTGATGCCAACTCTTGCTTGGGCGCGCCCAACCAATAAAAATAAGGTTTTACTAATTCGGCCTGTCGCCACACAATTTGCTTGGGATAAGGGTTGCGGCGGAATTGTTGCATCCATGGCACTGCAGCCGAATCAACCCGATTCATCCAATGTCCCACACCTTTTATAATATGTGTTTGATGAACATATCCCGTGGGATCGTGCTGCTGCAGCGAGTCCATTTGCAGTCCTCGCTGTGCCGCCAGCGTATTACGATTGTAGGCAGCATCGTGTTCACCACACCAAATCATGAAAGGCAAGTTGCGAAGATTCAGCAAAGAAACATCACCCGGATGGCCTGCCATCATCGAAGCCGCCGCCCACGAGTCGGCCATACGTGGAGCCATGCGCCACACACCATCGCCCCCAGCCGAGTAACCCATGAGGTACACCTTGTCGGGATTAACGTCCTCGAAGGCCACGCACATCTGGATGAGCTGTTCGTAAAGTGCATCAATTCCTTCATGACACCACATATTCCACAAATTCCATGGCGCACGAGGTGCCACATATACCGCCTGCTGGGGACGATAAAGGTGTTTTTGGTTCTCCCATTGCTGGTTGTTCACCTCTTGTGTCGTTCCACCTCCCCCATGAAGCGAGATGAACAAGCTGTATCCATCTTCTGGTTTATCACCGTAGACCGTCCACCACAGCGGCATAGACACCCCATTATGTGTCAGCGTACGAGCCCTGTAATACAGCCCCAAACGTGCTCGGGTAGTTTTCATCCATTCTTTCTTGAGTCGCTCACCAATGATAGGCACTTCAGCTTTAGCGATAAATCGCTCGCGCATGGCTCGTTTGGTGTGCGAGAAAGCGGGCAGAAACAGCACGAGCGCAAGCAGCAGAGTGGCTCCCCATCGATAGGTTTGTTTATTCATCATTGTCAATTATTTGCTTGGTTGTCACGCAAAGATAGCATTATTCTTCGACATCCTCCTCCTTGAAAGCACATTTTTCTCACTAACCACCATCTGCCCCGGCCAAGGCAGTCGCGGTTTTACCAGAGCTTTTTCGTAAACAAGAGCAGATGATACCCTCCACTTCTTCTCTGTTAATAAGTGTATATAAATGTTGGTTTTGGCAAGAATCGTTTTGTTTTTATGCAAAATTCATTATATTTGCAGGTAGCAGTGAATAATCTTACAAACGATGAAGTTAAAAGAAGATAGAATAGAAACCATCAAGATGCTCATCTCGAGCAAGGAGATAGGCAGCCAGAAAGAGCTGCTCGACGAACTGAAAAAAGAAGGTTTCGAGCTGACACAGGCCACCTTGAGCCGTGACCTGAAGCAGTTGAAGGTAGCCAAAGCGGCCAGCATGAATGGCAAATATGTGTACGTTCTGCCCAACGAAACCATGTATCGCCGGGTGCACAAGCCCGTTTCGGCACGCGAAATGATGCGCACGCCCGGGTTCCTGTCTATCAATTTCTCTGGCAACATCGGCGTCATCAAGACCCGTCCGGGCTATGCCAGCAGCATCGCATACAACCTGGACAACAGCGACATCCCGGAAATTTTGGGAACCATCGCCGGCGACGATACCATCTTCATCGTCATCAAGGCTGGCGTGAGCGAATACGAGATAACAGACTTGCTCAACGAACTGCTGTTAAATATGTAATGAACAATAAGCGCAAGACGGGAACGCATGCAACTTTTCAGTCATCGGCAACGTCTAACATACAACTAAACCAAAAAGGAAAAATGTCATGAAGAAGAAATTAACCTTATCCAGCAACAAGATGATCGGAGGAGTTTGCGGCGGATTGGCCGAGTATTTTGATGTAGACCCAACCATTTTTCGCGTACTCTATGCCATCGCAACGGTGTTCACCGCTTTCAGCGGACTGATACTTTACCTCGTTTTGTGGATGATTATCCCCAAGAAATAACCAGTAACAAGAGTTGTTTCATGGCTTACATAGCTTCACGGGATGCAATTTTACCTGCATCTCGCGTATGCTTTAGTGTGCATACCAGAGCGAGCTGAAACCCCATAACGCCCATACGCTGACGGTAAAAGGCTTACTGGCTGCTTGACGATAGCAGCCGATTGATGAGCAAAACCGCTCGATAAGCAGCACAGAAGGATTTATTCTGTGCAGTCTTTTTTATTGCATTCATCTATGGCTGGTTCTATAAATTACCACCGCACACAGTCATCAAATGTTTATGAAATACGTTTTGTTATCTTTTGGCTTCTTTTTGGTTCAAAATGTAAGTTCGTTCAGTCGTGTAGCTCGCTACACTCCTTCACTCTCTTGCATTTTGACCTCAAAAATAAGCTCA
>CABTXD010000085.1:0-7165 GCA_902488665.1 uncultured Prevotella sp. | reverse complement strand
TTTACCTGTTGTTCCAACACTTACATCATGCGGCTGATTTGTCTTACCTATTGATGAAATCCAACCGAGAGATTGAGCAGATGTGTGGCTATCTCATTCTTTCAAGGCTCTTGATGAAGGGTGAAAATCCCCATGGATGTAGAATTAAAGAATTCATGGATGAAGTGGTTCTTGCGCTCAATAGTGAGAACATGGGCGTTCGCCATGCCGCGTTGAATTGCGTAAATAAATTTGCAGAGCTAGGTGAAGATTTTCGTAACATGGCCGAAGAGAGGTTGAATTTACAATTGTGAAGATTTATATAGCCATACCTTACCTATATATCAAGGAAATATTGTAACTTTGTGGAGTTATAATTTCGGGAAATGAAAAAAGATATCAGAAATGCTGTCAAACAGCTTCTAGATGATTATCTTGTAACAAACAACCTTCGAAGAACGCCAGAGAGGTATGCAATCCTTGATGCTGTTTATAGTATCAGGGGACATTTCTCTTTGGAGGAGTTGGATGAATATCTCGTCGAACATAACTTTAGGGTTAGTAGAGCTACCCTCTATAACAATTTAAGATTGTTTAGAAAACTGCGATTTGTGATTTGTCATCGCCTGCAAGGCGGCACTGTGTATGAGTCGTGCTATGACAATAAGGATCATTGCCATCAGATATGCATGGTTTGTGGCAAAGTCTCGGAGGTTAACTCCCCGGAAATTGTCGAGGCTGTGAATGAAACCAAACTGAGAAGATTCAAGAAAGATGGATTCACATTGTATATCTATGGTGTTTGTAGTACCTGTCAAGCGGTGATAACACGCAAGAAAATGAATAAAGAAAGAACTAAAAACATAAAATAAAATGAACAAAGGTAAAGTTGATGTCCTGCTTGGTTTGCAGTGGGGTGACGAAGGAAAAGGCAAAGTAGTCGACGTGCTTACGCCAAAATATGATGTTGTTGCCAGGTTCCAAGGAGGCCCAAATGCAGGCCATACATTGGAGTTCGAGGGCCAAAAATATGTTCTTCGCAGCATTCCTTCTGGCATCTTTCAAGGTGGAAAGATCAATATCATCGGCAATGGGGTAGTACTCGCACCAGATCTTTTCATGGACGAAGCTAAAGAACTGGAGAAGAGTGGCCTCGAATTGAAAAGCCGTATTCATATCTCCAAAAAGGCTCATCTCATCATGCCTACGCACAGAGTGCTGGATAGGGCATACGAAGCCGCACGAGGAAAGGGCAAGGTTGGAACAACAGGTAAAGGCATTGGTCCGACATACACTGACAAAACGTCGAGAAATGGTTTGCGGGTAGGAAACATCCTTGACAACTTTCAGGAAAAATACGAGGCTCATAAGGCGCGTCATTTGGATATGTTGAAGGCTCTTCACTTTACAGATTTCGATTTGGAAGAAACGGAAAAGCATTGGATGGAGGGTATAGAGTACCTCAAACAATTCAATATTGTTGACAGCGAGCATGAGATAAATCATCTTCTTCGTGAGCAGAAAAGCATCTTGTGTGAAGGTGCGCAGGGTACCATGCTGGATGTTGATTTCGGCAGTTACCCGTTTGTTACGTCTTCCAATACCATTTGTGCCGGGGCATGTATCGGTCTTGGGCTCGGTCCCAACAAGATTGGAAACGTCTATGGCATCATGAAGGCTTATTGTACACGTGTAGGATCAGGTCCCTTTCCAACTGAATTGTTCGACGAGGATGGCAAGAAACTTCGTGACATTGGCCATGAATATGGCGCAGTTACAGGTAGAGAGCGTCGTTGTGGATGGGTAGATTTGGTTCAATTACGTTATTCAATCATGGTCAACGGTGTGACCCACCTTATTTTGATGAAGAGTGATGTGCTGGATCAATTCAAGATAATTAAAGCATGCATTGGTTATGAACTGAAGGATGGCACACAGACGAAGGAACTTCCTTATGACCTTGAAGGAGTGAAGCCAATTTACCAAGAGCTACAAGGCTGGCACACTGACTTGACAAAAATGACCAATGAGGAAGAATTTCCACAGCAATTCAAAGATTACATCCAGTTCTTGGAAGAGTTTTTAGAAACACCAATCAAGATTGTTTCAATTGGACCTGATCGTAATCAAACGATTGTAAGAAACTAATGACAAAAGAGATATTAAATGACTAACAAACCAACTATCGTCAAAGGGACTAGAGACTTCTCGCCTATGGAGATGTCTAAGCGCAATTACATATTCAAAACTATTGAAGACGTTTATTCGCTTTATGGTTATCAACAAATAGAAACCCCAGCTCTAGAAACTCTTCAAACCCTGATGGGCAAGTACGGTGAGGAAGGAGATAAACTGCTTTTTAAGGTTCTTAATTCGGGTGACTTTCTGCGTAAGGTTGACGACAAAGAACTTGTGGAAAGGAATACGTTGAAACTTGCATCGCAACTTTGTGAGAAAGGACTTAGGTACGACTTGACAGTACCATTCGCTCGCTATGTTGTCATGCATCATGATGAACTTCAATTCCCTTTTAAGCGTTACCAAATTCAACCCGTTTGGCGTGCCGACCGTCCTCAAAAGGGCCGATATCGAGAGTTTTATCAGTGCGATGCCGACGTGGTGGGATCAGATTCCTTGCTCAATGAGGTAGAATTGATGCAAATAGTGGATGAGGTGTTCCAAAGGTTTGGCGTGCGGGTAATCATCAAAATCAATAACAGAAAGATACTTTCGGGTATTGCTGAGATGATAGGTGCTGCGGATAAAATAGTAGATATCACAGTTGCCATCGACAAATTGGACAAGATAGGTCTGGAAAATGTCAATCAAGAGTTGGCAAACGCCGGTATCTCTCCAGACGCTATCGATAAATTGCAACCCATCATTTCTCTTCAAGGAACAAATGATGAAAAGCTCAACGTCATCAAAAACGTGCTGAAAGACAGTCAGGTAGGACTGAAGGGTGTGGAAGAAGTTGCCTATATCTTAGATGTGTTAAAACCAATGCAGCTTCATAACGAGATAGAACTTGATTTGACTTTGGCGCGAGGCCTTAATTATTACACCGGTGCCATTTTTGAAGTAAAGGCTAAGGATGTTTCTATTGGCAGCATTACAGGTGGCGGTCGTTACGATAACTTGACAGGTATTTTTGGCAAGCCAGGATTGAGTGGGGTTGGAATCTCGTTTGGTGCCGATCGTATCTATGATGTATTAAATGCTTTAGAATTGTATCCAAAAGAAACAACCAATTCTACTCAAATTCTTTTCATCAATTTTGGCGAAAAAGAGACGGCCTATTGTTTACCTTTGGTCAATGAGGCTCGCAGTCATGGAGTCAGCGCAGAGATGTACCCAGATGCGGTTAAAATGAAGAAGCAGATGAGTTATGCTAATGCAAAGCAAATCGCATTCGTGGCCATGGCTGGTGAAAACGAGATGAAGGAAAATAAGATAACGATCAAAAACATGGAAACAGGAGAACAAATATTAGTTCCTATTTCTGACTTTATGGATGTCTTTTCTGAACAAAGAAAGTAAGATTTATAACAGAAGAATGGTGAAATCTGCAAGATTTCACCATTCTTTTTTGTTCTTATGCTTGTAATTGTATTGATTTTTGTATATTTGCACTTTCAAAAAATGTACGAATATGACATCAGAAAACAAAGCATATAATAAGTTAATCGAAGTTGGAGTGCATCCTTCAGCACAGCGGTTGGCCATCATGGAGTTCCTGATGGAAAATCATACCCATCCAACAGTGGAGGATGTTTATAAAGGTTTGTGTCCCAAAATTCCAACCCTAAGTAAGACTACCGTTTATAATACGCTGCGTTTATTTTCAGAACATCAAGCTGCTCAAATGATAACCATTGACGAGCATCGTGTGTGTTACGATGGTTGTGTAGAGCCCCATGTACATTTTTATTGTAAGAAATGCAAAAGGGTGATAGATTTGCCTGAAGAAGATGCACCGAAACTTGTTCAGAACAGAAATATTCACGGAAATATTGTTGATGAGATTCAGCTATACTATAAAGGCGTCTGCACTGAATGTGCGCAGAAGGAGATAGCAGAACATTCTAATTAATAGAAAACAATACAATTTTAATTCGTAACTATCTGAATGATAGTTAAATATAAACCCATAGAGATTGGATGCTAATCTCTATGGGTTTGCTGTCTAAACTCATTGACTTTGGCGGTCAAACTCATTGACTTTAACTGCTAAACTCTTTGACTTTAACTGCTAAACTCTTTGACTTTAGCCGCTAAACTCTTTGACTTTGGTTGGCGCACGTAATGACCTAGAATTTGAAGCAACAAATTGAGCCGCCAGTGAAGGAAGCTCAATTCGTTTCATGGATTATTCAAGATGCAAACTTTTCTTGATGGCATTGATTTTTTCATCAGCCTCTGCATCGCAACGTTCGTAGCATCCGGCACATTTCATCGTGCCTTTAACCTCCAGATAAAACTTGATTTTGGGCTCTGTACCCGATGGGCGAACGCTCACCTTAGTGCCGTCATCGCAGAACCACTGTAGCACATTGCTGGTGTCTGGCATTTCAAGTTTGGTGATATCTCCATTGATGTCACGCTGTTCGAGCGTCTGGTAGTCTTTCCAAATAACGACCTTTGAACCTCCAAGCTCTGCCGGTGGGTTCTTTCTGAAGTCCTCCATCATGGCCTTGATTTCATCTGCACCAGTCTTTCCGGGTCGCACCACATTGACGGTAAACTCCTTGGAGAAGCCATATTCCAGGTAGATGTCCAGAAGAAGATCGTAAAGTGTCTTGCCTTGATCTTTGGCGTACGCACAAATTTCAGCCAAGAGACACATAGCACTCACAGCATCCTTGTCGCGAACAAAGTCGGCTGCCATGAAACCATAGCTCTCTTCGCCGCCACCGATGTATTTCTTGCTGGGATCAGCAACGCGTATTTCGCGAGCGATCCACTTGAATCCTGTGTAGCAATCAATCATCTCAATGTTATTTTTCTCGGCAACTTTCCGAATCACTTCTGTGGTCACAATGGTCTTAACGATGTAGTCTGTTGGCTTCAACAGGCCCATGTTCTTGCGGTTGGTGATGATGTAATAGAGGAAAATCAAGCATGTTTGGTTTCCATTGATCAATATCCACTCGCCCTTGTCGTTCTTGCATGCCATACCAACACGGTCAGCATCAGGGTCACTGGCCATCACGATGTCGGCATCGAGTTGTTTGGCGTCGCGCAAAGCCAATGTTAACGCCTCTCCATTTTCTGGGTTTGGAGAAACAACGGTAGGGAAGTTGCCATCCTTTACCATCTGTTCCTTAACGCAATGCACGTTGTCGAAGCTCCAATATTTGAGTGATCGTGGAATCATCTTCATGCCTGTGCCGTGCAAAGGGGTGTAAACGATTTTCAAATCGTGTTGGCGTTTAATCACTTCCGGGTCAATGCTAACGGTCTTAACTGCGTCGAGATAAGCTTGATCGATGTCCTCTCCGATGATTTGAAGCAGCTGTTTGTTACCTTCAAACTTAACGTCTTCTACCTTCACCTTGTTCACTTCATTGATGATTCCCATGTCGTGTGGGGCCAACACTTGTGCGCCATCTTCCCAATAAGCCTTATATCCATTGTATTCTTTGGGGTTGTGACTAGCTGTAATGTTCACACCAGCTTGGCAACCAAGATGCCTGATGGCAAAAGAACACTCGGGTGTAGGTCGCATGTCGTCGAACAAATATACCTTGATGCCATTGGCCGTGAATATATCGGCAACACTTTCAGCGAATTTACGACTGTTGTTGCGGCAATCGTGGCACACGACGACGGATATGGATGCGCGATCCTGGAAGTTTTTCTTCAGGTAGTTGGCAAATCCTTGGGTAGCCATGCCCACCGTATAGATGTTCATACGGTTGCTTCCGGCACCCATGATACCACGAAGTCCACCTGTTCCAAACTCTAAATCTTTGTAGAAAGAATCGATCAAGTCTATCTTGTCTTCAGCTTTAATCTTTGCTTTCACTTCATTCTGGGTCTCCTCATCAAATGCGGGAGTCAACCATTGTTTTGCCTTCTGTTCACACTGGGCAATCAGTTCTGCATTGTTTGCCATATCTTTATGCTGTTTAAGTTATACGTATTGTTTGACAAAGATACTAATTTTAAATGAGAATTTTCTGGCATTAAGCGTTTTTTTGTACATTTGCAAAGAGCTTGCAAAATAGCGATTGATTAACAACTTCAAGTTTTAAACTTATTGATAACCATGTATTACAAAGGACTAATAATAGCGATATCAACATTTCTTATCATCGGCCTCTTTCATCCCGTGGTGATTAAGGTTGAGTACAAATGGGGCGTTCGTCCCTGGTGGATATTCCTGGTTATGGGCATTCTATCTGTCATAGCGTCACTATTTGTTGAAGATGTCATGTTTTCATCGCTCCTTGGCGTATTGGGTGCTTCGTGTTTGTGGACCATTGGGGAACTGTTCTCTCAAAAGAAACGAGTTGAAAAAGGATGGTTCCCGATGAATCCGAAGCGAAAAGATCAATATGACATCATCAACCCAGATGAGAAATAAATATCCTGTGCAGAGAAGTAACAAGCGAATTCTCCGTGAATGGTAATGGAACGAATGTGGTAGGAAAACCTTTCAGTAGATGAAAACAGAACTAATAGTAGTGGGTAAAACTGATAATCCACATTATATTGCAGGTATAGAGGACTATGTACGGAGGATTTGTCATTATGTACCATTCAACATAACTGTGATTCCTGAGCTAAAAAACAACAAGAACAGGGGAGTGGAACAGCAAAAAGTGCAGGAAGGGCAGTTGATTCTTAAGAAGATAGAGGCTGCTGATACTGTGGTTTTATTAGATGAGCATGGCAAAGAATTTCGGAGTATTGAATTGGCTGCATGGATGGAAAAGAAGCAGCAGGCGGTTAGAAAACTTGTTTTTGTGATCGGTGGCCCATACGGTTTCTCACCTGAAGTCTATGCGCGTGCAAATGAAAAGATTTCTTTATCTAAATTGACATTCTCGCATCAGATGGTTCGACTAATCTTTGTTGAGCAGTTGTATCGAGCTTGTACCATCCTGAGAGGCGAGCCTTATCATCACGAATAGTCGCCAAAATCGGGTCAGTCGTAAAACCCAGTTGCAACCCTCTCCCT
>CABTXD010000084.1:0-7412 GCA_902488665.1 uncultured Prevotella sp. | reverse complement strand
TTGGCAGACAACCCTTTGTAGTTGAATGAGAAGATGTTGTTGAAGATAAGATCTGGAGAAAAGCTGGTAGGTGTGTCGCCCAAAGAAACGTTCTTCTTGTCTTCCAACTTCACCATCCAGTCCTTAACACGGTTCTTGCTGAAGGTGGCATTAACGTTCCAAGTGAACCAGTCGACAGGCTGCCAAGCCGATTCCAATTCAATACCCATGCGATAGCTACGACCTGCATTCTTTGTCTTCATCTCACCGATGGCATCCAGTTCGCCAGTGAGCACAAATTCATTGCTATAATTCATATAATATAGGTTGACACCTGCGCTGTATTTGGCACAGGCAAACTGGTAACCTATTTCCAAATCGCCTAATTTCTCTGCCTCCAACTTGGTGTCAAGGTTTTGCTCAAAACTGTTGCGGGTAGGCTCTTTGTGCGCAATGGCATACGATGCATACACGCGGTTGTTGGCATCAGCCTGATAATTGAGTCCAAACTTAGGATTGAAGAAATTGAACTTTTGGTCAAGATTGAAGACAACCTGCTTGTTATTGTCATCCCATGCATCGGAAGGACCTGTCATCTTAATGCCCACATGACGATATTGTAAGTCGGCAAAGGCACTCAAACCCTTTACGAACTCCCAGTTTACCTTTCCGTAAACATTGCCGTCCACCTTCTTGGCATCGTTGTTGTAATACTCGTTATCAGGCTCCAATGTGGAGGGTCCCATCTGATACACCTTCTTCTTATTGCCGTTGGCATCTTCTATCTGATAGAAAGGGGCACCCGTCCAAATGACTTTTCCAAAGTGACCGCCCACATATTTGTTCCAACCGCCACCGATGTTGGCTGTCAAACCACGCTTGTTGTCATAGTTAATGGAACCTACAGCACCATAAAAATCGTTGTCCATCTTCTTTTGGCGCACTAAGTCGCCCAACAACTTGGTGTCTTTAGACAGATGATATTGATACCAATTGCCTTTTCCTTTGTACTGCTCGTAGTATCCGTCACCCTTAGTATAATGCAAGGCAACGTTGAGTTTCCATTGGTCACCAAGTAGTTGACTCCAATGCAGCTGGTAGTTTTGCTGATGGTAGTTATCCGTTTGTCCGTCGTAATATTTCACCTTGCCCTCGGCATCGGAATACTCACCGCACGAATTGTAGGTGCGTCCGTACAGACTTTGTTCGTACTTGGAAGCGTAGTTCCATGCGTGATAAGTACGCTCCACGCCATTGAAGGTGACAAACTTCACCATGGTGTTGTCCGAGAAATAGCCCGCTTGGATGAAATACGAATTGAGTTTGGTGGAAGCTCGGTCCAAATAGCCGTCGCTACCGATATCTGAAAGGCGTCCTTGTATGCCCCAATGTCCCCCGATAAGTCCTGTTCCGAAGCGCAAAGTCTCCTTGTGCGAACCGTAACTGCCGCCCGAAAGGTCGATACCGAAGAATGGTTTGGTACCGATGTTCTCGGTTTGCATGTTCAAGGTAGCACCAAAAGCACCCGCACCATTGGTAGACGTACCAGCTCCTCGTTGCAGCTGCATGCTCTGCACACTCGAGGCAAAGTCGCTCATGTTCACCCAGAAGAGGGTTGCACTCTCGGCATCGTTCATCGGAATACCGTTTGCAGTAATGTTCACACGCGAGGGATCGATGCCACGCACACGCAAGGAGGTGTACCCAATACCATTACCTGCATCGGAAGTAAGGGTAATCGATGGCAACGTAGACAACAAGAATGGAATGTCCTTGCCATGGTTCATCTGCTTGATTTGCTTTTGTGACAAGTCCGAATGCGCCATAGGCGTTTTCTTGTTGGCACGAGTAGAAATTACTTGTACATCCTGTAACTCGTAAGTATGCAAGGTGTCAATAGGTTGCACCGCATACACATTGGCGGCAGTCATCGCAAACGCTGCCCATAAAAACTTTTTCATTGTTTTTTTTAGCGATCAAAAAAATAAATGAATAAGGGAGAGAGCAAGTGCAAAGTTTTACTGTTGAAGAACTTCGCCCACTTGGCTTCTTGGTCAATTCCTACGCTGGTATTACCCAGATCAGGTCAGAAGGTTTGTTCTCAGCCCACGAATAAAAGTGAGCACCCTTAGCTTACTGTTTGTAAACCGACGGCAAAGGTATGACTTTTCAACAAGACCAGCAAAGAATATTCGCAAAAAACAACCTTGCGACTAACAATTCGATAGAAATGGACTCAAGGCAAAAAAAAGTCCAAAGCTCGAGGGCCTTGGACAAGATGTCTATTTCATTTTAAATATTAAAGTGGACGACAAACAGGGATTGATACTGCCGGTTATTGCTTCAACTTGAACGAATTCTCAATGCTCATCACCTCGTTGGAGAACATGGAGTCCAACTTCAGGCGCTGTTCGATGCGCGAACAGCTATGAATAACGGTGGAGTGATCGCGCCCGCCCACCAGCTTTCCAATGCGAGAGGCTGGCATCTTGGTGTACTTTTGCGCCAGATACATGGACAATTGACGCGCCGTTACCAACTCTTGCTTTCGACTCTTGCTGTTCACTGCCGATACAGTGACGTTGAAATGTCGGCAAACGGTGTCGAGAATCTCATCGATGGTGAGCGGTTTGTCATCGATCTTCACGGCACGCTGTATGACTCTTTGTGCCAAACGCATATCCACCACGCTGTTGTAAACCACCGAATAGGCCAGTAACGAGTTGATGACGCCTTGCAAATCGCGCACGCTTCCATTGGCCGTCTGTGCGATATACTGTACCACGTCGTCTGGAATTTGAAGACCGTCGCGCTGTATCTTACTATTCAGGATGTCGATACAAAGTTGCAAGTTGGGTTTCTCCAACTCGGCAATCAGTCCGCATGCGAACCGTGTCAGCAGCCGTTCGTTCATTCCTTTCAAGTCAACAGGTGGTCGATCACTGGCCAAGATGATGCGCTTACCATTGCGGAACAGGTGGTTGAAGATGTGAAAGAAAGTGTCTTGTGTCTTCGTTGCCGTCATCCACTCTTGTATGTCGTCGACAATCAACAAGTCAATGGTCTGGTAAAAGTTGATGAAGTCGTTCACAGAGTTCTGCAAAACGGCATTGGTGTACTGCACCTGAAACAAGCGTGCACTAACGTACAGCACCCTTTTCTGCGGGTAGAGCTGCTTAGAGAGCATGCCGATGGCGTTGATCAAGTGGGTCTTTCCACAGCCCGACGGACCGTAGATGAACATCGGATTGAACTGTGTTTTGTTGGGATGTTCGGCAATAGACATGCCAACCGAGCGCGGCAACTTGTTGCTGTCGCCTTCAATATAATTATTAAAAGTAAGGTGTGGATTCAAATTTGGGTCCAACTGTTGCGGCTGGGCGGCGTCAAGAGCTGACGGAGGTTGATTGGCACGGGTTTTCTTCTGTGGCTTAACGCCAGTCACATCGGTCTGTTCTGCCTCTACATCCTGTGTTAAATGATGCTCCTGATCGGTGACAATACGGTATTTCAAACGAATGTTGTCGCAAAAAGAACGCCTGAGCACCTTGCTCAATAAGTCGATATAATTCTCTTCCAGGTACTCGTACACAAACGGACTGGGTACTTGTATCAACAACGTGCGGGTCGCTTCGTCGAACGACTCGTAGGTGATGGGCTGAAACCATGTATCATATTGTTGCTTGGAAACATTCTCACGGATGAGCGCAAGGGCTTGGCCCCAAGCTTGATTAGGACTTACATTCATTGAATCATGTAGTATTTTACGTATGTCTTTCGATCAATTTGGTGATCAATCGACTGCAAATTTATAAAAGAAAACTTGATTGAGCAAATGCATGTTTCTATGTTTCAACAGGAGAAAAATCGTAAGTACCTAACTACCCGCATATTAGCAACTTTCTAAAAGAAATCTCATTGCTTTTGATGTTGCTTGTTCATAAAACTTTGAGAACAAGTAAGTTAAGTTGAATACCATCAAGATACATACTTGAACGGTGAAACATGAATGAAATATCTATTATCGGCTACGCTGTTAACGCATTATGCCATTTCGACCAATGTGAAACAGTCTGTTTTCTTATTTAGACCATTTTTAATTAAAGACACATCACATTCGACAGATGATGATAGTCGAAATTTAGCATCATCGCAGTCAAATAATGTATGCCACCTTACTTATCTTTCCTTCCGAAGATAGAGAAATGAACGTAACGTTTAGGATGTTGACGGATGTTCACCATGAGAGAATCAGCACTGCGCACGGTGGTATTGATCTGATTGTAAAGCGATGGATCGCGCATCAACAATCCCAGCGTGCCTTCATTGCTGTTGATTTTGGCCGTAACCGCCTTGACATCGGCCATAGCCTCATCCACTTTTCGCATGGTCGTGGCCACATCTACCTGTGAAAGGTTGGCAGTGAACGTTTCAGAATGATCCAAAATGGTATTTGTTTTCGCCACCACACCTGGTATTTCACGGTTTAATTTTGCAACGATAGTATTCAGTTCGCGGGAAGTTTTGGTGAGATTGGCCGTCATGTCCTGCACATTATGCACGGAACTTGCAATGGCTGGGTCGGCCAAAAGCTGATTAAGGCTTAGCAAAATGGAATCTAATTTAGGCAACATCTGTTTCACCGCAGGTATCATGGACGTCACTTCACCCATGGGTCCTCTATCGATGTCGCCTGGGATGAGACCACCTTCCTGGATAAACTGGCCTCTATTGGGGGCGATGTTCAAGGTTACTTTTATGTTACCCAGTACGTCACTGCTGATAAAGGCCGTGGTTCCCGTAGGGATTTTCATCTGCTTATCCATCTCTGCAATAACCTTGGTCTTGTTCTTGTGGCTGTAATCGAAAATGATATCCTTAACCAATCCCACCTGATAACCAGAGGCGTAGATAGGACTCGACTTGGTCAAACCGCTAATGTCATCGAAAGCAAAATAGTAAGTTTTGCTGCCTGTAAACAGATTTGTACCTTTCAGAAAGTTCATTCCGATGAATAGAGCCACGATACCAGCAACCGCCACGAGGGCAATTTTTATTTCATTTCTTACTTTTATCATATCCGTTGGAACTTAAAAAAACAACCTTATTTCTTTTTATTCTGCAAAAACGTGCGGATTGCCTCGTTCACATCCGTGCGCTGTCCATTCTTGAATGCAATGATGAAGGCATCAGGGAAACGATCGATGATTTCTTTTCGAAGTCGACGTATCTCATTGTAATCGGCAGATGAACCGTAAGTGTATTTCACATCACCACCAGCTTCGTACCACTCGCACCCTTTGAGTCCTTTCAAAGCAGCATCCGTTGATGCCAGTTTTCGACTGGTCGTGAGGATTTGAATCTTGAAGATGGGGACTTCCTGAGCGGCATTTGCAACCGGCGATGTTGGGGTTTGAGCGGACGTGCGAACCTCATTTTTCGCATTAGGCGCTGCTTCAGTCGGTTGAGACATGGCTGTAGTCGCCTGTACACCTGACTGATTGGCTGCTATCTGAGGTGCTTGCTGATTGGTAGATGTAGCTTCAGTCACTTTCGGTTGTGGAACATTGGGGGTAAGAGACACACCACGATTCTTAACATTTTTCGCAGATTCCGCTTTTTGGCTCTGCTCCTTGTAGACCTCCGGAACAATTTCAGGCACCTGTGGCTTTGGTACGGCTGGGGCTTTGTAAGGAACAACCAATCCTTGGTGATATTTGTTCTTGTATTGTACGAATGCGTTGAAGATGCCCCGGGCATACATATCGGCTGCTCCGGCGGCATTCATGAAGTCTTCTTCCTCGGGGGTTGAGATGAATCCCAATTCCAATAAGCATCCCGGCATGGATGATAGCCGCAACACTGCCAAATTGTTTTGATGCGCACCCATGTCGTTCAAACCCGTAGCAGCTCGGATATGGTTCTGCATGTAACGCGCTAGTTCCACACTCTGCTGCATGTTTTTGTCTTGAATAAACTCGAACATGATGTTGCTTTCGGGCGATGAAGGGTCAAAACCCTGATACTTTTGCTTATAATCTTTCTCCAGAAAGATAACCGAGTTCTCACGTTTGGCCACCTCTAAGTTCTCCATGATGCCTTTTTGGCCAGTGTTCTGTCCCCGTCCAAGAGTATAAGTTTGTAATCCTCTCACCTTACGTCCACCCGACAAGGCATTGATGTGAACAGAGATAAACAAGTCGGCACGATTCTTATTGGCGATTTCAGCGCGTCTGGCCAGTGGAATAAAGACGTCTGTCTTGCGCGTATAGATAACCTTGACATCGGGACAATTGCGTTCAACCATTTGTCCAAAGGCCAATGCGAACTTCAGAACAAGATCTTTTTCTTTTGAATAAACGCCTGCTGCACCATGGTCTCTTCCGCCATGTCCGGGGTCGATGACCAGCGTAAACTTTTTGTTTGCAGCCAAACCCACTGACGCAAACAGTAAGAAACAAAGCAAACAGTGCCAGACCTTCTTATTCATATAGTTGCAAAAGTAATGCTTTTAGATGGAAAACCCTTTATCTTTCAATCGTTTTTTTCATTTATTAAATGTATTTCCACACCGGCACCGTCGCAATCGGCATCCATGGGAGGATTA
This sequence comes from uncultured Prevotella sp., assembly GCA_902488665.1. Classification (GTDB taxonomy): domain Bacteria; phylum Bacteroidota; class Bacteroidia; order Bacteroidales; family Bacteroidaceae; genus Prevotella. The sequence continues at coordinate 826 of CABTXD010000084.1, read as the reverse complement.
ACCTTGGTGAGTTTCAGGTCGATAGCCTTGATCAACGGGAATTCCGCCAGCAAGCGCTTCCCTATCCTACCCACCACATGTTCGAGTAAGTTGGAAGGCTGTTGCATTTCCTGTTGAACGAGTTGATACACGTCGGCATAACTCAAGGTATCGGCTACATCATCAGTTTCCATGGCCTTGTCAAAGTCGTAGGCCAGCCGAATGTTCACAATGAAGTCGTTGCCTTCAACGCGTTCCTGCGGTAACACGCCGTGATAGGCGCGAAACCGCAGGTTGCTTAAATAAATATAACTTGATTGTTTAATCATAAAGGTCGATTATCCACAACGGCTGGCACCGCAGTTTTTGCAAATCAGACAGCCCTCTTGATACACAAGGGTCTCATGTCCACACACCGGACACTTCTTCCCTTTGGCCTCGGTGCCATCGTCTACATATTTCTTCAAGGCACGTTCCACACCATTCTTCCAAGTGTTGATGCTCTCGTCTTTCAACTGTAGTGAACTCACCAGATTGATGACGCGGTCGATGGGCATGCGATAGCGCAGCACACCACTAATGAGTTTGGCGTAGTTCCAATACTCTGGGTTGAACTTCTCACTAAGTCCCTCCACCGTAGTCTTATAGCCACGCTTGTTTTCAAACTGGAAGTCGTATCTGCTGGGGCCGTCATCCTGCTTCTGTTTGATGATTTTTCCTTTGACAACCGACTTGGGCAGTACGATTCCCTCATCGTCATCTTGCAAACCAGTGAAGATTTCGTAAGGATAGCCATCAAGCAATCCAACCAATGCCACCCACTTCTCCTTGTTGTTTTGGAAGCGAA
>CABTXD010000083.1:0-7463 GCA_902488665.1 uncultured Prevotella sp. | reverse complement strand
TGTTTGTAGTTGACGAGTTGACAAGTTGACAAGTTAATGAGTTGACGAGTTGATAGTTCAGCTAATCACAAAGTTCAATGTTCAAAGTTCAAAATTCAAAGTAAGTACAGTTCAAAGTAATATGCTATTTACTCCCCTCCCCTTTGGGGAGGGGCCGGGGGAGAGGCTGCTCTATGATAAAACGTGCCAGCGGCTCTTCGCCTTGCTCCATCAGGTGGCGGCAGCGGGTGAGGAGCAGCAGATCGGGGTTCTTGCGTTTCCGCACATTATTCATTACCGTGTTAGGTTTACGGGGCGAGGGCAAGTTGAGCCGCTCGCAAAGAAGGTTGACGGTGGTGCTGAAGTTGAGCACCTGTCCGTGTTCATCGATGGTCAGACCGTCGTACCACATCCATGTGGACCAGTTCAACCAAGTCGGACACGGTGCCCAACCATCGCACCTGGCTACCTTCTGGCAACCTCATCAACCTTTCAAACGTGTTTCTCATGGCATCTTTTGCCTGTTTTTGTGTGATTTCCATTTTTACTTTACAGTTTATATTTACTTGATTATCCTAAGTCAAAAAGTTTGCTGTCACCCCACCCTCCCTTCGTCCATTTACTCTGTGGACCGGAACATGATGCATCACGCACCTACGCTGGGAGGTTCAAAGGGGTGACTCTCTTTATTTGCAAAGATACTGTCGAATTGCGCAATATTTGTTCCATTTACAGAGTTTAAATCCGTTGAATTACTAAATTGTGTTCAAATCCTTTGTACATGCGCATTTAGCGGCCTATTACCACTAAGCACTTATATAAAAAGAAGTCATCTGCTTGAATGATAATGGTTTAGCTATTAGAGAATACCATCTGCTGGAACTATTCTTTCCAAAGCATAGTGAATGAAAGTGAAAAAGAGTGAGCAGATTCTACGGCAAGAAGCATCAGTACAAAAGAAGTTGTCTTCAAGGTGATAGGCAAAGATGGTTTTTTCTTGCTTTTATTTGCAAAAATATTTATCTTTGCATTCAGCAAAATGGCAGGATTAACCTGCTGGACAAAAACACCACATGGACAAAACACAAAGAAAACCTATATTAAGGAAGCCTCGCTGGCTGTACACCCAGATAGAGGGTGGCGAGAAATACGGCATGGTGGAAGATACCATCGCACAAAACGGACTGCACACCATTTGCAGCAGTGGCAAATGCCCCAACAGGGGACACTGCTGGAAACACGGCACGGCCACCTTCATGATTCTGGGCGACCGCTGCACGCGCGCCTGTCGCTTCTGCGCCACGATGACGGGTCATCCGCTGCCACCCGATGGCACGGAACCGATAAAGATTGCGCGATCGGTGAAGGCGATGGGACTGAAACATGCCGTGATTACCTCTGTTGATCGTGATGACCTGCCCGACAAGGGGGCGGCTCATTGGGCCGAAACCATCCGAGAGGTGCGCCGCCTGTGTCCCAACACCATCATCGAGATACTCATTCCAGACTACCGGGGCCGAGAGCTTCAAACCGTGCTGGATGCCCAACCCGACATCGTGGGACACAACCTGGAGACCGTTGAGAGGCTCACGCCATCCGTCCGCAGTCGGGCCACCTACCGCAATAGTCTGGCAGTGCTGCAAGAGATTGCCGCGGCCGGATTCATCGCCAAGACGGGTATCATGGTGGGATTGGGCGAACAGCCCGACGAGGTGACGCAATTGCTGCGCGACGCTCGTGAGGCGGGCTGCCGCATGCTGACCATCGGACAGTACCTGCAACCCTCATCCGCCCAGCTTGACGTGGTGGAGTACGTTCATCCCGACACCTTCGCCCTGTACAAACAACAGGCGCTGGAGCTGGGCTTCGACCATGTAGAGAGCGGTCCGTTGGTGCGCTCGTCGTACATGGCCGAGCAATCGTTCGTAAGCATGATGGTCAAGAGCAACGACACGCACAGCGATGCCACCAAGGCATCTGGGAACAGACAAGCGTGAAAGAGGCGGACGTGCCTATGAACACAAATTCTTTGAAACCCTAACAAACATCAGAAAACACCTATATGATTGACGACATTCTGACCTTCAACAAACAATTCGTAGCCAAAAAAGAATACGAGAAGTACATCACAACGGGGCAACCCGACCGCAAGCTGGCCGTACTGAGCTGCATGGACACGCGCCTGACGGAATTGCTGCCAAAGGCGATGGGACTGAAAAACGGTGATGCCAAGTTCATCAAGGTGGCCGGCGGCACGATGCTATCGCCCTACGATACGGTGATGCGCTCACTGCTGGTGGCCATCTACGAGCTGGGCTGCGAAGAGGTGATGGTGATTCATCACACCAACTGCGGTCTGTGCAACATGCACGCCAACCATTTTATCGAGCTGATGCGGCAGCGGGGCATCAAAGAGGAGGCGCTGGCCGAGGCATCCAAGTACACCGATTTGGAGCGATACCTCGGTGGCTTTCCAGACATCGAAGAAGACGTGCGCCTCACGGTGACAGCCATCAGGCGTCATCCCTTGATTCCGCGCAGCGTCATAGTACGCGGCTTCATCATTGATTCGGAAACCGGACAGCTCACGGAGATAGAGAAGGATTAACCCATCAAACACGCCAAGCGGAACGGACGGACAAAACAACATGACACTAAAACAAATCGCTATGAACACAAGGATGCTCCTACTGGCCATGACGCTGGCCGGCAGTTTGACAATACATGCCAAGGACAACGACCAGACACCCGCACCGGTGATGCCTATCCCCACCGAGCATCAGGTGAGGTGGCAACAGATGGAGACATACGCGTTCGTACACTTTGGTCTGAACACCTTCAACGACCGCGAATGGGGTTACGGCGACTGCAAATTGGAAACTTTCAATCCCACCAGGCTCGATTGTGAACAATGGGCGCAAACCTTCGTCAAGGCAGGTCTGAAGGGTGTCATCATCACCGCCAAACACCACGACGGCTTCTGTCTGTGGCCCACCAACTACACCGACTACAGCATACGCAACACGCCTTACAAGGACGGCAAGGGCGACGTGGTGGGCGAACTGGCTGCGGCATGCAGGAAGTACGGACTGAAGTTTGGCGTATACCTCTCGCCCTGGGACAGGCACCAGGCTTTCTACGGAACGCCGTTTTATGTAGACTACTTCTACCACCAGCTGCGTGAGCTGTTCACGCGCTACGGCAACATCTTCGAGATATGGTTCGATGGAGCCAACGGTGGCGACGGATGGTATGGCGGTGCCAAGGACACGCGGACCATTGACCGCCGCACCTACTACCAATACGATCGCGCCTACAAGCTGATTGACGAACTGCAACCGCAGTGCATCGTGTTCTCAGATGGCGGACCGGGCTGTCGGTGGGTGGGCAACGAGCGGGGATATGCGCATGCCACCAACTGGTCGTTCTTGCGCCGGGGCGAAGTGTTCCCTGGCTATGAGAAGTATTACGAACTGCAACAGGGACACGCCGATGGCAACCAATGGGTGCCGGCAGAGTGCGACGTGTCCATCCGACCGGGATGGTTCTACCATGAGCGCGAAGACAACAAGGTGAAATCGGTAGACCATCTCACCGACCTGTATTATCGCAGCGTGGGACACAACGCCAACTTACTCATCAACTTCCCTGTCAACAAGGAGGGCCGCATCCATCGCACCGACTCTGCCAACATCGTGGCCATGCACCAGCGCGTGACGACTGAGCTGGAACACAACCTCCTGCGGGGCGCACGCATCAAAGCGTCTGACGAGCGAGGAAGACGGTTTGGCGTGAAGGCCCTCACCGACAACAACTATGACACCTATTGGGCCACCCATGACAGTGTGCGTAGTGCCACGCTCACAATCCGTTTCCGCCGTGCCACACAGCTCAACCGCCTACTACTGCAAGAGTACATCCCGTTGGGACAGCGCGTCAAGAGCTTCACCGTGGAGTATCTCTCGGGCAAGCAGTGGCTGCCCATCCGGCTCAATGAAGAGACCACCACCATTGGCTACAAACGACTGCTGCGCTTCAAGCCCATCACCACTCGGCAGCTGCGCATCCGCTTTAATGATGCGCGGGGATGCATCTGCATCAGTGAGATAGGAGCCTTCTACGCACCCAACGCACAAGAAAGTTTTGAGTTGAAGGAAGCCGATCTGAAAGGTTATACGTTTACCCAGGTGTCAGGCACGGCAGAGAATGAGGTGTTGATGGATTTGGGACAGAGCCGCACCGTGAGCGCGCTACATTATCAGCCGGCGCAAAAGGGCATCGCAACACATTACGAGATTCTCGTTGGTGACGACCCTTCACAGCTGCGAACCCTCACAACGGGCGAATTCTCAAACATCCGCAACAACCCCATCCGACAGGATGTATACCTCACCCCCACCCCCGCCCGCTACATCATGCTGCGTGCCCTGCGAACGGTGGACGGCAGCAAGCGCCTACTGTTCGACAAACTGGTGGTGAGATAGATTGCAAGTTTACGAGTTGACAAGTTCACAAGTTGACGAGTTGATGGTTCATGGGCTGAGAGGCTCACGAGAAAAGCCATCAGCTCGTCAACTTGTTTGCTCATCAGCGTGTTTGTTTACCAGCTTGTTTGCCAGCTATTCTTTACAAAAACTGATAACCTATTAGCTATTTTCATCCAAGTTAATTATCTAAAAATATAATTTCTTTCATAAATTCATAGACAAAGTTTTCCAAAACTTTTTGTAACTCATTGTATTTAAGGTGATTAACTTTTATTAACTTGATAAAAGTTTTCCAAAATGATTTTTCATTGAAATATTTACTATCTTTGCAAAGCAATAAAAAAAAGATAGTAAGCAAGTACAATGTTTTCTTCCAGGGGCATCCTAGAAAGCTAGTGATTCTAAAAAAATTAGAAATCCTAGAAGACCTAGGAAAACTAGGAAACTAGAAAACCTAGGAAAACTAGAAAAACTAGGAAAACTAGAAATCCTAGAAAAACTTGTCAACTCGTCAACTTGTAAACTTGTCAACTAAAAAACTCATCAACTCGTAAACTTGTCAACTCGTAAACTCGTAAACTAAAAAATATGATTCAAACCATAGTGAAGCGCGACGGACGCATAGTAGGCTTCAACGACCAAAAAATCATGGCTGCCATCCGAAAAGCCATGCTACACACCGAAAAAGGTGAAGACGAACGACTCATACAGCAAATCACCGACCACATCTCGGTGCACGGAAAACCGCAAATGTCGGTGGAGGACATCCAAGACGCTGTAGAAATGGAACTCATGAAGAGTGCGCGCAAAGACGTGGCACAGAAGTACATCGCTTATCGTAACCAGCGCAGCATAGCACGCAAGGCAAAGACACGCGACGTGTTCTTAGACATCGTGAACATCAAGAACAATGATGTGACACGCGAGAACGCCAACATGAACGCTGACACGCCAGCGGGCATGATGATGAAGTTCGCCTCGGAAACCACTAAACCCTTCGTAGACGACTATCTGCTGTCAGAGCAAAGTCGTGAGGCGGTGGCACACAATCTGCTACACGTGCACGACAAAGACTACTACCCCACCAAGTCGCTCACCTGCTGCCAGCACCCATTGGACAACATCCTGCAACATGGGTTCACCGCTGGGCACGGCTCTTCCCGACCCGCCAAGCGCATCGAGACAGCCGCCGTGCTGGCGTGCATCTCCTTGGAGTGCGCACAAAACGAGATGCACGGCGGACAAGCCATCCCTGCCTTCGACTTCTATCTCGCCCCCTTCGTGCGCTCCTCATATATAGAAGAGGTGAAAAATCTGGAAAATCTCTATGGTGACAACTTCGAACACCTGTACCAAACCGAGATAGACGACTACATCGACCGCCCACTCAACGGACTGAAAGGCGATGCACGCATCAAGCAACATGCCATCAACCGCACCGTGGCACGCGTCCACCAGTCGATGGAAGCCTTCATCCACAACATGAACACCATCCACTCGCGTGGAGGAAACCAAGTAGTGTTCTCGTCCATCAACTACGGTACGGACACTTCTGCCGAAGGGCGTTGCGTGATACGCGAACTGCTCAACAGCACCTACCAAGGCGTGGGCAACGGTGAGACTGCCATCTTCCCCATACAGATTTGGAAGAAGAAACGGGGCGTGAGCTATCTGCCCAATGACCGCAACTACGACCTGTACTGTTTGGCGTGCAAGGTGACGGCACGGAGATTCTTCCCTAACTTCCTGAACCTTGATGCCACCTTCAACCAACACGAGCTGTGGCGTGCCGACGACCCCAAGCGATATATGTACGAAATGGCTACCATGGGATGCCGCACTCGTGTGTTTGAAAACAGATACGGCATGAAAACGAGTGTGGGCAGGGGCAACCTATCGTTCTCCACCATCAACATCGTGCGACTCGCCATTGAGTGCATGGACATCAAAGACAAAGAGCAACGCATCGCCAAGTTCTTTGCCAAGCTCGATGACATGCTGGAAATCACCGCCAAGCAGCTTGACGACCGCTTCCAGTTCCAAAAGACAGCCTTCGCCAAGCAGTTCCCCTTGCTGATGTCAAAACTATGGGGCGGCTGCGAACAGCTGGAGCCAAACGATACCATAGAGAGTGTCATCAACCAAGGCACCTTGGGCATTGGGTTCATCGGATTGGCAGAATGTCTCGTGGCACTTGTAGGAAAGCACCATGGAGAGTCGGAAGAAGCACAGGCGTTGGGCATCAAAATCGTGACCTACATGCGCGACCGCTCCAAAGACTTCTGCGAGCAGTACCAACACAACTACAGCATCCTCGCCACACCTGCCGAAGGACTGTCTGGAAAGTTCACCAAGAAAGACCGCAAGGAGTTTGGCGCACTGCCAGGCATCACCGACCGTGACTACTACACCAACTCTAACCATGTGCCCGTGTACTACAAGTGCAGCGCACGCCACAAGGCTGAGGTAGAAGCTCCCTACCACGACCTGACACGTGGTGGTCACATCTTCTACGTGGAGATAGACGGAGACGCCACGCACAACCCACAAGTCATCATGAACGTGGTAGACATGATGGATCGCTACAACATGGGCTACGGCAGCGTGAACCACAACCGCAACCGCTGCATGGACTGCGGGTACGAAAACGCTGATGCACACCTCGACACCTGTCCTAAGTGCGGCAGTCATCACATCGACCGTCTGCAACGCATCACAGGCTATCTCGTTGGCACTACCGACCGCTGGAACGCTGGCAAGTTAGCAGAGCTCAACGACAGGGTGACGCACGGGTAGAAAAAGAGGCGGCCTCTCCAACGGTGGCCTCTCCCCCGACCCCTCCCCAAAAGGGAGGGGAGTAAATAGCTGGCTAAACAGAGGTTGTAAACTCACAAACTCAGTAACTCACAAACTCAGTAACTCATTAACTTTCCAACTCATCTTCCAAACAGCCTTCTCAAGAAAACAGCCTATCTACTCCCCTCCCTTTTGGGGAGG
>CABTXD010000082.1:0-7802 GCA_902488665.1 uncultured Prevotella sp. | reverse complement strand
ACCCTTCTTGGTGGTGATGACGATGACACCAGCCATCGCACGCGCACCATAAATAGATGTAGCCGAGCCATCTTTCAATATCTGGAAGCTCTCAATATCGTCTGAGTTCAAGCCGGCAATGGCCGATGAAATCAGCGTGTTGGCATCTCCCGATGACAAATCTTCTGCCGATACATCCACCACGTCCTCCATAATCACGCCGTCTACCACCCACAAAGGCTTTGAGCTACCGTGAATAGAGGTGGCACCACGCACGCGAATCTTGGGCGCCGTACCAAACGTACCTGATACATTTTGCACGCTGACTCCGGCCGCACGGCCCTCCAGCGAGCGGCTGATGTCAGCCATACCGCTAATCTTCGCCTCCTTGGCGTCAATTTTCGTAGCGGCTCCGGAAAACAATCTTTTGTCTGTACTGGTCATACCCGTAACCACGACTTCATCCAAGACCAACTTCTGATCGGGTCTCAGCGTCACTTTCATTCCATTCTTCGCCTTCAGCGTTTGGGTCTCCATACCCACATAGCTGATCACAATGGTTGTGCCTTCAGCTGTGTTCAAGGTGAAGTGACCATCAATGTCAGTGACCGTTCCGCCAACGGTAGTCCCTTTAATCAGCACCGACGCGCCAATGATGGGTTCACCGTCTTCACCGGAGATTACGGTTCCAGTAATTTTGGTTTGGGCAAAGACCATTCCTATGCATAGGAACAGGCCGACCATAACCATCCCAAGTCTTTTCTCCATAATTTCTCTCTTGCGTTAAAAATAATTATTTACTAAAATGAATCGCAAAGTTAGTACAAATTAACAAGAAACGCAAGAATAATATAGGAAAAGTAGGAAAATTAACATAAAAGAAAGAAGAAACAAGCAAAAATCTCACTTTTCTTGTTTACAGCTTACAAATCGACACAACTACCAGTATATTTTTTCAACTAACATGTTATAATTTTCTTTATTTTGTTGATTAAAATTCATAAAAATTTGCATCGGTGTAGCTCTTTATCTATACTATCATCTAACAGAATAAAAAGGTTGTTTGCTTTCGTTTGGCTTATCAAAGCGATTTCGTTCTTACGTCAAAAAAAGCGTGTCGACCAGTTAATGGAAATATTCCTACATCATGTGTCGCCCCTTAGTCAAAACGAACAACAGAAGATAGCTAACTATCTGAAAATCAACAACATTAACTTAGCCCTCCAAAGTCAATGCTATTGGCCTTCAAAGTCAATGCAATTAGCCTCCAAAGTCAATGCTATTGGCCTCCAAAGTCAATGTTATTGGAACGGAAGAGCAAAAAGCCTTGTATCACGAAGGAAAACCACAAGCCATTTTACCCTATACGGTAATCTCGGCAGAACCGATGCACCGATGGTGCTGTTCATCGTATACCACGCAGAATTGCCCAGGTGCTACGCCGTGGATGGGCTGTGCAGCATGAACGGTATAGCAGCCTTCAGCCGTCTTTTCTATGGTTGCCGGATGATATTCGGGCGTATGTCTAATCTTGAAGGTAATGTGATTCATATCCAAAGGCTCGGTGAGGAAATGGAAATCGTGTACCTTAAAGACCGACTTGTAGGCCGTCTTCGGGTCGTATCCCCTACTGACATAGAGTACGTTGGCCTGAACGTCCTTCTTCACCACAAACCAAGGACCGCCTCCAAAGCCCAACCCGTGACGCTGACCAATGGTGTGAAACCACAATCCGCGGTGCTCACCAATCTTCTTACCCGTTTCTAATTCTATCACGTCGCCATGCTTTTCGCCCAGATAGCGGCGCAGGTATTCGTTGTAATCAATCTGTCCCAGGAAACAAATGCCTTGACTGTCCCTGCGCTTGGCGTTGACCAGATGCTCGCGTTCGGCAATTTCGCGCACCTCATTCTTTTGATAATGTCCAATGGGAAACAAGGCTTTCTTGAGCTGCCAATCGTATATCTGAGCCAAAAAGTCGGTCTGGTCTTTCACAGGATCGGGACTGGTGACGAGCCACTTCTTACCATCAATCACCTCGGTTTGTGCATAGTGGCCCGTCGCAATCAAGTCATACTGATGACCAACCTTCGCATCAAAGGCTCCAAACTTGATAAGTCGGTTGCACATCACGTCGGGATTGGGCGTGTAACCCGCCTTCACTTTCTCCATGGTGTACTTTGTTACCTCACTCCAATACTCTTTATGACAATCAACAACCTGCAACCTGCAACCGTATTTCGCAGCAACAGCGGTGGCCATCTCCAGGTCTTCTTCTGACGAGCAGTCCCACTCTTCGGTTTCCTCGGGGCCTATCTTGATATAAAAACAATCGGGATGCAGTCCCATTTGCGCCAATTCGTACACCACGACCGAGCTGTCTACACCGCCCGAAAGCAGCACAGCGATTCGTTTGTCCTTAATATCAGCTACGTTGATTCCCATTTTTTGCCTCTCCTATGCTTAGTTTCATCGGCAAAGATACGCATTTTTGCCGGTATGGTCGGGTGGCTTTTCGTTTTTTACAAATATTACCACACGCTGCTGCAATAATAACATCGAAAAAGAGTTATCTTTGTATCATTCTATAAACAAACTGAAATATGAAAAAGTTAGTATTTATGTTCGCTGCTGCAGCTATGTTCGCTGCGTGTCAGCAAAATGGTAAGAAAGCAGCCAATGTAGAAGGTACAGATTCTTTGGCAGCCGACACAATGATTGTAGCCGACACATTGGTTTACGAAGGCGAAGGTCCTGCCGCTGATGGCACATACCAGTACAGCCTTTCAATCTATGGAGACAGCATCAAGGAGTTTGCTTACGAGCAGGTTGCTGTTACCCCGAAGGGTAAAGAGACCATGGCTCGCACCACTGGTGTAGCCAGACTGATTGAGAACAACGGCAAGAATTATGTACGCGTACAGTCAGAAAAAATGGATTCAGTGACCTTCCTTCAGTTGGACGATCAGACACTGCGTCTGGTATCCGACAAGTTTGAAGAAGCAGGAGAAGGTACCAATACCGACCTGAAGCTGAAGAAGTAAAGCATACGACGCAAGCGCATTTAAACCAACATGCCGAAGAGGGTTTTCCTTCTTCGGCATGTTTATTTTCTCAAATCAGCCATTGCGTGTGAGTCTACCCATGCGCTTGATTGGCTTTTTCCATGTTACAGATTATGAATGAAGATACGAACATTCATCCATCTGCAAAGACATAGGATGCTTAGGCGGTCGGCTCTTCAGGGTTTTCATCTGGCTTATCTTCCTCCACCACCTGTATTTTTCGTTTTTTGAGTCGCCCATTCTTGCGTAAAGCCTCACTGATAATCCATTGCAGTTGGCCGTTGATCGACCGAAACTCGTCAGCAGCCCATTTTTCTACCGCATCCATCGTGTCTGAATCAATACGCAGAATGAAACTTTTATTCTTGTTTTCTTTCTTTGCCATTCGCCTTACATGTTCAACGTACCCGTGTTGACAACAGGTTGAGCCGTATCGTCACCACAGAGAACCACCATCAAATTGCTGACCATTGCCGCCTTCTTGTCGTCATCAAGCTCGATAACGCCCTCACTGGAGAGCTTATCAATAGCCATTTTCACCATCGATACCGCTCCTTCTACAATCTTCTCGCGGGCCATGATGACAGCAGATGCCTGCTGACGACGCAGCATCACGGCTGCAATCTCGGGCGCATAAGCCAGATAATTGATGCGAGCCTCGACGATTTCGATACCGGCCATCTCCAATCTTTCGGCCAACTTCATTTCTAATTCCTTGTTAATAGACTCATCACCATCACGCAAGGTCAGTTCCTCTTGATTGGACTCGTTGTTGTCATAGGCATACTGACCGGCGACTTGTCGTAGGGCAGCCTCGCTCTGAATCATCACAAAGTTTTCGAAAGCACGCATAATGCTACTCACATCCTTACCCACAGAGATGCCAAGCCCTTGCGCCATGGTCTGCGAATCGATTTCGAACATCGCTTTATATGTATCCTTCAGCTTCCAAACCAGCACCAACCCAATCATCACTGGGTTGCCAATTTTGTCGTTCACCTTGATGGGTTCGGCGTTCAGGTTTCTGGCACGAAGAGACAATTCCTTCGTATTGATAAACGGATTGACCCAATGAAAGCCCACCTCAGAGAAGGTTCCGCGATACTTTCCGAAGAACATCATCACCCGAGCTTCATTGGGTTCTACCTGCACAAAGCCCATCAATAAGATCAAGTCTGTGACACAAACACTCACACCTGCCCCGATAAGCCCATCCGAAGAGTCGACACCAGCCACAATAAGGAACACGCCCAAGGCGAAAATGGCTAAAAACACGAACAACATGACGAATCCGTTGACCTTCATTCCCTTAAAAGTAAACTCTTTGTTTTCCATAATTTTGATGATTATTGATATTATTTTGATATCACAAATATATGTATCAAAAAGCATATCCTCCAACTATTTTTCGTCATTTATGCTCTTAGTTAGCATTATTTAACACGCCACACAAAGCTATCAGCAAAGCTACTACCGCCCTACCTTCCATTTATGTCGGCATTGGCTACGGCAAATTGATTTTTAATACCATTCTATTGCCACAACCAATCATTTTCACTACTTTTGTTCCTGTAATCATCATCGCATCATGAAACTCATTTTTCAGACAGGTACAAGGCTTGCATTGAGCATTCTATGGATTGCCTTTTTTGCCAACAATGTTCATGCAGAGAATGCTGACACCTTGCAAGTGCAGCAGAAGACCATTCACCGATTGGAATGGGACGTTGTGCCATCGACCATTTTACACACCAACCCGTACCTCAAAGGAGTTAATGATGAGCGACGAACCATGAACCACGCCTTCACCACTCGCCTGAAATATGCCTTCCAGATGCCACAGGCCAGTGTGCAAGCCCAGACGTACAAGGATGCTTACCAAGGCATTGGTATGGCTTACCACAACCTGAATCCACAATTAGGAAACCCGCTGTCGGCCTTTATCTTTCAGGGTGCGCCCATCAAGAGATTCACCTCCAGCCTGTCGCTCAATTATGAATGGAACCTGGGGCTTACCTTCAACTGGCATCCCTACAATCAGGAAACCAACCCACAGAATAAGGTCATCGGATCGAAGGTGACAGCCTATATCGACGCTGACTTCTATCTAAGTTGGCGACTCTCCAATCATCTGGACTTAAACGCAGGCATTTCGCTTTCTCATTATTCCAATGGTAACACCACAATACCCAATGCCGGGCTCAACATCATAGGCGGTCGCGTCAGTCTGGCCTACTACCTAAATCGTAAAAATGACAAACTGATTCCCAAAAGAGTCATTCCGCCGTTCAACAAGCACATCAGTTACGACCTCTTGGTTTATGGTGCTTGGCGCAAACAAGGCATGTATTTGGATGGCAATCCCGTGGCTTTGCCAGACAGATATGGCGTGATAGGCTTCAACTTCACCCCGCTCTATAACCTGAACCACTGGTTCAATGCCGGCATTTCATTAGATGGCGTGTACGACAGCAGCTCGAATCTGTACATTGAAGACTACGTCGTAGCCTATAACGAATCGCACAACGACCTGGATCATGTCGTAAGTCCGTCCGCCATCCGACAAATGTCTCTCGGGCTTTCTGCCAGAGCTGAGTTTGTGATGCCTTATTTCACCATCGATGCGGGCATGGGAAAGAACATCATCAACGCACACGCTGAACTGAAAGGATGGTATCAAACACTGGCCTTGAAGGTAGATGTAGCACATTCTGTTTTCCTCAATATTGGCTATAGCCTATACGACTTCAAAACTCCCAATCACCTCATGTTGGGCGTTGGCTATCACTTTCATCACAAACGAGGCCGCTAATATGATTTCCTACCCGCATTAAAAATGCCGAACAACAATTGTTGCTCAGCATTTACCTGGCCCGCATGGGGCTGATTTATGTATGTTGTCCAACTGGAAGAAAGCTGCAATGGCTCGATAGATGACTGGCTATCGATTATTTCTTTGTCGGAATATTAAACTCACAAACCTTCGAAATGGCTTTGTTTCCTTGTACGACAGACGCACAAATCTTGACCGTTCCCTTCTTCAACTTATTGTTAGCACGAACCACAGCCGTATACCGAATGCCTTCACCCGGTTCGATTTTCTCCACATGCAGACTGGGTGAAATAGACAGATGCTTATTGCCGGACATCTCAACCACCGTTGGTTGGATGTCGTACAAGGTCTCAGTGCCACGATTGTACACTTCAAAAATCACCTTACAGATTTCACCTCGCGAAATAGCATTATCTTGATTGTCGTCTACAAAACGAGCGTTACGAATCTCGATGGCCGGGGTATAGCTGAGTCCCTTCGCCAATTTTTCCACACTCGACGACTCGGGTAGATGGGTGGTGGGCTGCTGTGCACTGTAATCACCCGTGTAATCACTGCCCTCGAAATCGTACAAGCGGTCGTCACCACTATTTGTCTCATCGAAGCCGCTGTTCGCTTTGCCCTGCTGCTCATAATTAGAGCTGCGGTCGTCGCGCTGTTCATTTTGTCGCTGTCGGCGCTGCTTGCGCTGATAAGCGCGTTCCTCTTTGTCGCGTTGGTATTGTTCCAAATCGGCTTGACGCTTCTTATCGGCCTGCGCCCCAATGGCGCCACCCACGATGGCACCACCCGCCATACCGACAATCGTGCCGACATCACTGCCACGGGCACCATTACTGATGCCACCAATAGCACTTCCCAATACGGATCCAAGGGTGCTACCTGTATAAGCACCGCTACCCGCATAAGTGCCACAGCTACTCAACAGCACCGTGGCACAAACAGCTATAACCAAACCTCTTCTCATGTTTCTTGTATTCATAAATCCGAACTTTCGTCTGTCAAGCGTGCCAAATAGACCTCAGCTCAACGCTGTGACATGGCCCGAGCCACATCTTCAGGCCCGTTTTCCAGCACTACAAAGATAGCAAACAAAACTTTCATGCAGCGGGGATTTTCCCGATAAAACCGTAGGGAAAACCCTATTCTAAAACCTCCCACTACCTACCAAAATTCAATACGCCACACCCTCGTTTACAAAGTATAATCAAGAATAAAGTAAATCTATAAGTCAGATGGTCAGTAAGTTAGTTTTAACTCAGGTCAAAATTGACTCACTGATTAAACTACATACTTAACTCAGTCGATAAGTCAAGAAGCTAATAAGTCGATAAGACTTAACTTTGGTCAGGAAATATTGGGAGGTAATATCAACAACAAAAGTATCATTTATTTATACTGGCAAGGTGTGTCTTAGTGACACAAACTGCCGTTTTCCACAAAGACCCTTGCCCAAATGGGGATAAAATCACTCCAAAGTCATGATTGGATCACATATGAGCAATATTTAAACTGACGTTTACATCTAAGATGGAATCTGGTACTTCTTTTTTATTAGAATAGTTACTAATATTCAGGAAGTCTGATTTTTTTACAAGATATATCTCTTCATAACAGTTCTCGTTCGCAATATGTAAATTGTATTTTTTAAGGATTCTATTGAAATCTTCTTTTAATGAAGTCTTTTGCAAAGCATCTAAGATATTTTGATGGGTAATATCTTTTTTTTTCATCTTGTAAAATAAATTTGAAGTTTTAACAGCTATATCCGTACAATTAACAAGACGAAAGACTATATGTTTGAGATTTATAGAATCTTTCTCATTCAATGCGACGTTTAAACATAAATCCATTTCCTTTAAAAAGTCTTTATAATTTGGCTCATAGCAAGATATTATAGTATCTTTTGGTATTAAATACTGCTT
>CABTXD010000081.1:0-7922 GCA_902488665.1 uncultured Prevotella sp. | reverse complement strand
CTTTCTTTTCAAAACAAATTGTTCAAGACTACTATTGATGGCGGGGTTCCTGCCTTCCATTTCTGCAATACCAAAGGTCGCTTTGCTGTCGTTAACTGTTTCTTCCATGACAATTACAATGACCAGACTTATTTCACAGGTGGTAATGGAATTATTTATGGGTCCGTGTTTGCCGATAGTGGTAACGAGAGTGATGGCGGTGAAGCTATCAATGTGAAATCGGGATGCATACTCGACATTGCCTACAACCTGATATACAATGCCTGTACCAATGCGTTTAAGCTTTCTGGGTCGGGCGTAGAGAAAAACTTTGCATCGAAGCTTGTTATCTATAACAATACAGCTATTGACTGCGGATGGCGCCGAACGAAGAATAAGAAAGGTGGAAATGTATGGATTGAGAAAGCTATTGCGCCCGTTTTTGTGAATAATTTAATGGTTGACAACCGTTATGGAATCCGTCAACCCGGTAAGGATGGGGCTGATATAGACAACAGTGTGCTTTCTCCCAATTATTTCTTTGCATCCACAAATACAGGAGTGAAGCAGCAAAGTAAAGACTTCAAGATGATTGTTTGGGATGACAACAATCTCACCAGTCATGCTCCAGAGGATTTATCTAAATTATTTATTAAGTTTACTCAAAACGATAAGATGAATATCAATTGTGAGAGCGATGCCCCAGCTAATGGAGCTCCCTTGAAATGGAACCCAGCATGGGACTTTCATCTCCAGCCTGGGGCACCCCAACTCACTGGTGCACTTACGGTAGTGAAGCCTAACTTTTCCAGCGGATTAGCTTTCTTTGGCATGAAGAAAGTAAAATGGATGAGCAATACTGATGACCAAAACTATTATTTCTCTTCATCCGTGGCCAGTAACTTCTTTGGAGCATTTGGAGCAAAATAAACATCAATCAACATGAAAATGAACAAGTTTTTCAAACATATACTATTTGTTGTCACCTTATTTTTGCCTTTCATTTCCTCTCAAGCGCAAACCCCTGCTGATTGGAAACAAATGAAAGCTGATGTCAACCTGTATTGGGTGAACGATATGGGACGTAATGGTTATTACGACCAGAAAACCATAGCCCAGCTGATGGGTACCATGGCGGAGACTGTTGGGCCCGAGGCAGTGATTGCTGTAGGTGATGTTCATCATTTCAGTGGCGTGCAAAGCGTTACCGATCCCTTGTGGATGACTAATTATGAGCTAATTTATTCTCATCCAGAGCTGATGTGTTTTTGGTATCCTGTTTTGGGTAATCACGAATATCGTGGCAATACCCAAGCTGTACTCGATTATGCTCACGTGAGTCGTCGATGGGCAATGCCAGCTCGTTATTATTCCAAAGTATTCGAAGGTGATGGCTGTACGGTGCGAATCGTATTTCTTGATACTGCTCCTCTTATTAGTAAATACCGAAAGAACACCGAAATTTATCCTGATGCTCATTTACAAAACATTGAACAAGAGCTGGCATGGTTGGACAGCACGTTGACTGCTGCACACGAGGATTGGGTAATCTGTGTGGGTCATCATCCCATCTATGCACAAACTTCCAAGTCGGACAAAGAGCGTGCCGACATGCAGAAATATCTTTTGCCCGTGCTTCAGCGACATTCCAATGTGTCGGTATATGGTTGTGGGCATATCCACAACTTTCAATATATCAAGAAGAAAGGTGACAATATAAACTATTGGGTCAACTCTGCAGCAGCTCTCTCACGTCCAGTACAGCCAACAGATGGTACCCGTTGGTGCGATGGGTCCACAGGATTTACAGTGATTAGTGCCAACAAACAGCAACTCACCCTCTATGCTATCAACAAGGATGGTAAGATTCTGTACACCCTTCCTGTGAAAAAGTAGCGATCTTGGTGGCATTACATGTATTTTATTGAACAATCTATATGCCTACGTGTCCGTGAACGAGCGTAGGCATATAGTTTATTTGTCAATCACTCCACAATCATAATCTGCACTAGACGTTTCCGCTGAGGTAGAGTCTACATCTAACTTGTAGAGGCCTCTTTTAATTCGTGCTGCTAACTTTTTCTTCCGGATACGATATCCGCGTATGGTAAATGGCCTTCAGTCGTTCTATCAATACCTGCTTGGCTTGCAACACATCCCTGAAGGTAATGGGGCAATCGGTGAAGGCACCGCGCTTCACTTGTCCGTCAATGATTTTGTTGGTGAGCTCTGTAATGCTCTCTTCCGTGTACTCGGGAAGTGAGCGAGAGGCAGCCTCAACAGAGTCGGACATCATCAAAATGGCTTGTTCGCGTGTGAAGGGATCGGGTCCCGGATAGGAGAATGGTGCAGGATCTACCTCCTCGTCGGGATGTTCATTCTTGTATTGTATGTAAAAATAACTTGCCGTGCTGGTGCCATGATGGGTCAGGATGAAGTCTTTGATAAAGGATGGCAGGTTGTTTTGCTCAGCCAATTTCACGCCGTCAGGCACATGACTCACGATGATGCGGGCACTCTCCTTGGGTGAAAGCCCATCGTGTGGGTTGGCTCCCACTTGATTTTCGGTGAAAAAAGCGGGGTTGTTCATCTTCCCAATGTCGTGATACAAGGCGCCGGTACGCACCAGCAGGGCGTTGGCCTCAATCTTATTGGCAATTTCAGCGGCCAGGTTGGCCACGGTAATGGAGTGCTGGAAGGTGCCGGGAGCTATCTCGCTGAGGTCGCGAAGGATGCCCCGATTGGTGTTGGATAGCTCGAATAGCGTGACATTGGACGTGAAGCCAAACATCTTTTCGATGACATACATCAGCGGATATGACAGCAACAGCAGTACGGCATTAGCCGCAAAGTGGTAATACATGTCAATGTCGAGCTTGTCGAGCGAGCTGTTTTGCATGAGTTGAAGTGCGAAATAAACCACCGCATACGACAGTCCTACGAGGATAGCTGTCTTGAATACCTGCGAGCGTTGTGTGAGTTCGCGTAGGGAATAGATGGCTACCAGGGCCGCAACGATTTGCATAATGATGAATTCGTATTGATATTTCACCGCCGCTGCACAGATTAGAATGATGATGCACTGTGTGACGAAAGCCGTTCTTGAATCCATGAACATGCGCACGAAGATGGCTGCAGTGGCCAATGGCAGGATGTATACGCTGAACAAGCTGTGTTTCATCATCAGTGATACAAGGATGGGAAACAGCGCGATGAGTACGTAAAGCATCATGATGCTGCGCGGCTTGCTGAAATAGTCTTTGCGGAAAAGCGACAGATAGACGGTGAACAGAATGATGAGGATGCTCACATAAAGCAGTTGGCCATAGAAAGTGGTCTTGGTTTCTTGGTCAGAAACGTTTCTGCGCTTCATCTCTCGCTCGTATGAGTTCAATACCCGATAGGTGTATTCGTCGACGATGTCGCCCCGGTCGATAATCTTTTGTCCGCTAATCATCATGCCGCTGGCTATCGGAATGCTGCTCAAAAGGTCGTTGAGCTCCGTTTCACTCCGGTCTTTGTCATAAATCAAGTTAGGCTGTAGGTAGAAGTTGAGGTTGCATCGCTGCAACAATTGGCGATAAGGAGCCAACTTGTTGTCGGCAAACAGTTGTTCGTAGGCCGATAAGGTAGAGTAAACGCAATTGACTTGGACGCTCTGTGCCGCCTTGCCATTTACCACTCTGACCATGTTGGTCGAATCTTTTGCGAACCGATTATATTCGGGTGTGTTGATAATGCCTGCCTGATAGAGTCGATGGAAACGATCCAAAAGGATGTGCATGTAGGCCGCTGGCAAGCCTGGCACGCCCAACTTGAAGTCGTTCTTGAATCGTTCTATCTGCTCTTTCTCCACACTTGCCTTATAATTGAAGTAGGGTTGGAAATACTGCATCAGCGAGTCTTTCTCCTGTTGGATGGCCTCATCTGTTTTATAAATGGGGAAGTCGAAGGTGGCAATGAATGAATGATACATCCAAGGTTTGTCCACATCGTAATGAAACTGCTGCGACGTGTCGCGTGGAAGGCTCCATACAATGAGTACAACGGTGACTACCACGAGCATAATTCTCGTTAATATGCTTTGCCAGTTTTGCGAATTTGCTATGTTAAATTTACTCATTTTATCACTAAAAGTAGATATCTTGTTCTGAAACGTGTTGATAGATGGGATGTAATCCCTGTAAGGCTTGTGTGTGCGTCATGAACCTTTTGCCAGTTCATGATACAGGGTCTTTCGGCCTACTATCATGCGAAAATACAAAAAAAATACGGCATACTGCAAAAAAATGACTACTTTTGCACAAAATTTAATATCTTATCTTCATTTATTTAAAATGGCAGAAAGAAAAGTAAGGGTGCGTTTTGCACCCAGTCCTACTGGTGCTTTACATATTGGTGGAGTACGAACAGCGTTGTATAATTATCTTTTCGCACGTCAGCATGGTGGCGATCTCGTGTTTAGAATCGAGGACACCGACTCTCATCGGTTCGTTCCCGGAGCCGAGGAATATATCCTCGAGTCATTCAAATGGTTGGGCATCCAGTTTGATGAAGGCGTTTCTTTCGGCGGAGAGCATGGCCCTTATCGTCAAAGCGAGCGTCGCGAGCTATACAAGACGTACGTTCAGCAGTTGCTGGATGCAGGTAAGGCTTATTATGCTTTTGACACTCCAGAGGAGTTGGAGGCCAAAAGAAACGAATTAAAAAACTTCCAATACGATGCTCATACGCGCATGCAGATGCGCAATTCATTAACTATGACGCCCGATGAGTGCCAACAACGCATCGCCGATGGCGAGCAATATGTGGTGCGGTTCTTGGTAGAACCCGGTCGTGAGATACATGTACAGGACTTGATTCGTGGCGAAGTGATTGTCAAGAGCGACATCCTCGATGACAAAGTGTTATATAAGAGTGCTGACGAACTCCCTACTTACCATTTGGCCAACATTGTTGACGACCATTTGATGGAGATTACACACGTCATTAGAGGTGAGGAATGGTTGCCCAGCGCGCCCCTGCATGTGTTGCTCTACGAGGCGTTTGGCTGGACCGACACCATGCCTTCGTTTGCCCATCTGCCCCTTTTGCTCAAGCCAGAAGGCAAAGGTAAACTGTCAAAGCGTGATGGTGATCGCCTGGGCTTCCCTGTCTTTCCGTTGGAATGGCACGACCCCAAGACAGGGGAAGTGTCGTCAGGATTCCGCGAGAGCGGTTATTTCCCCGAGGCAGTGGTTAACTTCCTCGCTCTTTTGGGATGGAATCCGGGAACCGATCAGGAGATATTCTCACTCAACGAGTTGGTTGATGCCTTTGACATCACTCGCTGTTCCAAGGCCGGAGCCAAGTATGATTACCAGAAAGGCATTTGGTTCAACCACGAATACATGTTGCAGAAGAGTGATGATGAGATAGCCGATCTCTTCGCACCCATCGTTGCCAACAACGGCGTAGATGAGTCGATGGACCGTATCCGGCAGGTGGTTCACATGATGAAAGACCGTGTCGACTTCGTAAAAGAGCTTTGGCCGTTGTGTTCTTTCTTCTTCGTAGCCCCGCTGGAGTATGACATGAAGACGGTTCGCAAGCGTTGGAAACCCTATTCGGCAGAGCAGATGACCGAGTTGGCCGACTTACTGGAAAGTCTTGACGATTTCTCCATTGAGAATCAAGAGCAGCATGTCATGAACTGGGTCAAAGAGAAAGATTACAAACTGGGTGATGTCATGAATGCTTTCCGTCTGACCTTGGTAGGAATAGGCAAAGGCCCGGGCATGTTTGACATCTCGGCTTTCCTGGGTAAGAACGAAACATTAAGGCGTTTGCGCAAGGCCATCGAGGAGATTCCCACTGTGGCTTCTCAGCTTGCCTGACGCAAAAACGCTGAACAGGAAAACCTCTCTGCATCGTGTACCAAGTAGCCATATACCTCTATCTGTGCGGTGTTGCCGTGGCCAGTATCTTCAGTAAGAAAGTTAAGAAGATGTGGAAGGGCGAACGCCAGGCCCTTGATATCCTCAAGAGAAAGGTCAATCCCAACCATCAATACATCTGGTTTCATGCCGCTTCGTTAGGCGAATTCGAACAAGGGCGGCCGTTGATAGAGCGAATCCGAGCCGATTATCCTGAATATAAGATACTGCTGACGTTCTTTTCGCCTTCGGGTTACGAGGTGAGGAAGAACTATGAGCATGCCGACATCGTGTGCTATCTGCCCATTGACACCATCCGCAACGCCCGCAGGTTTTTGAGAACGGTGCGTCCGTGCATGGCCTTTTTCATCAAATACGAGTTTTGGTACAATTACCTGCACATCCTGAAGCACCGCAATGTACCCGTGTATAGTGTGAGTAGTATCTTCCGAGAGCATCAAATCTTCTTCCGTTGGTACGGCAAAAGTTATGCAGGCGTCTTGAGATGTTTTACGCATTTCTTTGTCCAAAACGAAAAGAGCAAGCACTTGCTTCACACGATAGGGATAGATACGGTCGATGTCGTAGGCGATACTCGCTTCGATAGAGTGTTGCAAATCAAAGAGAAAGCTAAGCAACTCCCGATAGTTGAGGCTTTCAAAGCAGATAAAAAAGTGTTTGTTGCAGGCTCAAGTTGGGAGCCGGATGAAGACATTTTCATCCCATTCATGAACGAACATCGGGATTGGAAACTGATCATCGCCCCCCATGTTATCAGTGAAGAGCATTTGAAGCGTATCGAAGAAAAATGCAAGGGAAAGACGGTTCGTTACACCGCAACAACCCCCGAAGAAGCTGCACAAGCTCAATGCTTGTTAATCGACTGCTTCGGACTGCTATCGAGTGTTTATCATTATGGTGAAGTGGCATATGTTGGTGGAGGCTTTGGGGTAGGAATACACAACGTGTTAGAAGCCGCCGTATGGAAAATGCCCGTACTTTTTGGTCCTAATCATCAGCGTTTTCAAGAAGCGCAAGAACTGATTAAGGCGAAGGGAGGGTTCGAAATCACGGACAGTTCTTCGTTTGCACGTATGATGCAACAGTTCATGACTCAGCAAGAGTACTTGCGTTTGAGTGGCGAAGCGGCTGGTAGTTATGTGGAATCAAAGACGGGTGCTACCCATAAGGTTTTGAAGCAAATAGATTTGTAAATCAATCTACCTTTGCAAAAAGGATACCGTTTGACTTTCAATAAAACGATATAGTGTAAAAGGTTAACTTATTTTCTTGAGTTAACCTTTTGTGTTCTTGTACTTTATGCTTATTTTTGTCAAACAATCAACAATTAATTTTCAACGACATACAATATGATACGGCATTCAAGATATTTTTATTGCTTTTTGGTAGTGATGACTTTTGGGGTACAATTTGCTTTTGCACAAACCTATACTCGTGGCATTGGCATTTATCCGGGACGTGTGCAAGAGGCTTATGTGCCTACGTTAGTGCAGGATGACACCTACCGTAACATCGCTTTGTATCGCAAGGCTTTCCACTCTTCATCGTATGATTACAACCTAACGGCACAATTGCTCACCGATGGCATTATCACTCGTGCGATGCCTTCTCGGCTGACAGTTACAACCAATCAAGGCATTTTGCCCCTTAGAGAACGCGAATGGGCTATCGACCGAGGCGAATATACGCGAAACATCTTGCTGGGAAGTAAAGCTTTCATTCAATATCAGTGGGACAACATGCATGTTACTGCCAACGAAATAAGCATTGTTGCTCGAGTGGCTTACCACGAACAACAAGCAACGAGCGGTTATAAGATTAGATTGTTGGCTTGTGATGAGAGGGGAAAATGGCAGGTTGTGGCGCAGCAAGCAGCCGACTCGTTGCCAGGGGTGGCGTCCAGATACAAGGCACATAGCGACCCAAACAAGGTAACCGACACCGAACTACTGCCTACACGCAATTTGAAAATAGCATTCAGACTAAATGACAAAGTGCCACGTATAT
>CABTXD010000080.1:0-8066 GCA_902488665.1 uncultured Prevotella sp. | reverse complement strand
GACACCAGTCAAAACGTACGCCTGTGCAACACCCGTCCACAGCGTATAATCCCCTCGTTTACAGCTAAGCCAACACATCTGCTTAGCCGAAATACATTTCACAATAAGTTTTACTCTCTACATTTTCAAGGAATCGACCGCTATCTCACAACGGTCACAACCCCTATTCCATCCTCTGCCGCATGCGATTATTACGTCATCGCATTGAGGCAAATCATTCGTTGACCCATCTTCTTTTTGATTCGTACGCACATCGCAATCCATCAAACCATGTGCGTACGTGAGATTTCACTAATAAATCGTAAAAGCTGCTTCAAACATGTCGATAGCAAGGTAGCCAACCGTTCATCCATCGTGAGGGAATTAACATGTCTACCTAACCATCAAGCGTTCAAAACGGCCGCAAGAAAGTGATAATAACTTGTATATCAACATTATATACGATTATCAGGCAGCGCGAAAACAAAACAACAAGAAAATCAATAAAAAGAAGAAAAATATGGCAAATATAAAAAATTTAGAGATGGCAGAAACCATTTCGAACAATCCAAATATCAAGATTTCAAAGGGATTCTTAGGCATAGGCAGCAAAGCCACCTACACACCCACGAACAATAAACTGAATGCGGTTATCAATTACTACAGTGCGGAAGATGCCCAGGCATTCGTGAAACTTATCAAAACAGCGGAAGGGGAAATAATCAACCAGGCTAAAAAGATGACACCACCCGCGAAGTTGAGCATCAGCAACTATCGTCTCGAGGCATGCGTGACCGACGACAAACAGTTTGTTGCTATTCAAGTGCTGAGTTATGCCGACTTCCACAACACGCCCATTTGTGATTTAAAATACTTTGAGGGCGAGGCAGCACAAGCAATTGCCGCACTGTTATAAAACCAAAAAGAGCCATTTCATCGGGCTTTTGGCAACCCATCTCCCATCTGTCAAGCAATGACAAATGGGAGATTTTTTATGAACCAGACTACAACATACGAGGTGATGTACAGCAACATCTGGACAAGGAGAATAACATGACTTTTCAATTGCATGGAGATTGGCCGTCAAAGTCAATGAGTTTAAGGCCCAAAGTCATTGAGATTGGCCCTCAAAGTCAATGCAATTAAAACGCCTCCATAACTACCTATAGATCAAAGGAAAAGCGCGTGAAGATAAAAGATGTGCTCAATTATCGAATGATTATTTGGTTTGCACCATAAAAATAAATATCTTTGTAATATGAGAATTGTCATACAAAGAGTTTCAGAAGCATCGGTAAGCATCAAAGGCACGATGAAATCGGGCATTCAGCAAGGTTTTCTTATCCTTTTAGGGATAGGTGAAGATGATACCGAAGACGATATTGAATGGCTTGTAAAGAAGGTTGTCAACCTTCGTGTGTTCGATGATGAACAGGGAGTTATGAACAAATCTATCCTCGACGTCAATGGCAATATATTGGTAGTGAGCCAGTTTACCCTCATGGCATCGTACAAAAAGGGCAACCGACCCTCCTATATTCGAGCCGCAGGACACGATATTTCTATCCCACTCTACCAGTTGTTTTGCGAACGTTTGAGTGCCCAATTGGGAAAAGAGGTAGGAACTGGCGAATTTTGTGCCGATATGCAGGTGAAATTAGTGAACGATGGTCCGGTCACCATCTGTATGGATACCAAAAATAAAGAGTAACGCAAACACCCCCAAATCAAGGTTCAAAATATGGAAATCAAAGAAGCACAGCAACAAGTAGACCGCTGGATTAAGGAATATGGTGTACGCTATTTCTCCGAACTCACCAACATGGCGTGCCTCACCGAAGAGGTTGGCGAATTGGCGCGCATCATCTCACGCACCTATGGCGACCAAAGTTTCAAGCCAGGAGAAACACCCAATCTTGCCGATGAAATGGCAGATATTTTGTGGGTACTCATCTGTTTGGCGAATCAAACAGGAGTTGACCTCACCGAGGCTTTCGAAGAAAACATGAAGAAGAAAACCAATCGAGATAAGACAAGACATATCAATAACCCAAAACTAAAACAACAATGACAGTCAACAAAAACATACAGCCTACAAAAGAGCAGCGCAATGCCAAGAATGCGCCCAAGCAAACAGTTGATAAGTACGAACAGGCTTTGAAAAAGTACAACACCAATCTCAACGATGATGAAGTACGAGAAACGGTTAAGAAGCTCATCGAAGAGAAAGTACATACCAATGATACCCCTGAGGTGAAGAAATTTTTGTTTGGAAGCATCGAACTGACCTCATTGAAATGCACTGATTCGGACGAAAGCATCATGGCATTTACCGAAAAAGTAAACCAGTTTGACACGCAATATGCTGACCTTCCCCACGTTGCTACTATCTGCGTTTATCCCTGTTTTGCCCAGGTGGTACGCGACACCTTGGAGGTTGAAGGCGTTGAAATAGCCTGCGTATCGGGCAGTTTCCCCTCTTCTCAAGCCCTCATCGAGGTAAAGGTAGCCGAAACAGCATTGGCAGTGAAAGACGGAGCTACGGAGATTGACATCGTGATGCCCGTAGGCAAATTCCTAAGTGGCAATTACGAAGAGATGTGCGAGGACATACAAGAGTTGAAAGAGACTTGCGGAGATGCTGCCATGAAGGTGATTTTAGAGACAGGATGCTTAAAAACAGCGTCAAATATCAAGAAAGCCTCTATCCTTTCCATGTATGCTGGAGCCGATTATATCAAGACTTCTACGGGCAAAGAGAAAGTGGCAGCCACACCAGAAGCTGCGTATGTGATGTGCCAAGCTATCAAGGAATACTACGATGAAACGGGCATTCAGATTGGTTTTAAGCCTGCTGGCGGCATCAACTCAGTGATGGACGCCCTCATCTACTATACCATTGTGAAAGAAGTGTTAGGCGAAAAATGGCTTACCAATAAGTGGTTCCGTCTTGGTACCAGCCGCTTGGCGAACATGTTGCTCAGCGAAATTGAAGGAAAGGAAGTAAAATTCTTCTAATCATGCGATAGAAGCAGCTGGAAAAAATAACGGGCGGTTCTATAAATTACCACCGTAAAGTTTTATTTATGCTGGACGGTTTACGTTTTGTCATCTTGCGGTCTTTTTTGGGTTCAATTTGCTTGTTCGTTCAGTCGTATAGCTCGCTATACTCCTTCACTCACAAACAAATTGACCACCAAAAAGAGCCTCGCAATCTGACAAAGCTAATTTATAGAAACGCCCTAACCTGTAAAAAAGCGGATATACACCTCAGAAATGTATATCCGCTTGAGCTTTTTGGCGTGATCAAAGTGCCTTGATCCAATCAACGATGTCTTGCATCACCTCTGGCGCAAAGGTTTCTTCTATCAACCGATACTCCGTTGTCTGTCCCGTAGTACAGTGCTGGAACAGATGGTTCAGTCCTTCGTATTCTTTAATCAAGTTCTTTTTGTTGGGTTTCAAGCCTTTTCTCAAAGCTGAAAGATTGTCGTGCGCGTCTACCTGCACATCTTTACTACCATTCACCGCCATGACAGGACACTTGATTTTTGGAAGATAGCAAGCCATGTCGGTAGCGATGAAATCGAGAACCCATGGAGTTTGCATGGTGATAACGGGTAACAAACTTTGCCGGCTCAATGCGGGGAGCGACACATTAGTTTGTTTCAACAAGGAGTCTAACACGGCTTCGGGGTGAGAAATGTCTTTCTTGGCATTTCTATAAGCATAAATAGCCCCCAACACCTTACAGTAATCGCGGGCGAAAGTGGCACCACCTCTCGCCTCCATCGCTTGATATACCTGCTTCAACATCAAGCTATCGCCACGTCCAGCAACCCCTGCAAGACTCACAATGAAATCGGGTAAGCCTTCTGCTGCCAACATCATGGCAATACTACCACCCTCACTATGTCCCATGACACCTATCTTTCCAAACTTTTTTAGGTTTTTCAGGTAGTTGAAACCACAACGAGCATCCTCCGCATTGTCTTTCATCGTCGATTGAGAAGCATCACCTGTAGACTTCGCAAACCCTCTGTCATCGTATCGAAGCGAAGCAATGCCATGTCGAGCCAAGTAATCTGCCAAGACTAAGAAAGGCTGATGGTCGAATATTTCCTCGTTTCTATTTTCCTGACCGCTACCTGTTACCATCAGTACCACAGGTACTTTCTGCTTGTTCATCTGCTCATAACCCACAGGATAAGAGTCAATGTTCCCGAGAAAACAGCATTCGCCTTGGCGTTTTGAAAGGTCACTTCCTCTGTTTGATAAGGATAAGGCGCATGCGGAGTTTGCGGTCTTTTTAGTTCCTCTACACCACGATTGAGCATCAAGGGGAAAGACTTACCAAACTGCGTAAACGTTCCTTGAATGTTGTCCCCTTGCTGTTTGCCGAGATAGCGTGCCCCAATAGACGAGATGGCAATATCCACAGAGTCGGCTGTGAGACTGTTCACAGTGGCAGGAACGCCTTTTACACTTTGGTCAGGACTATCCATCGTACCGATGAAACCGCTGCTTTTGTCCTTCTCAATGTGAAAGACAAGCGTTAATTGCGTTCCTTGAACCGACAGTTTGCCTGTCCAACTACCTTCCAATTTCTGTGCATGCGATACGCAAACGGAAGCACACAACAGGAGTATAAAAGTAAGAAATCTTGTTTTCATGACGATAAGAATATGATTTTTACAGGTTATCTACCACGCTCAAAACAAAAACAAGGCAATAAAAGGTGTTCGTACTCCTTATTTAGTACGCTTCACCACATAGTCGATATAGGCCTGCAAAGCCTTCTTAATATCGGCATCCGCCACATGCATGTCTATAAAAGCCAATGCCTGTTGATGCAATTCGTCCATGCGTTGCTCAGCATATTCAATGCCACCCTGCTGCTTTGTGAAAGCTACCAATTGTGCGATTTCATCGGGTGTCACCGTGTTGTCCTTCACCTTATGCGCCAATTGAAGCATGGTGGCATCGTGCGTAGAATTCAAGGCATAAATAACAGGGAGGGTAAGTTTCCCCTCTGCCATGTCATTGCCAGTGGGCTTGCCAATCTCTTTCGATTCAAAATAATCGAAAATATCATCCCTAATCTGGAAAATAATACCCAAAGTCTGCCCAAATTCACGAGCAGCCTCCACCTCTTCGGGCGTGGCTTTGCCCGCTTGTGCGCCAATCACGGCACACGATTCGAACAAGGCAGCCGTCTTTTGCTTAATGACTTGGTAATATACTTCTTCCGAAATGTCCTGATTCTGGATATTGCTCAGCTGCAAAATCTCACCATTCGACAAGGTTCTGCCAAGGTTAGCAAGGTTTTGAATAATGGCTTCCGAATGGGTGAAGGAAACCTGCAACAAAGCCGTTGACAAGATATAATCGCCCACCAGCACTGCTACTTTGTTGTCGTAGGTAGCATTCACCGATGCCTGTCCACGGCGTTCGCCACTCTCGTCCACCACATCATCGTGCACGAGACTTGCGGTATGCAGCAGTTCCAAGCCCACCGCGGCATGCTGGGCGGTCGAGGTAACGCCATTAAAGTTCTTCGCTATTAACAAAATAAGCATGGGCCGCATGCGCTTTCCCTTTCGTTGACGAATGTGAGAAAGTGCTTGCGAGAGCAGTCCATCAGCGTGTGACAATGATTCATCATACAGGTAATCAAAGTCATTCAATTCATCGACAATAGGTTGTTGTATCAAGGATAAATAGTCCATGCTTGCTATTTTTGTCACAAAAATACAGAATAAATCCCTATTTGTTCCATTTTTTTCGTAATTTTACAGGAATAATATACTAAAATATGGACAAACTGTTTCTCTTGGACGCCTATGCACTCATTTATAGGTCGTATTACGCATTCATCAACAACCCGCGCATCAACTCCAAAGGCCTCAACACATCGGCCATCATGGGCTTTTGCAACACCCTCAACGAGGTGCTCACAAAAGAGAATCCCACATATATTGGCGTGGCATTCGACCATGGACTTACCTTTAGGAACGAGGCTTTCCCCGCTTACAAGGCGCAACGGGAAGCCACACCCGAAGACATTAAGAAAGCGGTACCTATCATCAAACAAATATTGGAGGCCTATCACATTCCAAGTTTGCAAGTAGATGGCTTCGAAGCCGACGATGTTATCGGCACATTAGCGATGAAATCGGGCAAAAAAGGCATTGATACTTATATGCTTACCCCTGACAAAGACTATGGACAATTGGTGAGAGAGAACGTTTTCATGTACCGTCCACGGCACGGAGGGGGCTACGAAACGCTGGGTGAAAAAGAGATATGCGACAAATACAACATCACTACCCCACTACAAGTCATCGACCTTTTGGCACTGATGGGTGACTCGGCAGATAACTTTCCGGGGTGTCCAGGCGTGGGAGAAAAGACCGCTTCAAAACTTATTAACCAGTTCGGATCCATTGAGGAGCTGCTGAAACGAACCTCAGAGATTAAAGGTAAGTTGCGCGAGAAAGTGGAAAATGCCATCGATGATATAAAGATGTCGCAATTCTTGGCAACCATTCGCACCGATGTCCCCATCGAGTTAAATCTGGAAGATTTGAAATTGAAACAACCAGATGAAAATAAATTAGCCGAAATCTTCACCGAATTGGAATTCAAAACGTTCGCCAACAGAATCCTTAATAAATCACAAAATAACCCAAAAACAGCAAACAAACAGCTCAATCTCTTTGCAGAATCCTCGGCAATTGGGCAGGTTGAGCCAAAAAACGCGAGTTTTGAGAGCCTTAAAACAGGTCATTACGAATATAAACTCATTGATAATCAAGAAGAAGCGTGTCGAATTTGTGACTTTTTCTTAACAAATAAAATTCTCAGTCTAGACACTGAGACCACTTCTACCAACCCCATGGAGGCAGAATTGGTTGGTTTGAGCTTTGCTGTTGAGCCGAAAAAGGCATTTTACGTGCCTGTTCCGGCCAACCGTGAAGATGCTGTAAATCTTGTTAAAATATTCAAACCACTCTATGAAAACGAGGAGATTGTGAAAGTAGGGCAAAATATCAAGTACGACATGGAGGTGCTTCGCAATTACGGTATCGAACTAAAAGGACCGATGTTCGACACCATGATCGCCCATTATGTGCTGCAACCCGAACTTCGCCACAACATGGATTACATGGCGGAGGTGTACCTCAACTATCAAACCATTCATATTGAAGAACTGATTGGCGAGCGAGGAAAGAACCAAAAGAACATGCGTGACCTCTCTCCTACCGACATCTATGAGTACGCTTGTGAAGATGCAGACATCACATTACAACTTAAAAACGCGCTCGAACCTAAGCTCAAGGAAGCCGGAGTCGCTAATCTGTTCTATCAAATGGAAATGCCGTTGGTGAACGTACTGGCCGAAATGGAGATGAACGGCGTGCGCATAGATACCGAAGCGTTGAAGGAAACGTCAGAAAACTTCACCAAACGAATGCTGGATTTGGAGCATCAGATTCACGAACTGGCAGGCGAGTCATTTAATGTGTCATCTCCTAAGCAGGTGGGCGACATTCTTTTCGGCAAATTACAAATAGCCGAAAAGCCGAAAAAGACAAAGACCGGGCAGTTTGTTACCAGCGAAGAGGAACTGCAAAAATATGCGGCCGGCAACGAAATCGTAACCCTCATTCTGGATTATCGCGGTCTGAAAAAACTCTTGGGGACGTATGTTGATGCCCTACCCAAGCTCATCAACCCCCGAACAGGGCACATTCACACCTCGTTCAACCAAACGGTTACGGCCACAGGACGGCTCTCCTCGAGCGATCCTAACCTGCAAAACATCCCCGTAAGGGGCGAGGATGGGAAGGAAATACGCAAGTGTTTCATACCTGAAGATGGTTGTTTGTTCTTCTCTGCCGATTACAGTCAGATAGAATTGCGTGTCATGGCGCATCTCAGTGGCGACAAACACATGATCGAGGCTTTTGAACATGGCTATGACATCCATGCCGCCACCGCTGCCAAAATATACGGAAAGGAGATGAAAGACGTGACGCGTGATGAACGAACCAAGGCCAAACGCGCCAACTTCGGCATCATCT
>CABTXD010000079.1:0-8188 GCA_902488665.1 uncultured Prevotella sp. | reverse complement strand
GACAATTTCATCGCCAACTTATTAGGGGCAATTGCTGCCTATTGCCTGTTTCCAAAGAAGCCGTGCATCAATGTACAAAGAACCATTGACACACAGCTTGCATTGTTCTGAATTCGTCGAACTCACGTTAAAATACACTTTGAAAAAACTCTGATTTATATTTTAAAAGCCATAAGTATATAGGCTCAATATCATGCATCTGGCACTTAGAAATCGTCTGTTTGACAATACAAAATTTATAAACCAACATCCTACGCCATATCAAACAACTCTTAAATGAAGAAAAATATTCGGCATATTTACTTGAAGTTAACAAAGTAAATAATACAAAGTATATCCAATAATAAATTGACTTTCCCGGTTAATAAATTATAAAAAAAAGTGATTTTTTATATTTACCAAATCAAAATATTTAATTTTGCAATATAATGAGGCGCATGCTATCCATCATAATGCTGCTGTTTTTCTTGATGAGTGTGTCGGGAGTAAACGTAAATATTCACTATTGCGATAGTGAATTGGTAGGCATGACCGTGAATGGCATTCATTTTAAGACCGAAGCCGGACAGAAAATGGCTGATTGTTGCAATGAGAATACAGGCTGTCCGATGTGTAAGCATGTCGCGCATCATTACCAGCTGCACCAGCAATTCATGCAAAGCAGCACGGCACAGGTGCATCCTTTGCTCCTGGCCAACGATTGGTTTCATGGCGTAACCATCAACTTTGATTACTTATTATTTAATTTTATACCTGCAGAGGAGGGCAGTAACAGCAACGCTTATGCGTATGTTGACTCCTACTTGGGCTTCCTTTACCTTACGTATAGCGGACTTAGGGCTCCTCCTGCGATGAAACGGATTTCGTTTCAACATTTATTTATGGTATAATTTGACCGAACCGAAAGTTTGATTTTCGCAAGAAAAGAGACCAATCGTACAGATACTATTGGGCGATGCTTTTCTTTTGATAAGTCTTTAGCATGGGTGAGGTCGTTAAATAACAAGTACATTCAATGCACAAAATTATTGGATACTTTCTTCACAACCGTTTAATCACGGCGCTTGTGTTGATATTTATTATAATAGGTGGGCTGTCTACCGTCCCCTTTAACTGGCATAGCGGTCTCATACCACGCAATCCTGTGGCTGTAGATGCTATCCCCAACATTGGTGATAACCAACAAATCATCGCAACAGATTGGATGGGGCGCTCGCCAAAAGATATTCAAGAGCAAGTCACATACCCCCTAACAACGGCATTATTAGGAATTCCCGGTGTCAAGACCATTCGGTCAACGTCGATGTTCGGCATGTCATTTATCTATATTATCTTTAATGATGGTGTCGACTTTTATTGGAGCCGGTCACGCATTTTGGAAAAACTTAACTCGCTTCCTGCCGGTTTATTGCCCGAAGGAGTGAAACCAACACTCGGGCCAGATGCCACGGCATTAGGCCAAATTTATTGGTATACGCTTGAAGGACGAAACCCCAAAACGGGGAAACCTGCCGGTGGTTGGGATCCCCATGAATTGAGAACCATTCAAGATTACTATGTAAGATACCAATTAAGTTCGGCCGAAGGTGTCAGCGAAGTGGCTTCAGTAGGTGGTTATGTGAAAGAATATCAGGTTGATCTCAATCCTGAAGCCATGCGCGCTTACGGCCTGAATCTCGTACAAGTCATGTCGGCTGTGAAGAATTCGAATATCGATGTAGGCGCGGGAACAATGGAAGTGAACCGCGCAGAATATTTGATTCGCGGCCTCGGTTACGTCAAAAAGCTGAAAGATTTGGAAGAGGCTGCCATCACAGATCGCCATGGTGTGGCCGTAAGAGTTAAGGATGTGGCTAAGGTTTCGTTTGGACCCGGCGACAGACGTGGCGGACTTGACAAGGAAGGGCAAGAGGCTGTGGGCGGCGTTGTCGTGGCACGTAACGGCAGTAATCCCATGGAAGTCATCAACAATGTGAAAGCAAAGATTGCCGAAATGCAAGGGGGGCTGCCTGAGAAAACGTTAAAAGATGGCTCTAAATCACGCGTCACTGTCGTGCCTTTTTACGACCGTAGCAGATTGATTAAAGAGACGATTGGCACACTTGAGAGCTCACTGATACACGAAATTCTCATCTGTATCATTGTTGTTCTTATCCTGGTGCTCAACCTACGCGCTTCTTTCGTGATTGCAACCATGCTGCCTTTGGCTGTATTAACCACGTTTATCATCATGAAACTCTTAGGGATTGAAGCCAATATCGTGGCACTCAGTGGTATCGCTATAGCCATTGGTGTGATGGTTGACGTAGGAGTTGTGTTCATGGAAAATGTGGTTCGTCATCTGAGCACTGCTCCCAATGCCCGCGGTAAGCAATTAGAAGCATTGATTTTGAATGCTGTTGATGAGCTTTCGGGGGCAGTTATGACGGGCATGGCCACTACGATTATCAGCTTTCTACCCGTATTTGCCATGCAGGCACAAGAGGGAAGGATGTTTCATCCATTGGCTTTCACAAAGACTTTTGCCCTATTATCGGCCCTGCTTTTAGGCATTTTAATCCTCCCGACGTTAGCTTACTGGATTTTCTCACTAAGGATTCCAAAACGATGGGCATTGAAAATTTTCAAAAAAACGAGTGCCGCGCACCTTCAAAATCATGCATTGGACAGTCAGCACCAACATGCTGATTATTGCCATTGTGGTACTTTTAGCTACCTATGAGCTTTCAAGTGCGTGGCTTCCTTTAGGGCCACAGAATGGAATGTTACTCAATTTACTGTTCGTTATCGTTATTGTGGGGGCCATCCTATCTATCCTTTGGCTTCTAGTACTCAAGTATGAGCAAATCCTTCGTTGGTGTTTAAACAACCGATGGAAGTTTATGTCTATCCCCATATTGACCCTGATTGCCGGCGGAATGATTTGGACAAATACGGGAAGTGAGTTCATGCCCACCTTAGATGAAGGCACTTTCATGCTCATGCCCACAAGTCTGCCTCACAGTGGTGTTGAAAAAAATATACAGAATTGCAAGATTTTGGACCAGCGCATAAAAGCCATTCCCGAAGTAGAATCGGTTGTTGGCAAATGGGGACGTGTAGAAAGTGCTCTCGACCCGGCACCCATTCAAATGTATGAGATAACCATCAACTACAAACCTGAATACCAATTGGACGATGATGGTAAACGCATTCGCGACAAGAATGGCGACTATATACGTCTGTGGAGAGACGAGATTAAAAACGAAGATGACATTTGGAAAGAGATTGATAAGGCCGCTAATCTCCCGGGATTGACAGGAAGTCCGAAACTACAACCCATTGCAACTCGGCAAGTGATGCTGTCAACGGGGATGAAAGCCCCTATGGGATTAAAGATATATGGTCCTGATTTGGCTTCGATTGAGCAGGCAGGCTTGCAAATGGAGAAGGCTTTGAAAGCGATACCCGACATCAACCCATCCTCTGTGTATTATGATCGTGCAGAAGGAGCACCTTATATAGAGATTCAACTCGACAGAGAAAAACTCGGACGTTATGGCATTCAAGTGGGGACTGTGCAAAGTGTTATCGAGACAGCTATCGGTGGAATGGCTGAAGGAAACACCGTTGAGGGGCGCGAACGATTCCCTATTCGTGTGC
Organism: uncultured Prevotella sp.; assembly: GCA_902488665.1. Classification (GTDB taxonomy): domain Bacteria; phylum Bacteroidota; class Bacteroidia; order Bacteroidales; family Bacteroidaceae; genus Prevotella. The sequence goes on along the minus strand of CABTXD010000079.1, from coordinate 4,546 downwards.
GTTATGCACGTGAATTGCGAGACGACCCCGATGTGTTAAACGGAATACTTGTCCCAACTGCCGAAGGAACACAAATTCCTTTGGGTGAACTGGCAACCTTTCAGTTCGTCAAAGGCGCGACGATGATTCAGAGTGAAAACACGTTTTTAGTGGGTTATGTCACGTTTGATAAGATGGGAAACAAGGCAGAAGTGGATGTTGTTCAAGCAGCTCAAAAACGCATTGACGAGCTTGTAGCTCATGGAAAGATTAAACTTTCTAAGGGTGTCACGTATAAATTTACGGGCACTTACGAGCAACAGATTCATGCTGCAAAACGCCTTCAGGTAGTCATTCCTATTGCGTTGATTCTCATTTTCTTGGTCCTTTTCTTCCAATTTAAAAGCGTCACGGCCTCAATGATACACTTCTCGGGTGTTTTTGTAGCCTTTGCGGGCGGCTTTATCCTGATTTGGCTCTACGGACAAGACTGGTTTTTTAACTTCAATATCGCGGGAGTGAATATGCGAACCCTCTTTGGTATGGGACAAATCAACCTCAGTGTTGCCGTTTGGGTAGGCTTTATCGCACTCTTTGGCGTCGCTACAGACGATGGTGTTTTGATGGGAACCTACATCCATCAGGTGTTCTTAAAACGACAACCAAATAGTCCTTTAGAGATTCGCGAGGCTGTTGTTGAAGCCGGAATGAAGCGTGTTCGCCCAGCAGCAATGACCACTGCGACAGTACTTATTGCGCTATTGCCCGTGCTTTCATCCACAGGAAAGGGCTCAGATATTATGGTTCCGATGAGCATTCCTACCTTTGGCGGCATGTTAATACAGACCATGACAATGTTTGTTGTGCCAGTTTTCCAATGCTGGTGGCGTGAATCGGCCTTGAAACGTGAACAAAAGAAAAGTATGATTGCAAACAAAAATGAGTATGAAGAATAAGATTTTATATTTCCTATGCATAGGACTATTCGCCTGCTATGGCAGTGCTTATGCGACAGGAATAGACAATAAAGAAGATAGTTTGGCCGTGTATATTGCCGAAGCAATACACAACAATCCCAGTCTGAAGAGTGAATATCAGGCCTATCAGGCGCAAATGGCCAATGCGAAAGGTGCGGGTGTCTTGAGCGATCCACAGCTAAGTGTCGGCGTTTTCCCACAAGCGATGCACCATGTCAATGGAAAACAGCTTGCAACTATAACCATTATGCAGATGTTTCCATGGTTTGGCACACTGAAAGCAGGTCGCGAACAAATGGAATATAAAGCGCAAGAGGCCTACCAGAAGTTTCGCGAAAAAAGCTTATCGACAGCTTTCGACGTTGAGAAACAATGGTATTCCATACTCGCAACGCAAGAAAAGGTGAAAGCTGTAAAACGGAAACGCGCGCTTTTAAACGATATTAAAAAGGTGGCTATCTATCTTTATAAGAACTATACTTCAGGGCGTGGCACGAAAATGAGCGACCAATTACGCCTTGATGCAGAAGAGGAGCGATTGAAAGAACAAACGGAAAGTCTTGAAACCCAACTGACTTTACAAAAGCAGCAGTTTAATATCACGCTGCATCGGCGGCCAAATGTAGCTTTGTCTTTACCCGATTCCATCCCATTACGGCAGATGCCCACCTTTAATTGGACAGAGATTGAACGAAACAATCCCAAACTCGCACAGTATTCGGCTATCCAAAAGGCGTTTAAATCACAAGAAGTGCAGGCCAGAGCAAAAGGTATGCCCATGATAGGTGTGGGACTTCAATATATGGTCAATGGGAAAGTTGACATGCCAATGATGCCCAACATGAACGGAAAAGACATGATGATGCCCATGGTGAGCGTCACAATCCCCGTTTATCGCAAAAAGATTACGTCGGCTATCCATAGTGCACAACTCATGGAACGTAGCGCAGCCTACAATTATCAAAGTCAGTTGGATGCACTTCAAAGCACATATCTCAGCATTGAACAGCGTGCTGACGATATAAAACGCAAATTGAAGCTTTATGAGAGTGAGGTGAGTTTGCTCAACAGAACGCTCGAACTGATGCAAAAAGAATATGCTACGGGGGCGGCATCGCTCACAGATATTCTTCAAACGACACGCGAAAGCATCGACTACGACCTCTTAAAAGCCGAAGCCAATGCGCAATATAACACCATCACAGCAGAGGCTATCCAGCTCCTTGCACGCGATGTGAAGTAAAAGAATGTATAACCAAAAGAAGCAAAAGATGATGAAAGATTTTATAAAAAAACATATCCTGCTATCGTTTGCCGTTGCGCTGACGATAGGACTCCTATTAGGGTGGCTCCTCTTCCGCACCACTCCCGCAACAGATGCACACCAACATTCGGGAGGAAAAACGATTTATACCTGCTCCATGCACCCACAAGTGAGACAGGATCACCCCGGAAAATGCCCCATTTGTGGGATGGATCTTATCCCTGTCAACGATGAAAAGCAAAGCGCAACAACAACCGATTCCAATGCTATTGTGATGAGTGATGAGGCCGTGGCATTGGCAAATATCGAGACAGAGGTTGTTGGCAGCAGAGCAACAAACAAAGAAGTGCGCCTATTCGGGAAGATATTGCCCGACCAGCGCTTAGAACAAGCGCAGTCATCTTACGTGGAAGGACGCATCGAGAAACTATTGATCAATGCGTCGGGCGACCGTGTTAGTCGTGGACAAGCATTGGCTGTAATCTATTCTCCGACGCTATACGCCATTGAACAAGAACTGATTGCAGCACTGAACTTCCCTGAATCGCCCCAAAAGAAACCGCTGATTGACGCAGCTATTGAGAAGCTTAGACTGCTGAACATTACGCAAGCACAGATTAATCAACTGATGCATACACGCAAAGCCTCCCCCTACACCACGCTGAAGGCAAATACTTCGGGCACTGTGATTGAAAAGAATATCAATCAAGGTGACTATGTCAAACAAGGACAAGCGTTGATGAAGATTGCAAATCTCGGTAAGGTTTGGGCCATGTTCCAAGCATATGAAAGCGACTTACCATTTATTCATGTTGGCGAAAAGATTCACTTTACTACCGAAGCAGTGCCTGGAAAAGTGTTCACAGGTAGCGTAAGTTTCGTAGATCCCATGATTGATTCTTCCAGTAGGACAGCTGGTGTGCGCGTAGAAATGAATAATACAAATGGATGGTTTAAGCCCGAAATGACCTTGACTGGCAACATTGTGGCTAATATGAAGCAATACCATGGTGAGATTATCGTGCCAAAGAGTGCCGTGATGTGGACAGGAAAACGAAGTATTGTCTATGTAAAAGACACGGGAGAAACGCAAGCTACCTTCAGATTACGACGTGTAACCTTAGGTCCTTCGCTATCCAATGGCTATGTCATCACGGATGGTTTGGCTGAAGGCGAAGAGATAGTGACGAATGGCACCTTCGCTGTTGATGCCAGTGCACAGCTGGCTGGCAAAGAAAGTATGATGTATCAATAACATTATTTTATTAATTTAATATAACAAGAAAATGAAAAAAGTGATTTTAACAATGCTTGCTGTTGCAGCCATGAGCACAACTATGCAGGCCAAAACAGTGAAAACAGAAATCCCTGTAAACGGGAAATGTAATGTAATGTGTAAGCCACGCATAGAAAAAGCGGCTAAATCTGTTTCTGGAGTTCTATCAGCTACCTGGAACCTTAAAACGCAAAAACTCACCCTTGTGTATGACAACACCAAGACAGATACCAAGAAAGTGCAAAAAGCGGTAGCGGCTTCAGGCCACGATAGCGGCAATATAAAAGCCTCACAAGCCGCTTATAACAAACTCCCTGGATGCTGTAAATATCGTAAGTAAGCAGTAAATGTCAGACCAACTGGCGCATAAAGGAACGATTATCATCGTCCTCTATTCGAAGGTTGGTCTGTTCTTATACCAACATTTACTATAAATAAACACTAAATTAACGTGAGTTCGACGAATTATAAGTGTCTATAAATTTGGTGATTAGCGAAATTTATTGTAACTTTAAAGAACTAATATACAAACAGTTACAAAACAAAAATCGCTATGATCACCGAGGACAAAGTTATTGAAATATTTTGTATGGCAGATGATTTCTGCAAGTTTTTTGATGCAATGATAGCAAAATATACGTTAAAACCTACCGGAAAAAGAAAATATCATCGAAATTTTACGATGTCAAAGGCAGAAGTTATGCTGATAATGATTCTTTTTCACGACTCTGGTTATCGCTGCTTTAAACATTTCTATATCAAAAAAGTATGTAAGCATCTGCGTCATTTGTTTACTAAAGTTGTCTCATACAACCGTATAGTATAATTGGAAAGGGAGGTTATCATTCCACTCGCTTTGTTTATTAAGAAAGTCTTGTTAGGAAAATGCACGGGCATAAGTTTTGTTGACAGCACACCACTGCGTGTCTGCAAAAACCAAAGAATACATATTCATAAGGTTTTCAAATGCATAGCTCAAAGAGGAAAATGCTCTATGGGTTGGTTCTTTGGTTTTAAGTTGCATTTGATTTGCAATGAGAAAGGAGAACT
>CABTXD010000078.1:0-8293 GCA_902488665.1 uncultured Prevotella sp. | reverse complement strand
CTAATTCTCTCAAATAAGGGGAGAATATGAGATGAAATAGGGCATATACAGCCTAAAAATCAAAAATATAGACTGCAGGTGAGCCAATAGTGCTCAAAAAAAAGAATGATAGAGAATGGGGTAAGGTTTTGCAGAGGTCTCCATCAATGAGTTTGGCCTGAGTTCACAGGCAGACAGCCTTGTCTACCAGATGAACAGCAGTTCTTACCTGATGAACATCAGTTCGCGGTATTTGGGCAACGTCCACAACTCGTCACTGACTATCAGTTCGAGTTTATCTATATGATAGCGTATGGTTTCAAGCTTCGGTGCTACGTTATCATGGTAGGCAATAGCCTTCTTTCTCTCGTTCTCTATCTTGTTGGCAACCTTGCGGGCATTAATCAATTCTTCCACTCCTGTCTCGATAATCTTTGTGCGCTCAGCTATTTCCACAATGAGTTTTTTGTTGCGACAGGTCAGCTTCTCCGCTTCCTCACGGTCAAAAATCTCGAACATACGCGCCACGTTGTTGGCCAACTGGCTTTGATAATATGTAGCAACCGGAATGATATGATTCATCGTGAGATCACCCATAACGCGTGCCTCAATCTGTATTTTCTTGGTATACATCTCCCATTTCACCTCATTGCGCGCCACCAACTCGCTGCGTGTCATCACCCCTGTGCTTTCAAACATCTTGATGCTGTCTTCGTCAAGATAACGGTCAAAGATGACTGGACAACTGTTCTCACAGTCCAAACCGCGTCGTTTGGCTTCTTCCACCCATTCTTCACTGTACCCGTTGCCATCAAAATGAATGGGCTTACAGGTCTTGATATCCTCACGAAGAACGTCAATGATAGCCGAAGTTTGGTCTTCACCTTGCTCAATCAGAGCATCCACGCGCTTCTTGAAGTTAGTCAAAGCCTCCGCCATGGCTGCATTGAGCACCAGCATGGAGCAGGCACAGTTGGCTTCTGAACCCACAGCGCGGAACTCAAAGCGATTACCTGTGAAGGCAAACGGACTGGTTCTGTTGCGGTCTGTATTGTCTATGAACAGCTCAGGAATCTCTGGAATGTCCAACATCATCCCCTGTTTACCGTGCAAGGTGAACAAGTCTTCTTTATCAGCCACCTCGATATGGTTCAACAACTCGGTGAGTTGCGTACCCAAAAATGATGAAATGATGGCGGGTGGAGCCTCGTTTGCACCCAATCGATGTGCGTTGGTGGCACTCATGATGGATGCCTTGAGCAGTCCGTTGTGCTTGTATACACTCATCAACGTTTCCACCAAGAACACCACAAAACGCAAGTTGTCTTCGGCTGTCTTGCCCGGTGCATGCAGCAACACGCCCGTATCGGTGCACAAGCTCCAGTTGTTGTGCTTGCCACTTCCGTTCACTCCGGCAAATGGTTTCTCGTGTAGCAGCACACGAAAACCATGTCTGCGTGCCACACGTTTCATCAGTGACATGAGCAACATATTGTGATCGATGGCTAAATTGCACTCCTCGAAGATGGGAGCCAACTCAAATTGGTTGGGTGCCACCTCGTTGTGACGGGTCTTACACGGTATGCCAAGCTCGAGAGCCTGTATCTCCAAGTCTTTCATGAACGCCTGTACACGATCTGGAATGGTACCCAAATAATGGTCATCCATTTGCTGATTCTTGGCTGAATCATGTCCCATAAGCGTACGACCCGTCAACATTAGGTCGGGACGCGCATGGTATAAATCCTCGTCTACCAGGAAATATTCCTGCTCCCAGCCCAAATTGGCCCGCACTTTCTTCACGTTTGGATCGAAATAGCGACACACTTGCGTTGCTGCCACATCCACTGCATGGAGCGAACGCAGTAGAGGAGCCTTGTAATCGAGGGCTTCTCCCGTATACGATATAAAGATAGTGGGAATACAAAGCGTATCATCAATGATGAAAACCGGTGACGTTGGATCCCAAGCCGAATAACCTCGCGCCTCAAAGGTGTTGCGAATGCCTCCGTTGGGAAACGAAGAAGAGTCGGCTTCTTGTTGAACTAACAACTTTCCACTAAACTCTTCTATCATACCACCCTTACCGTCAAACTCCACAAAGGCGTCATGTTTCTCGGCAGTTCCTTCTGTCAAAGGCTGAAACCAGTGCGTATAATGGGTCACACCGTTTTCTTGTGCCCAGTGTTTCATACCGGTTGCCACGGCATCTGCAATGGAACGATTGAAATGGGCACCATTGTCAATCACATCAGTGAGTTGCTGGAACACGTCTTCCGGCAGGTATTTCTGCATTTTTGCACGGTTAAAGACGTATTTACCAAAGTACTCTGAAGGCCGTTCCTTAGGAGCCTTCACAGCCAATGGGGCTTTTTTTGAAGCCTCAGTAACTGCTTGAAATCTGAAATTTTCCATTGTCTATCTTACTTATATTTTGCTTTTATTGGCCGAATATCAACCCAATGAAAGGCCTTACAAAGGTACAATAAAGAAATGAAACCTGTGCACGGTGACACCAATTGTTAACTTTTCCTCCTATAGCACTTCAAGTAAAGAAAGATGTTTTCATTGGTAAAATGAAATGACCCTATTTAATTGCTCTTATTGATTAAGTTAACAACCACCTTCACCATGATGTCTTTCTCCTCCGTTCGGCTTTCGGCAATCATCAAAGTAAGTGCCACGAGGGTGTTGTCAGCGATGCGTTTGGATCCGTCCTCACGGTAAAGAATGCCGTTGTTATTCATAAACCAAAGAAAAAGTGTGGCAGCGATGCGCTTATTTCCATCGCTGAACGAATGGTTCTTGGTAACAAGATAGAGAAGCATGGCAGCCTTCTCCTCAACACTGGGATAGAGTTCCTCACCATCGAAGGTTTGATAAATCTGTCCGATACTGCTTTTAAAGGATTCATCCTTCTCGTTGCCGAATAGTGTTGATGCACCAAACTTTTCTCGAAGCATCTCTATTTCTTGCATGGCATTATCGTAAGTAGCATGAAAGAGTTCATTCCGCGTAGTTTTGCTGATATACAACCGCTGGTAGTCATAGTTATCCAATGTGTCTAAAGCATAGGTATAATCCACCACCACGTCAAAGAGTGCATGGCTCTCATCGGTCGTGGCAACAGGTTGCTGTTCTATTGTTCTGCCAACCACCAATACCAACTGACGCAATTCGGCTATTTGCCGTTGCCGGATACGCTCATTCACGGCATAACCATTGATAAGAAATTGTTTCAAAATGCCATTTGCCCATCGTCTAAACTCTACGCCTCGCCTGCTCTTCACACGATAGCCAACAGATATAATCATATCAAGATTGTAGTATTCTACCTCTCGATTTACAAGTCTTGAGCCTTCTTTCTGAACTGTCGCAAATTTTGCGACAGTTGAAATTCCATCGTTCAACTCTTCCCTCAGTGCATTGTTGATGTGCTTGCCAATGGTTTTCACATCTCTTCCGAAGAGTTCTGCCATCTGTTGACGATTAAGCCACACGGTTTCTCCTTCCAACTTCACATCAAGTTGGGTCATGCCATCTTCACTCTGATAAAGCACAATTTGGTTATTCAAATTCAATCGTTCTGCCATATCCGTATGCTATTCTTTGATATAAACACAAAATTACTAAAATTATCGATGGTTTCATTTAAAAATGATGTTTGAATTGTTGATACATTCAACAACAAAACATCCAAATCACAAGGGATAAAAAGAGCGACACAACTCCCACGATTCTTAGGACTTGTGTCGCTTCATATCGATGAATAATAAGCTTCTTACCTATTAATAATAGATGGTGTGGTTCTATGAATAAGCTTTAGAACATGAATTTTTCCAACTTCATCTTGCCAAAAGTCTCTATCTCAGGTACCAGATGCAAGAAATGTGGAGCATTGGCATGTTTGTCCAGAGATTCTTGGTCTTTCCATGTTTCACAAAACATAAATACGCCAGGAATGGTTGTGCTTTCAAAGAAGTCGTAACTGATACAACCCTCGTCTTGACGCGACTTGTCTACGAGTTGGTTTGCAAGTGATAGTACTCGTTGACGATCCTTCTCATTTACTTTCAAGAATGCGTTTAGTCTAATCATGATTGAATTTTGGTTTTAAATGGTTATAATTATGATTTTTTTTAAAAGGTTATGTACACAAAGGTAAAAAGGGGCTTATTCATCATTTTAAAATGAATAAGCCCCAGTCTATATGAATCGTGTCTTAATCAGATTTAGAGCTGAGGACCAGCAGCTACAAGAGCCTTACCAGCTTCGTTAGTTGTGTACTTCACGAAGTTCTTCTGGAAGCGAGCAGCCAAGTCTTTAGCCTTCTCATCCCACTGTGATGCGTCACTGTAAGTATCACGAGGATCGAGAATTTCTGTAGCAACACCTTCCAACTTGGTAGGAACTACGAAGTTGAAGTAAGGAATAGTCTTGGTAGGAGCCTCGTCAATAGAGTGATTCAAGATAGCATCGATGATACCACGCGTGTCACGGATAGAGATACGTTTGCCCGTACCGTTCCAACCTGTGTTCACCAAGTAAGCCTTAGCGCCATTCTTCTTCATCTTCTTCACCAACTCTTCAGCATATTTTGTTGGGTGCAATTCAAGGAATGCCTGACCGAAACAAGCTGAGAATGTAGGAGTAGGCTCTGTAATACCACGCTCTGTACCTGCCAATTTAGCGGTGAAGCCAGAGAGGAAGTAGTACTTAGTTTGCTCCTCGTTCAAGATAGATACTGGAGGCAATACACCGAAAGCGTCAGCACTCAAGAAGATCACTTGCTTAGCAGCAGGACCAGCAGAGATAGGCTTCACGATGTTCTTAATGTGGTAGATAGGATAAGATACACGCGTATTCTCGGTGCGGCTCTTGTCTGTAAAGTCAATCTTACCATTCTCGTTTACGATTACGTTCTCCAACAGAGCGTCGCGCTTGATGGCGTTGTAGATATCAGGCTCTGATTCTTTGTCAAGGTTGATTACCTTGGCATAGCAACCACCTTCGAAGTTGAAGATGCCTTTATCGTCCCATCCGTGCTCGTCGTCACCAATCAACAAACGTTTGGGGTCGGTAGACAAGGTTGTCTTACCTGTTCCAGACAATCCAAAGAAGATAGCGGTGTTCTCACCGTTCATGTCAGTGTTGGCAGAGCAGTGCATCGAAGCAATACCCTTCAATGGCAAGTAGTAGTTCATCATAGAGAACATGCCCTTCTTCATTTCACCACCGTACCAAGTGTTCAAGATAACCTGCTCTTTGGTCGTTACATTGAAAGCAACGCAAGTTTCAGAGTTCAAGCCCAGTTCCTTGTAGTTTTCTACCTTAGCCTTAGAAGCATTGTAAACAATGAAGTCGGGCTCTTGGTCGAGTTCTTCCTGGTTGATAGGACGAATGAACATGTTGGTCACAAAGTGAGCCTGCCATGCCACCTCAACGATGAAGCGAATCTTCATACGAGTGTCTTTGTTGGCACCGCAGAAACCGTCAACTACGAACAAACGCTTGTTAGAAAGTTCTTTCTTTGCCAACTCATTAACAACCTTCCAAGCGTCTTCTGTCATCTTGTGGTTGTCGTTCTTATATTCATCTGAGGTCCACCAAACAGTGTCGTGAGAGTTTGCATCGTCAACGATAAATTTGTCCTTAGGTGAACGACCGGTGTAAATACCTGTTTGAACACAAACTGCACCCAGTTCGGTTTCTTGGCCTTTCTCAAAGCCTTCCAGACCTTCTTTGGTCTCTTCTTCAAACAACACTTCGTAAGAAGGATTGTAAACAACTTCTGTTGTACCTGTAATTCCGTACTTTTCCAGTACCGATTTATCAAACTTTGCCATTATATTTAAATGTATTTAAGTGTGAATAATTATTCTGTTTTACGTCATTTCTTTGACGACTACAAAATTAACTAAAATAAATAGGTTGACAAATTTTAGCTTGTAAAAAATGTATATAGGCTGTACTCATTAGGTTAAAGAAATGAAAAAAGAACGCATGGCACTGACATTTGCAATTTTCACTTTGCAAAAATAAACGGAAAATGCCTATTTTTGCACGGTGAAAACATAACATACGCTACGCAATGAAAATTATCAACCTAAGTGAGTCTAACTCTATCATCAATCAATATTTGGCTGAGACGAGAAATGTAGACTACCAAAAGAACCGCTTGCTGTTTCGTAACAACATCCAGAGAATTGGTGAACTGGAGGCTTACGAGATTTCCAAGCAATTGGATTACGAAACCAAGGATGTTACTACCCCATTGGGTATTTCACAAGTCAACGTACCTGCCGACAAGATTGTCTTGGCAACCATCTTCCGCGCCGGTCTTCCCTTTCACAACGGATTCCTCAATATCTTCGACCATGCGGGCAACGCCTTCGTTTCTGCCTACCGCGAATACACCGACGAGGAACACCACAACATTGGCGTTCATGTAGAATACTTGGCTACACCAAGCATCGACGGTAAGACGTTGATTATCGCCGACCCCATGTTGGCCACCGGTGCCTCTATGGAATTGGGCTACAAGGCTTTCCTCACCAAGGGCACACCCAAGCGTATTCACGTAGCATGCGTCATCGCCAGTCCGGAAGGTATCGAACACATCAAGAAGACTTTCCCCGAGGAGAAAACCACCATCTGGTGCGCTGCCATCGATCCTGGACTGAACGAGCACCAATACATCGTACCGGGATTCGGGGATGCTGGTGACCTTTGCTACGGCGAAAAGCTGTAACCACACTCCTATCGCAAGATGGTACTCGTCGATGAAAGGCGTCATCAAAAAGAAAAATGATGATGAATTTTCTTGACAACTTACTTCCTTATATTTGGCGTATTTGCAAACAACATCACCAAAGTTTGCAAATACGCCAAAAATGAGCGTTTTTTGTATCTCATTCAGCTTCAATACATTGCATCTTCATCCATATATGAAGTAGCGTTTTTGTTATCTTTTTCATACCAATAGCATTGCTTTTACCCCGCAATAGGCATGCTTTTGCGGCATGATGTCATAGATATTGCGGCGCAAAGTCATGGATATATATCCCATAACTCATAGCTATTGCACCGAAATCTTATTTTTCTCACCCAAAAATCTCATTCTTGCTTCCTCCTTGCCTATTGATTTTTTCTAGATTACCAAATAAGAAGTGCTGTTTTAAGGCCATTATTCGGTAAATAATTAGGACATTTGTCAGTATCTAATTCTCTGTGAAAACACGATAAATCAGTGCAGTTTCATCCTCTTTCCACAACATTGGTGTTTGTCGTGTCACCAACGGTCAGACAGGTTATTATTAATAAAATTCAGTATTTATGCAATCCATATCTTATTTTTTTCGTACTTTTGCCACCTATTATATACACTTCGAAACACAATAGAACGTTAATTTAGGATATCTTATGGAATACAATTTCAGAGAAATTGAGAAAAAGTGGCAACAACAGTGGGTGAAAAACAAAACCTATCACGTTGTGGAAGATGCCCAAAAGAAGAAATTTTATGTGCTTAACATGTTCCCTTACCCATCTGGAGCGGGCCTTCATGTAGGCCATCCTTTGGGCTATATTGCCAGCGATATCTATGCGCGATACAAGCGACAGAATGGATTCAACGTTCTCAACCCCATGGGCTACGACGCTTATGGACTGCCAGCCGAGCAGTATGCCATACAAACGGGGCAGCATCCCTCCATCACTACCGAGGCAAACATCAAGCACTATCGCGAACAGTTGGACAAAATTGGATTTTCGTTCGATTGGGATCGTGAAATCAGAACCTGCGACCCAGCATATTACAAGTGGACACAATGGGCGTTCATCAAAATGTTTCAATCGTATTATGACAACGATTTGCAGAAAGCACAGCCTATCACAACGCTCGTACAGCACTTTGAAACCAAAGGTACTGACGGTTTGAACGTGGCCCAGAGCGAAGAACTACAGTTCACAGCCGAGGAGTGGAAAGCTATGACTGAGCTTCAACAGCAGCAAACGCTCATGAACTATCGCATCGCTTACCTGGGCGAAACGATGGTAAACTGGTGTGCCGGACTGGGCACCGTGCTGGCCAACGATGAGGTGGTAGATGGCGTGAGCGAGCGAGGTGGCTACCCCGTGGTGCAAAAGAAAATGAAACAGTGGTGCTTGCGCGTGTCTGCGTATGCGCAACGTTTGCTCGACGGACTGGAAAAAGTAAACTGGACGGAGTCGCTGAAGGAAACGCAACGCAACTGGATTGGACGCTCGCAAGGAACCGAGGTGCAGTTTAAAGTGGCCAACCACGATGACCTGT
>CABTXD010000077.1:0-8749 GCA_902488665.1 uncultured Prevotella sp. | reverse complement strand
TTCATCAAGAGCATCCGTGGGAGCGACCCTGATGCGGCGCTCTATTGGATGGCGAGGATGATAGAAGGTGGCGAGGATCCACAATTCATTGCCCGCCGACTGGTTATCAGTGCGGCCGAAGATGTGGGACTGGCCAATCCCAATGCCCTATTGCTGGCCAATGCAGCTTTTGACGCTGTCATGAAGTTGGGATGGCCCGAAGGCCGAATACCGCTGGCCGAAGCGGCTGTGTATCTGGCTACCAGTCCGAAAAGCAATTCCAGTTATTTGGGAATCGATGCCGCACTGGCGTTGGTCAAGGAAACGGGTAATTTACCGGTTCCCCTGCACTTGCGCAATGCGCCCACACAGTTGATGAAGCAATTGGGCTATCATGACGGCTATTTGTACAGTCATGATTATCCCGGGCACTTTGTCGAACAACAATATCTGCCTGATGCCGTGAAGGACAGGCGTATGTGGCATGCGCAGCATAGCGCGGCTGAAGAAAAATTATATCAATGGATGCGTCAGTGCTGGGGATCGCGTTATGACGAGACTTCCACGTCGCAAAATGAATCATAAAAAGGAGAATGTTTATGGAAACAAATGGGAAGAAACAAGCTGTCAACATCGTTGTTCTGGACGGACATTGTGTTAATCCCGGTGATTTGTCGTGGGATGGATTCAAAGAGCTGGGCAGTCTCACCGTTTACGAACGTACGAAGGCCGAAGAAGTTGTAGAACGTGCGAAGGATGCGCAGATTGTTTTGGTGAACAAAGTGTCCATGAAGGCTGATATCATCGCGCAATTGCCACAGCTGAAATATATTGGCGTGTTGGCAACAGGCTTCAATCACATCGATGTGAAGGCCGCCCAAGAGCATGGGGTGACGGTGTGCAACATTCCGTCGTACAGTACATATAGTGTGGCTCAGATGGTGTTTGCCAGCATTTTTACCATCACGACTCGCGTAGAGCATTATGCCCAACAAACACGTGAGGGACAGTGGACAAAGCGTAGTGATTTCTGTTATTGGGACACGCCTTTGTTGGAATTGGCCGGAAAGACGATGGGAATTGTCGGATTGGGCAACATCGGGATGAAGGTTGCACGCATCGCTCGTGAGTTTGGCATGGAGGTGTATGCCTATACCAGTAAGAATTCGGTGGATCTTCCATCGGGCATCCAAAAGACTACCCTTGACGGGTTGTTCGCAGTGAGTGACATCCTGTCTCTACATTGTCCTTTGTCAGAGCGCACGCGTGAACTCATCAAGGCTGATAACTTACGCAAAATGAAGCATGGCGCTATCTTGATCAATACCGGAAGAGGCCCTTTGGTCAACGAAGCTGATGTTGCCGCAGCTTTGGAAAGTGGTCAGTTGGCCGCCTACGGCGCTGATGTGATGTGTTCGGAACCACCCGCTGCCGACAATCCATTGCTGAAACAGCCCAATGCCTTCATAACTCCTCACATTGCATGGGCTACCGTTGAAGCGCGCGGCAGACTGATGAAGATTGCCTTGAACAACGTGAAGTGCTTCCTGGAAGGAGCTGCACAAAACGTAGTGAGCTGTTGATGGGGACGCAGGAGATTGCTGTAATCCTTTTTGTTGAGTATAATGAAAATCGCATCTAAGTGCGTTTTAAAAGAATATGTTCTATCAAAATCCGGAAATAGTCCACTCTTTACAACAGGGAATAGAGTTTGTTGGGACGTTTGCTTTTGCGATATCTGGCATTCGGCACGCTGCAGCCAAGAATTTTGATTGGTTCGGTGGTTTTGTTTGTGGTATCGCCGTTGCCATTGGTGGCGGAACCATTCGTGATGTCATGATTGGGGTAACGCCGTTTTGGATGACGTCGAGCATTTACATCATTTGTACAGTATTGGCTCAACTGTTCGTTATTGTTTTTTCAAAGTTCTTGAAGCGGTTGGACAATACCTGGTTCGTTTTCGACACATTGGGCTTAGCCTTGTTTACCATTGCCGGCATCCAGAAGTCTTTGGCCTATGATTTCCCCTTTTGGGTAGCCATCATCATGGGATGCATGACGGGTTCGGCAGGAGGCGTGATACGCGATGTGTTGCTGAATAACGTACCCATCATCTTCCAAAAAGAAATTTATGCCATGGCCAGTATCTTAGGCGGCTTGCTCTATTGGGTTCTCATCAGTTTAGGCGTTGATGTGAGCATCACGGTGGTTTCTTCCTTCTTGGTGGTGTGTGTCATCCGATTTTTGGCCGTTAGGTATCATCTTTCCTTGCCTCGTTTGCGCTTAGAAGAATAGGTGTGTGCGTGCAGGCAAGCAGTGAACGGTTGACAATTGCCGTTAGAAAACCCTGAACCTGTACCCAAGCGTGAGGATGATGGAGGAGTTTCTGCTGTTTCCCATGATGGCTTTTGCTTTGTCAGTCTTGGCAAGTTTTCTGAAAGGATATTGGTAACGGGCATCCAGACTCACGTTGTGCCATACGAAGCAGGCACCCACGGGGATGGTAAAATCACCCTTATACAATTCTTTTTTGATGCTTTTTCCGTTGCACTCCATCGTGACAGCGTATGCTGCATGAATACCGGTGTATAGTCCCAGTCTGTCTGCGATGTATTGCTTGAATAAAAAGTCGGTATTGATATAGTTCAATCGATAGTCGAATGTGGCCCCTGCCTCTGGTGAGGCCAAGGAGATGGCATTGTGGCTTCCATGATGAGAAAAGGTCAACTCGGTTTGGATGGCAAACGATTTGGTAAGGAAGGCTTCGGTATATATTCCTCCCATCCCGGTGATTTTGGCTTCACCACGCAAAGCTGTCAGATTAGAATAGATGGCGCCACCTTTCACTCCCACATATGTATCCCATGGTTGGCGTTCGAATTTGGGCTTGAAAGTGCTTTGTCCCCAGCAGGTGACAGCAGCAAAGGCTACAAGGAAAAGTGCCAAAAAACCTTTTTTCATATCGTTTTACAATTGTGCTGTAAAAATACAATTATTTTATGATATGACAAAGTGTTTTGTTATTTTAGCATAAAAATTAGCGGGAATGCACGTTCTTTATTTTTTGTAGGTGGTCAAGTTTGGTGGTATGATTGATTCGATGATTAGTCTTCACCCGTGCCAATTGGCGGTCTTGGGCCTATCCCATTATTTCCTCAGATGATATGTGTTCAGTGCGTTGACAATGGTTTTTACCTCATCATTCGTGAGCGTTTGGTTCAACGGAATGCTCACTTCGTGATGATGAATCTTTTCGGCAATGGGGTAGGAGCGGTCGTTCCACTCTTTGTATGCCTGCTGTTTGTGGGGAGGTACGGGGTAGTGGATATTGGTTTGTATGCCCAAGCTGTTTAAGTGTCCTTGCAGTTCGTCCGGATGTTGTGTCAGCACGGGGAACACATGCCACACGTTTCCGGTTGAATCGTGTGAAGGAAGCGTGATTTCTTCGTTGCGAATGTGCGTGAGATAGTAGTGGGCTATCTCTTGTCTTCTTGCGTTTTCCTCATCCAAATACTTGAGTTTTACGCTCAACACGGCAGCTTGCAGCTCGTCCATTCTGCTGTTTCTCCCTTTATAGTCAAAGACATATTTTCGTGCTGAGCCGTAATTGCCCAGCGCTCTGATGACGTTTGCCAGTTTAGCATCAGAGGTTGTCACGGCTCCGGCATCGCCCAATGCGCCTAAGTTCTTGCTTGGGTAAAAGCTGTGAGCCGCAGCATCTCCCAACGAACCGGTGCGATGCCCCTCACTGTACAGGCAACCGTGTGCCTGTGCGTTATCTTCCAGCAGCTTCAGATGATGTTTTTGGCAGAGCTTACCTATCTTTTCTGTGTATGCACAACGTCCATAGAGGTGCACCAGCATGATGCTTTTGGTGCGTTCGGTGATGGCCTGCTCTATCAAGTTGTCGTCAATTTCAAGGGTGTCTATGCGCGGTTCAACCAGTATGGGTACCAGATGGTTGGTCGTAATCGATAGGATGGTGGCGATGTAGGTGTTGGATGGAACGATGATTTCATCGCCTTCATGCATCTCGCCCAGCTCCATGTAAGCTCTGAGTATGAGGGTGAGCGCATCCAGTCCGTTGGCACAACTCACGCAATGTTGCGTGCCAATGTATTCGGCATATTGTTTTTCAAACGTTTGTACCGCCTGACCTTGCAGATACCAACCACTCTCAATTACTTTATTGACAGCTTGTTGTATCTCTGTCAGGTGTTCATTGGTTACTCGTTGTAAAGATAAATAGGGTATCATACATCCCATTGATAAGTGTCATAACATATAGCACGACCGCCAAATCCCTCTTTTTGATGAATGAGTGAGGCGTTGAGCAGGTGCCCATCTTGCAGAGTAGACGTGCCAAAGTCAAAATATTGTTGTTCGTCCCACGATTGATGGAGTAAGAAATGGAACAAGCCGTCGATTACACGCAGTTGCTTTCCTTCGGGTGATGCCGAGATGTATTGCGTATGCACCACGTTGGGCGTGAGGTAAAGAACGGTACCTCCTAACACCATGTTATCATTGCATGCCACATACAATTGGATGTGATGGGGGAAACGTTGGTGCAACAGTTCTATTTCCTGCAAGCTATGAACGGGTTTCGCACCGTATTTATTCATTAAATTGTCATCCAATACTTGCCAAAAAGCGGCAAAATCGTTGCTAAGTTTGATTTCGATGCCATTTTTCATGCATTGCTTGACCCCTCGTCTGCGGTTCTCACTCCATTTCAACGGATGCGTCAAATCAATGGCAGAAGAAATGCTTCGTGCCACTAATTGAGCGTTGCAGACTTTGAAGAGTGCGTACAAATCCTCTTCGGCAGGTATTAGGTGATAGATAGAAGGTGTGGGACGGTACACCACTTGCTTGAATCCATGATTGCGAAGGTGTTGGTTAAGCTCTTCAAACAACACGAGGATGTCGGCGATCCTCACTTGTTGATCCATGATGAGACCACCGTATGTCAGTCCAAAATGCGAATACAGGGTGTCGTCAACACGATGGGCGGGCAGCATGGCATACAACTTTTCGTCTTTGTAGAACATCAACGAATAGTCATTGAACCTGTCTTCGTGGTAGTTCATGTAGCTTCTGTCGAACAAGAACGTGGCATTTTTTGCCTTTTCCGCATAGTCGTTCCATTGTTCTTCATCGGCTTTGGTGTATCTACGAATGTCAAACATGCTTACCTTTGCTTGATGTATTCCAAGAAAGCATCATATTCTCTTATATAATCAGTTTCGTCAAAGGTCTCAGATGCCAATACC
Source organism: uncultured Prevotella sp. (assembly GCA_902488665.1). Taxonomy (GTDB): domain Bacteria; phylum Bacteroidota; class Bacteroidia; order Bacteroidales; family Bacteroidaceae; genus Prevotella. The sequence goes on along the minus strand of CABTXD010000077.1, from coordinate 3,494 downwards.
AAACATACTGCTCCCGAGGAGAAGTCATCTAACGTCCGCCATGTATCAGTATCGACAAACAGGCCTTGATAAGGGTGGTTCAGCAGTATAGAAGTCTTTTCTTTACCGTTGTCGAGCGTTACATGGAAGCTACCACTGAGAGCGATGATGAACTCTTGGCATTGTTTGTGGGCGTGTCCGCCCCTGTTTTCGCCTGCTGGCACGTCGTACACCCAATACACCCGCTTTACATCAAAGGGTACATCCTTGCAACCTTCGGCAACGGTTAGGTTTCCTCTGGGGTCAACGATCTTATCTAAGTCAATGATTTTCGCTTCCAACTGCTCGTGTTTCTTATCGGTTACCGTACATTTGTTCGTAGTATTTTTGGTAGTCTCCAGAGGTTACCTCGTTGATCCAATCCTGATGTTGTAGGTTCCATTTGATGGTTTTCACGATTCCATCGGCAAACATAGTTTCAGGATACCACCCCAAATCGTTCTTTATCTTTGTAGGATCAATAGCGTAACGCTGGTCGTGTCCCAATCTATCTGCGACAAAGGTAATCAAGTTGTCGTTGATCCAATCAATCTTAATGTTGCCTTGTTCATCCACTTCTTGCTTCTTCAGCACCTTTCTCAGGTCTTTATCCTGCTGCATCATGTCGTGAATGGTCTTAATAGTGAGCTTCACAATGTCGATATTCTTCATCTCGTTATGTCCACCTACATTGTACACTTCGCCTTCTTTACCCTCTCGCACCACCATGTCAATGGCTTTACAGTGGTCTTCTACATAGAGCCAGTCGCGCACATTGTCGCCTTTTCCATATACAGGAAGTTGTTTACCCTCAAGGATATTCTTGATAATGAGCGGTATCAACTTCTCTGGAAAGTGATAAGGACCGTAGTTATTAGAGCATCGTGTGATGCTCACGGGCATGCGATAGGTGTCGCGATAAGCCATGACAATCATGTCGGCACTGGTCTTTGACGCACTATAAGGGCTGTGCGGACACAGCGGGGTTTGTTCTGTAAAGTATCCTTCTGCGCCCAATGAGCCATATACCTCGTCGGTAGAAACCTGATGATAACGTTTGCCAGCTTTCCAAGTAGGATAACCTTGTTCGTCTTTGCCCGTGACCCAAGCCCTTCGGGCAGCGTCCATGAGGTTTTGAGTGCCAAGTATATTCACCGAAAGAAACAATTGTGGGTCCTCTATGCTGCGGTCCACATGGCTCTCAGCGGCAAAGTTTACGACAAAGTCTATATCGTGTTCAGCAAACAACTTGTCTGCCAAATCCCTGTCTCTGATGTCGCCTTTCACGAAGAAACAACGTTTGTTGTCAATATCATTCTTGATAGTACCCAGATTGCCTGCGTAGGTCAGCGCATCCAGTATAATCACCTTGATGTCTTCGTTCTTGTACTTTTTGTCAAGCAAATACTTGATGAAGTTGGCTCCTATGAAGCCTGCGGCTCCTGTAACTAAGTATGTTTTCATATTTCTTGTTGTTTTTTATGATCTTTGTCTTTAACCACTTTATCGTAAGTTTCCCAATATTCCTGATTCTTTTCCTTTCGTTTTTTCTGTTCTTTGTAGTCAGAATAGATGTTGAGCAACGTCATGGTCATTCCAAACAAGGCACTCCCAATCATCAAATTTTGCCAATGATATTCACTACCCCTATCGAACAGGAGTCGTATACCAAAATACACGCCTGCCAGTACAATAAATTGGAATAAATAAGTATGTGCTTTTTTCATCTGTGTGTTATGGATGATGGTTCTTATCACTTAATGTAATAACTTCACAATCGGTGAATTTATTGCCTTCTATGGTCAATCTTATCAGCGTTCTTTCATGGTGCCAGCCTTGTAAGCCTGCCGCACCGGGATTGATGTGCAGCAAGTTGAGTGTTTTGTCGTATTGGACTTTCAGGATATGCGAATGTCCACAAACGAATAATTGAGGTGGCGAAGCAAACAGCAAACTGCGTATTTGTGGGGCGTAATTGCCAGGATAGCCGCCGATGTGCGTCAGCAGCACATCCACATCTTCGCACTTGAAACGCAGTTTGTCACGGTACATTCGTCGCAAGTCACCACCGTCACAGTTACCACAAACAGCCCTTAACGGCTTGATGGCAGCCAATTTTTGTGCCACTTCCAATGAGCCAATGTCGCCAGCGTGCCATATTTCATCACACTCGGCAAAGTATTTCTCGTACTTGTCGTCCCAATAGGCATGCGTATCGCTGATGATTCCAATTTTTTTCATGGCTTCCTTCCTTTTTCTGTGTTGTCGAGTTCAAACCGTCGACGAATGAAACAGCCTATGATATCTGCTGTTTTCTCCAGTCCCATGATGCTCGAGTTCACACAAAGGTCGTAGCTACTGCTATGTCCCCACTTCTTTCCAGTGTAATAATTGTAATACGAAGACCTGTCGCTCTCTTTGTTGATAATCAGTTTTCTGGCAGACTCTTCGTCACATTTCTGCCGTTCACAAACCAGTCGGATGCGGTCTTTCATGTCGGCAGTGATGAAGATATTTACCACGTTTGGATAAGTTCGCAGCACATAGTCGGCGGCTCGTCCCACAAACACACAACTACCTTCATCGGCAGCCTTCATGATGGCTTCGCTTTGGAACTGAAAAAGACTCTCTTGTGAGAACTTATTGTCGTAGAAGTTATTATCACTTAATAAGGGTGCATGCGTGTGAAAGAGGGTTTGGAAAAAACCTTTGTGCTCATCATTCTGCTCAAAAAACTTCTCACTGAACCCACTTTCCTTAGCAGCTAAATTGAGTATCTCTTTGTCATAAAACTGACATCCAAACTCATCAGCAAGCAGTTTGGCGATAATGCGTCCACCGCTGCCCACTTGGCGGCCAATGTTAATGATTATCTTCTTCTTCTGTTCCATTGGTAGATTCTTTAAGTTGTATTTTGAATTTCTTCATATAAATCGTCATCATCGTCACAGCCACGATAACAGCAACAATGTCTGAGGCAGGTAGTGAGGCCCATACGCCGTCTATTCCGAAGATGGGAGGTAAGATAGCCAGCAGAGGTAATAAGAAAAGTAACTGCCGGGATAATGACAAGAAAATGCTGATTTTTACTTTTCCGATACACTGAAAAAAGTTGGTAATCACCATCTGTGCCCCGACAACAGGGAACATCAGCAGGTCAATGCGCACACCTTTGATAGACATTTCAATGAGTGTCGGGTCGCTTGTAAAGAAACGCACGCAGTAATAGGGCAGAAACATGGCGATAGCCCAACCAACTGTCATGATAACCGTGGCAGCTATAATGGATAACTGTAAAACCCTCATCACCCGATCCAACTGCATCGCACCGTAATTGTAACCTGCAATTGGCTGCATTCCTTGATTGATGCCCATGACGAACATGATGAAAACTACGGCTATACTATTGGCGATGCCATAAGCTCCTACTGCCATATCACCTCCATAGCGCACAAACTGATTGTTCATGAAGATAA
>CABTXD010000076.1:0-8850 GCA_902488665.1 uncultured Prevotella sp. | reverse complement strand
TTTGTCAACAGAGCCACAAATGCCAATGCACAATCCTTCAACGCAACCATTGCTCGGTCTTCATTATGCAAAGATAACCAATCCCTATGAAATTATGTGCATGAGAGGGAGGGGTTGCAACTGGGTTTTACGACTGACCCTTTTTTCTACCCTTTGGCTACCCATAAAAATAATAACGGTTGATACTCAATGAGTTATCAACCGTTATGCGTACCCAGACCCGGGCTCGAACCGGGATGGGTTGCCCCACTGGTGTTTGAGACCAGCGCGTCTACCTATTCCGCCATCTGGGCTTAATTGCGGATGCAAAGATACGGTGTTTTTTCTAATGCGCCAAACATTTTACAAAAAAGTTGCTCAGATAGAGAGTTCAGAGAAAACGATTTTCTCCACACTGTCATAACATATCGCAACTCTCTGACATAACCTGTCGCATCAAACTGACATAATCTATCGCAATGCATTGACATGACTTATCACCACCGGTCTCATATCTGGTTGAGCCAATTTATCATGTCAAATGGAATGCGAAAACAAACCAACACCTATCCTTCAAAGCACTATAGATGGCATCTGTTTCGAAGCTTACAAGCTTATTTTAAAGACTTGCTTCTTTGTTTTTAATAAAATTGCACCACTATAGTTCAGTGTGATGGTTGCATTGCCTTTTACAGTCATCGACTTAAGTAATTCGCCACCTAAAGAGTATATGTCCAGTGGTCCCGTATAATGACTAATCAGGATATTTTTTCCGCTAACTGTACATACCATCTTTGCGCCCTCCAAACCATCAATACCAGTGAGCATCTCTTCTTTAATATTCTTGAAATCCATCCATCCTTCACTAATGGCATAATTCTTTTTACCCCCCTTTGGAACATAAAGAATGGCGTTGGAAAGTACTTGATCAGCAACCTCTTTTTCTCCGTTCGGTCCAATTGTGCAAACAGGCGGTTGAGTGGCTGCTACATGGATTTCTTCTATGTTTTCATTTTCGCCAAACACCTGGTAGCCTATTTCTTGTAAGGTGGAAGGTAGTCTAAACTTTTTGATGCTGCTGCAAGCGTTTAGTGCGTAATGACCTATATAAGTAACTCCTTCTGGGATTACAATGTCAGTCAATGCAGAACAATTTTCAAAAGCTGCAACTTGAATAGACGTGATAGTACTGGGCAGTTTGACACTTTTAAGTCCTCTACATCCAGCGAAAAGATTATCCGAGATAACCGTTACGCCCTCGGGAATCTCCATGGTCGTTAGCTTAGGACAGGTACAAAAAGCCAAGGAACCGATGCTGGTTACGGAAGCTGGGATTTTAAAATCTTCCAAATTCTCGCATCCCAAAAAAGCCTGCTCACCAATTGACGTGAGAGATTTGGGAAGCGTCACCTTTGACAACGCAAAACAATTTTTGAAAACGTTATTATCAATTGTCGTTACACTTTCTGGTATTACCATTTCTGTGATCCCTTGACAACCTTCGAAGAAGCCTTCACCCAGAGAGGTGATTCCTTCGGGTAAAGATATTTTTGTTAGCTGTTCACACAATCTGAATACACCATATCCCATTTCGGTAACACTCTTAGGTATCTCAAATGCCTTCAGAGATTTACAACCACTGAACACAGTTGATCCCATTTTTGTGACATTTGGGCCAACTGTCACTTCGGTCAACCCAGAACAATCCATGAAAAGATTGTCTTTTAATACGGTCACACCAGCTGGAATATGAACCTTTTTTAGTAGTTGACAGTTAGTGAAAACCGCTTCGCCCAATTCAGTCAAGTTCTCTGGTAATTGAATTTCTGAAAGGTTACGACATCCGTAGAAAGCTCTTTCCTCAATAGACATAACCATCTTAGGGATACTAATTCCTTGCAGGTCACTGTCATAGAGAAACGCCCAATCTGCAATCGCTGACACGGTATAATTTCGTACTTTTTCAGGAATAACGAGTTTTTCCGCCTTATTTTCACCCCTACCCCTCACAGCTACAGTTGTAGGGGAAGTAACAGTATACTTGATGCCATTGTCAACGAAGGTTTCTTCCTCCTCTTGAGCCATGGCAACAACAGAAAACATAGATAATAACAAAAAACTTAAAAGCTGCTTGACTGTAATCATAATCAACTAAAACTTGGTAAATGTTTATCAATAAATAAATATATATTTGTAATGATTTATAAAAATTTCATACTATAATGGCTGCAAAGATACATATTATTTGTCATATCTAAAGATTTATGAATAAAAAAGTAACCATTTGTTTAAATGTACACCCAACAATAGAACGATTACGACAGCGCATTATCATCCATCAACAGAAAAGGGAGTTGAGGCGATGAGGATAGGCCGTTACTAGGAACAAACAGCCCGCCAGCAATATTTTCAGCGACAAAAAAAATGATGCTGCAAAAGGAAAACCTCATCAAACAGCTGGTGAAAATAGAAAACTCAACGGTTGAAAACATAGCGTTTGGCATACGAAAGATTTTGACAACTGTGCTAAATACTCGCATATTTGCAACCAAATGAGCGATTGGTCGAAAATAGGCGATTTTTATATATCTTTATTTTTCAACAACTTACGTTTTATTGGGGCATCAGTGCACTTGCAAAAGCAATGCTTTAAGGCTGCAAAAGCATTGGGATTGGGGTGTCAAAGCATTGACTTTGAAGGGCAAACCACATGCTATAGAATGGCAAACTGCATGCTATTGAAGCAAAACTGACTTTCAATTGCGAAACAAGGTGCTAAAAAGCATTCAAAAAGAACTGAATTTTTCTATAATGAACATTTTGAAAACACCAAAAATATGTACAAATCTAAAAAACTTAGGGTGTAACTCTTTGGCAGCTGTCTGGATGACAGAACAATGAAAAAGTCCACCCCACCCTTCGCTGCTTGGTGCTACCAGCTTGGATTGGGTATTACGCTTCAAGCGTTTTGACAACCTGGAGAAGCTGACTGAAATCGTCTATAATGAATTCTGTGTGAATCTCTTCCAGTTGGCAACGTGTGCCATTGCCATACGTCACGCCACAGGTATGAATGCCGGCGTTCTGCCCCATCTCGATATCATACACCGTGTCGCCTATGACAAGTGCCTCACCTGGCTGAATGTCTAAATGCTCAAGCGTTTGATTCACCGCCTCAGGATGGGGCTTCGCATGCGTCACATCGTTGGCACTGACCACATGCGTGATGATTTCCTCTAAACCAAAAGTCTCCACAAAGTCCATCAGCGAGTGCCGGGAACGACTGCTGGCAATGGTGAGCACATACCCCAAACGATGTAACTCACGCATGGTTTCCAATACATGGGGGAACAATGGAACCGCTCCAGGGACGTTGTTTTCATGAAACACCTGGTCGTAGGCTTCCACACAGCGGTCGCCCATCTCGTCAGTCATAGGTATCAAGTCTGTAAACGTCTGCTTCAAGGGCAAGCCAATCATTTGACTGCACTGCTCACGACTGCGCTGCTCAAGTCCCAACCGGCTGATTACCTCGAGCATGGTATTGGTGATGAGGGTTTGTGTATCGGCCAACGTGCCGTCAAAATCCAGGATAATTGCTTTGATTTTCATTGAGTTATCTTTTCTGTTGAGTTGCAAAGGTAACGAAAAAGAAACAAACAGACCTTGCCTACCTGTTACTTTTCGATAAATAATAAATAAGGCCCCTCCCCCATCCCCTCCCCGAAAGGGAGGGGAGTAGTTAGCTTGTTTGTTGTGTTATCTTGATGATAAGTCCTCTCGTCTGCTGCCATGCCCACTGGATTCATCGCATTGCTCGTTGCTAGATACGCTTTCTATGATGGTATGTGGAGATTTTCTGGGAGGTAACATATCCGCAACCTTGTTTATTAAAATTAGTGAATTATGCCTGTGTTACAAAAGTTTAGGCTAATTTTGCATAAAACAGGCTGCGCCTTCATATAGCAAGTAAACTTTCTCTATGTTCGGCTTGCACTGTTTTTGCATAAGATAGGCTTCGTCTTAGCAATTACAAACAAGCTTGATTGCTTTCGGCTCGCACTATCTTTGCATAAGATAGGCATCGCCTTAGCAAAGTAAGTAAACTTCCTTTGCTTTCGGCTCGCACTATCTTTCACATAAAATAGATAAACAACAGGAATAAAAAATGGGGTTAACACGTATCGCGGCTCACTTCTTTTCAGCACGACAAAAGGAGATTGAGCGACACGCCAAACACGCTGACTTAACGCAACAACAGGTGCTGCAGCATCTTCTTGAACGGGCGAAGGACACGGAATATGGCCGAAATCATCTCTTTGGCAGCACCAAAACCTACGATGATTTTGCCAAAAACGTACCTGTTAACACCTACGAAGAACTGAAAGGTGACATCGACCGCATGCGCCACGGCGAAGAGAACGTGCTTTGGCCGGGGCAAGTGAAATGGTATGCCAAGTCATCGGGAACAACCAATGACAAGAGTAAGTTTATTCCTGTTTCCAACGAGGGGCTCAACCGCATTCACTACCAAGGCGGAAAGGATACCGTGGCGCTTTACCTTCGCAACAATCCCGACAGCAGGATGTTCGACGGAAAGGGACTGATATTGGGCGGAAGCCATTCGCCTAACTATAATCTGCACAACTCTTTGGTGGGTGATTTGAGCGCCATTCTCATCGAAAACATCAACCCATTGGTCAACTTGGTGCGCGTTCCCAAGAAATCAACCGCACTGTTGCAGGATTTTGAGGTGAAGCGTGACCGCATAGCCCGCGAAACATTGAACCAAAACGTCACCAACCTCTCAGGCGTTCCGTCATGGATGCTGTCGGTGTTGGTGCGCGTCATGGAGCTGAGTGGCAAGAAACACCTCGAAGAAGTGTGGCCCAATCTGGAAGTATTCTTCCATGGTGGCATCGCTTTCACACCCTATCGCCCACAATATGAGCAGCTCATCACGTCGCCAAACATGCACTACATGGAGACCTATAACGCCAGTGAGGGATTCTTTGGCATACAGAGCGACCCCGGAGACGCGTCGATGTTGCTCATGACCGACTATGACGTTTTCTACGAGTTCATTCCCATGGACGAGTATGGAACAGAGCATCCTACCGTATTGCCACTGGCCGACGTGGAGTTGGACAAGAATTATGCGGTTCTCATTTCCACCTCATGCGGACTATGGCGATACATGATAGGCGACACGGTGAAGTTTACATCGCGCCAACCCTATAAGTTCATCATCACAGGCCGCACCAAATACTTCATCAACGCCTTTGGTGAAGAGCTTATCATGGACAATGCCGAGAAAGGATTGGCCTACGCTTGCGAGCAGACGGGAGCCGAAATCAAGGAGTACACGGCCGCACCTGTGTACATGGACAGTAAGGCCAAATGCCGTCATCAATGGGTCATTGAGTTTGCCAAAGCACCAAATGACCTAAAAAACTTTGCCAACATTCTGGACAAACGACTGCAAGAACTGAACAGTGACTATGAGGCTAAACGCTTTCATGACATCACGTTACAGCATTTGGAGATTGTTGTGGCTCGCCCCAACCTATTCAACGACTGGCTGAAGATGAAGGGTAAACTGGGCGGGCAACATAAGATTCCACGACTATCCAACAGTCGCAAGGTCATTGAAGAGATGCTCGAGCTGAACCAGGAGCCTGCGGAAACCCAACAGGCATAACCCGCTAACAAACACAATAATATGAACATCCGTAAACATAAACGCTTCAAAAGGTACACGCTCATGGCTCGTCACGCCATGAACAACGTCCGCGGTATGCAGTTGACGGCCCTGTTGATGCTGGTTCTGTTATTGGTTTCGTGCGCTCGAATGGGTCAACCCGATGGCGGATGGTATGATGAAACACCGCCTAAGGTTATCAGCACCTCGCCAAAAGAAGGTGCCACACAGGTAACGAGCAAGAAAATTTACATCAATTTCAACGAGTTCATCAAGTTGGAGAATGCCACCGAGAAGGTGGTAGTATCGCCTCCACAACTGGAAGCGCCTGAGATAAAATCGCAAGGAAAGAGAATTCTTGTGGAACTGAAAGACAGCTTGAAACCCAATGCCACCTATACCATCGACTTCAGTGATGCCATCTCTGACAACAATGAGGGCAACCCACTGGGCAATTACACCTACAGTTTCTCCACAGGCGATAAGATAGACACCATGGAGGTAAGCGGATATGTGCTTGAAGCCGAGAACCTTGAACCCATCAAGGGCATCCTCGTGGGGCTGTATGCCGACCAGAGTGACAGCATCTTCCGCAAGCAACCCATGCTGCGCGTATCACGAACCGACAGCAGAGGACGCTTCACCATCCGCGGTATCGCCAACGGAAGCTACCGAGTGTTTGCCTTGCAAGATGCCGACGGTGACTATGTCTTCAACCAGAAGAGTGAGAAGGTGGCCTTCTCGCGCGAACTTGTCACGACAACCTCTAAACCAGACGTGCGGCAAGACACCCTTTGGGCCGACTCGTTGCACATCAAAGCCATCAATCAGGTGAAGTACACGCACTTCCTGCCCGATGACATCACGCTCAGAGCCTTTACAGAAATACAATCTGACCGATACCTCATCAAGACCGAACGAAAAGATCCTAACAACTTTTCGCTGTTTTTCAGCTATGGCAGCAAAGAGGTTCCGCAGATCAAAGGCCTCAACTTTGACGCCAAAGACGCGTTCATCATGGAGTCGAATCCGCGCGGGGATACCCTCACTTATTGGCTGCGTGACACCACACTCATCAATCAAGACTCGCTTGAAATTGAGTTAAAATACCAAGCCAGCGATTCTACTGGTCAGCTACACCTACAAACAGACACCCTCATGATGCTGGCCAAACAGCCTTATGCCAAACGGCTTAAGCAAGCGCAGAAACGCTTGGAAGAGTGGAACAAGAAACAAGAACGGGCGAAGAAGCGGGGTGAGCCTTACGATTCTATCATGCCAAAAGAGGCTCTTGAGGTGAAGTTGAGTGTCAGTTCGGCTCTCGCACCCGATCAGAATGTCGGGTTCAGCTTTACCACACCATTGGCCGTGCTCGACACATCCAAAGTACATCTGTACTCAAAGCAAGACACACTGTGGTATGTTTCGCCCTTCGAAATAGAACAACAACGCGACACATCCATCGTACCGTTCAATGATGCCTACATCAAAAACACGAGAAACTATGTGTTGAGGGGCGAATGGCGTCCCAACATCGAATACAGTCTTGAACTGGACAGTGCTGCGTTTGTAGACATCTATGGCAAGGCATCGAACAAAATCAAACAAGGTTTCAAGGTGAAATCAAACGATGAGTTCAGCACCATCTTGCTTACCATTACGGGAGCTGATGGCAAACCGCTGGTGGTTCAGTTGCTGGACAATTCGGACAAGCCCGTTAAACAAGTTCGCACCTCCAATGGTATGGCTCAATTCTTCTACGTTGAACCGCGCGAATACTATGTCCGTTTGTTCATTGATACCAACAACAACGGCAAATGGGACACGGGCGATTACGACAAGGGTGTGCAGCCCGAAGAGGTGTATTATTATCCTAAGAAGATAACATGCAGGGCCAAGTGGGACTTTAACGAGACATGGAATCTGACGAGTACGCCCATTTACAGACAGAAACCAACAGAAATAACTAAACAGAAAGGCGAGCAACAGCGCAAAATACAAAGCAGAAATGCGAAACGCGCACTCGACCTGGGTAAAGAATACATTCCCGGAATGATGAAATAAACCTGTGCTGCCAATCAAACAGTGCTGGCGAACCTTCTACATGCAGGCGTTTCTGGGAGATAAAAAAGAAAATATGAAAATGAAATTATTTAGAAGCATAGCAATTCTTTCGCTTCTTTTAGGGGTGTTTACCGCATCCAATGCACAATGTAACATGACCAATACCGCCTTCAAATCGGGCGAGTACTTGTCATACAACCTATATTTCAATTGGAAATTTGTATGGGTCAAGGTAGGTTCAGCCACCATGTCGGTGGTACAGACGAGGTACAACAACCAGCCAGCTTACCGTGGTTCGCTCATCACACGCGGCAACAGCAAGGCCGACAACCTGTTTATTCTGCGCGATACCCTACAGGCATACACCTCATTAAAACTCGCTCCGCAATATTATCGCAAGGCTGCCAATGAGGGAGGTAGATACTATATCGACGAAGTATTCTATTCCTATCCCAACGGACGCGTTCATGTCAAGCAACATCAGATATCCAGCAAAGGCGTTCACGAGTGGAAACAGTCTGACATGAAAGACTGTGTTTACGATATGTTGAACATCTTTTTGCGCGCCAGGTCGTTCGATCCATCCAAATGGAAGAAAGGACATGCCTATCGCTTCACGATGATAGACGGGAATAAGTCAAGGCCCGCTCTACTGAAATACAGAGGGAAAACCACCGTTAAGGCCGACAATGGGAGAAAATATAGATGTCTGCATCTGTCGTACATGGAACAGGATGATGGCAAATTCAAACGAGTTGTTGACTTCTACGTAAGCGATGACACCAATCATGTGCCTGTACGTTTGGACATGTTTCTTAAGTTTGGATCGGCCAAAGCATTCTTGGTGGGAATGAAAGGAGTGAGAAATAACATGGCTTCACAAGTAAGATAAACAAGAGGTACAATCCTCTAAACAACAAAAACAGGCTGTCTTGAACATCAAGTCAGCCTGTTTTCGTTCTGAAGCAAACTACGCTTCCTCATCAGAGACCTCTGCAAAACTCATTGTTCAAAATTTGCTCATTTCATCATATTTTTGTACCTTTATAGTATGAAACAATGTCCTTCTTCTCCAAGTTTTGCTGACCTAATAGTTGGCCATCGTA
>CABTXD010000075.1:0-9249 GCA_902488665.1 uncultured Prevotella sp. | reverse complement strand
GAGGGCGTGGAGGTGAGTGGCTATGACCAGATTAAGGATGTACTGGCTGGCTATGGCGAATATAACATCGCATTGGATTCCCAGCAGATCAATCATGACCTTTTTGAAGGGGTGAGCGGCCCCAAGATTCTCCCGCTTACCAGCCCTATCCCCCTGTTGAAAGCAGTGAAGAACCAAGCCGAAATCGCAGGCTTCCGTGCCGCCATGGTGCGTGATGGCGTGGCGATGGTGAAATTCCTGCGGTGGCTCAAACCTGCCGTTGAGGCCGGCGGACAGACAGAGATGTCGCTCGATGAGAAGCTAACCGGCTTCCGTTCCGAGCAAGACCTGTTCAGGGGCGTGTCTTTCGACACCATCGTGGGCTACGAGGAGCATGGCGCCATCGTGCATTATGAGGCTACACCCGCTACCGATGCGCCCATAGAGCCGCGGGGACTGGTGCTGATAGACAGCGGCGGGCAGTACCAAGACGGCACCACCGACATCACCCGAACCATCGCCTTGGGTGAGCTGACCGACGAACAGCGCCGCGTGTACACGCTGGTTTTGCGGGGACACATCCAACTGGAGCTGTGCAAATTCCCGTCGGGGGCGTGTGGCTCGCAGCTCGACGCATTGGCACGACAGCCCATGTGGCGCGAGGGAATGAACTTCATGCATGGCACCGGGCATGGCGTGGGCAGCTATCTCAACGTGCATGAGGGCCCTCATCAGATTCGTATGGAGTGGCGACCGGCGCCCTTGCTCGCCGGCATGACTGTTACCGATGAGCCGGGCATCTACATGGAGGGCAAGTTTGGCGTGCGAATAGAGAACACGTTGCTCGTCACACCTTACAAAGAAACCGAGTTTGGCAGCTTCCTGCAATTCGAATCGCTCACGCTGGCACCCATCGACACCACGCCCATCCTCATGGACATGCTGCTTGAGGAAGAGAAGGCGTGGCTCAACGCTTATCATGCCGAGGTGTACCGGCAGCTCTCACCCCATCTTTCGGACGAGGAGAACGAGTGGCTGGCCAAGGCAACGCAAGCAATCTGAAGCCCGCAGAAACACCGCTCTTTTGTCAATTTTGATTCACTAAAAAAGGATGCGCCAGAAAGTTCATTCTAGAAAAAAATAGCGTTTATTTGGCTTGAGATATGTGCTGTTTTCTTCTTTCCAGCCTCGTTTTTTGGCAATAGCCATGCTTTCAACTGCGAAAGGCATTGAGTTTGGTCTTCAAACTCGATGCCTTTCCAGTCTTACCCCATGACTCTATAAGCCCAAAAGCATGCCTTTTCGCCCCTGTTTGTACACCCGTTTTTCGTAAACTGTTGACTATCAGCATTGTGATATTTTCGATATTTGCGGCCAACTTACTTGTTGCTCGCAAATAAGCGCGTATTTCAGCGATGTTTGTAAAGATTATTCTAATCCCGAATGCTGTTCGCTTAGTGGGGATGTGATATATTTAGAATGCCAATTTTTTGCACAACCATTCGACTTTTTGCCATATTTTTCGTATATTTGCATAACAGCCTAAAGTGTGAAATGTAGGTAGCTGTTGTCGCTACTCATGTTTTAGGCACCTAAAACAGAGGAATATGAAGCGGAAAAAATTGTTTATTGTATCGAATCGTTTGCCCGTGAAGGCAAAGGAAACCAGTGAAGGACATTTTGAATTTGAACGTAGTGAAGGCGGCTTGGCAACAGGTTTGAACTCATTGCAAACATCCTATGAGCAGCATTGGATAGGATGGCCGGGGGTTTGTTTGAAACGGAAGGCCGATGAAAGGAAAATCCAGGAAGAGTTGGAGCAATTCAATTATCACCCGGTGTTCTTGAGTGCGACACAATACAATAATTATTATGAGGGCTACAGTAACAGTACCATCTGGCCGCTGTGCCACTATTTCTACGAGTTCTCCAAATATCGTAGAGGCTTTTGGCAGGCCTATCAGGATGTGAACAGACTGTTCTGCAGGGAGGTGCTTAGGCATATTGATGACGATAGCATGATATGGGTGCAGGATTACCAGCTGATGTTGTTGCCTGGGATGTTGCGTGAAGGAAAATCGTCATTGAGGATAGGTTATTTTCATCATATTCCCTTCCCCTCCTACGAGTTGTTCAGGGTGCTGCCCGAACGTCGTAACCTATTGAGAGGACTGCTGGGTGCCGACTTTATTGCTTTCCATACTCACGACTACATGCGACATTTCATCAGTGCCGTGGAGCGTACTTTGCATCTTGAATTCAAGTTAAACGAGGTCATGGTAGACGGTCGTGCTATACATGTGGATGCCTTACCAATGGGCATCAACTACGAATTGTATCATGAAGCTCCAAAGAAGCGGCCCGTGAAGGATGCCATAAAACGTATGAAGAGCCAGTTTGGTAAACACAAAATCATCTTGTCTGTAGACCGATTGGATTACAGTAAAGGCATCTTGCATCGACTGGTGGGCTTTGAAACGTTCTTGGAAAAGCATCCTGAGTATCAAAACAAGGTGACGCTGGCCATGATTATCGTGCCCTCGCGCGACAAAGTGAGCAGTTATGCTGAGATGAAACGACGCATTGATGAGCGCATTGGTGCCATCAATGGCAAATATGCAGGCATCGGTTGGACACCCGTATGTTATTACTATCACGCTTTTCCTTTCGAAGACTTGGTGGCGATGTACAAGTTGGCTGATGTCGCTTTGGTCACTCCGCTGCGTGATGGTATGAACTTGGTGGCTAAGGAGTATGTCGCAACGAAAGACAATGACCTTGGTGTGTTGATATTAAGTGAGATGGCTGGTGCATCTTCGGAGCTTTCGGATGCCATCCAAATCAACCCGAATGATACAGACCAGATTAGTATGGCCATCTGTGAGGCGCTGGAAATGCCTGAAGAGGAGCAGAAAGAACGATTGCAGAACATGCAAGACATTGTTGGCAAGCAGACCGTTAAGAAATGGGCAGGCGACTTTGTAGACGAGTGGAAAGAAGTCATTGAGCGCAATGAAACGCTCATGAAGAAATATATCACTAAGAAAGTATTCTCGGATATCAAGCAAAAGTACAATGCCAGCAAACGCAGACTCATCATGTTGGACTATGACGGCACATTGGCTGCTTTCCGTAGAGATCCTGAAAAAGCATCTCCCACTACCGAGGTGAAGAACATGTTGCGGAAGCTGTGTGATGACGAACGCAATACGGTGGTCATCAACAGTGGTCGCGATCACCGTACACTTGATAAGTGGCTGGGTGACCTGCCGCTGTCGTTTGCGGCCGAGCATGGTGCATTCTATAAGGAAAACGGCGTGTGGCACGAGAATGTGGAGCCACAGGCGTGGGATGAACGGCTCATGAACATCCTTCGAGAATTTGAGGACAAAACACCTAACTCGCTTCTGGAAGTTAAAGCAACGGCCGTGGCATGGCATTATCGTAAGGTGGACAACTGGATAGGAATGTTCAGGGCTCAACAGTTGATGCACGCATTGATACCGATATGCTCTCAAAACAACCTTCAGATTATGCGAGGCAACAAGATTGTAGAGGTAAAGCCTGCCGAATATTCAAAAGGCTCGGAAGTACAACGTATCTTGAATCAACGTTCTTATGATTTCATCTTAGCCATTGGTGATGACGTGACCGATGAGGATATGTTCAGGGCTTTGCCAGAAGAAGCGGTGACTATCAAGGTGGGTTATGCCTGTGATGATGCCCGTTATAACCTGTTGGAGCAAAAAGACGTACTGCCTTTCTTAAACTCTTTATTATCGTGAGCAAGAGGCTTGTGCTAAACAAAACTTTGATTAACTCATCTATAAAAAACAGTCAATACTTGGTTTAAAACTAACTTGACTGTTGAAACATCATCTAAAACAAACTGACAACCGATCAAAATATGAAATTAAACTACGGCGTGATAGGCAACAGTTGTACGGCGGCATTGGTCTCTGACCGTGCCTCTATAGACTGGCTTTGTATGCCTAATTTTGACTCTCCATCGGTCTTTGCATCTTTGTTGGATCAAGAAAAGGGAGGGTCGTTTGGCTTTGAAGTAGGAGAAGAGTACGAAGTGACACAGGCCTATATACCGCATACCAATATATTGTCAACGACATTCACCTCGGAAGAAGGGGCTTTCGCTGTCGTTGATTTTATGCCTTGTTATCGAAAAGATCATAGTGATGAAAACTACAACCCGGCTGAGGTGTATCGGTATATCCGGCTACTCAGCGGGCATCCAAAGTTTGCAGTCAACTACCAACCGCGTCCTGACTATGCCCGTGGCAAAACCATCTATAACATGACGGAGCAATATATCGAATCGATGTCGTCATCTAACAGCAAAGACCGACAGTATCTGTATTCTTCCCTCCCGTTGCAGGACGTCTTGGATGGTGCTGTTTTCGAACTTGAAAAAGATGAATTCTTCTTGTTGGCATCCAATGAGAAGGTGGTTAAGATAGATCTTGAACGCGAGAAGATGGATTATTGTCGAACGTTGGTCTATTGGTTGAACTGGTCGAACATGACAAAGAAGTTCACCCACTATAACGATGTCATCGAGCGAAGTTTCCTAACCTTGAAATTGTTGTCTTTTTACAACGGTGCCGTGTTGGCCGCTTTGACCACCAGTCTGCCAGAAACACCTGGAGAAGTGCGCAATTGGGATTACCGCTTTTGTTGGCTGAGGGACGCATCGATGACCATTGAGACGCACATCAACCTGGGACATACCCGTTCTGCAAAGCGCTTCATGCGGTTCGTGGAGTCTACCTTCGTGGGCAATCATAATGGTTTCCAAATCATGTATGGCATCAGAGGAGAGCGCGACTTGGTGGAAGAACATCTGGACCACTTCTCCGGATACCTCAATTCAAAGCCCGTGCGAATTGGTAACGCGGCCTATCACCAGAAGCAAAACGACTCATTTGGCTACCTCATGAATCTGATTTACCAGTATTTCAGTCTGATACCTGGTTCATTAGACGATGTGGAGAATCTCTGGGACATGGTGAAAAACATCATGCGAACCGTCATAGACGACTGGCGTAAACCCGATAAGGGTATCTGGGAGATTCGTGGCGAGGCTCAGCACTTTGTTTCTTCAAAGGTAATGTGCTGGGTGGCATTAGACCGTGGAGTGCGAATAGCCTCGCTATTGGAGAAGTACGACTACGCAAAACGCTGGCGTGAAGAGGCCGATAAGGTGAAAGAAGACGTGTGGACGAACGGCTGGAATGAGCAGTTGCAGAGCTTTACACAAGCCTATGGCAACACCTCGCTCGACTCTTCATTGCTGCTCATGGAGCATTATGGCTTTATTGATGCCGACGACATCTATTTCCATAAAACGGTAAAAGCCATCAAGAAGGCACTCTTCCACAATGGCTTGATGTACCGATACAACGTAGAAGACGATTTCGGACAGCCCAAGTCGGCCTTTACCATCTGCACGTTTTGGCTGATTCGGGCTTTGTTCGTCACGGGTGAGAAGGAGGAAGCTCGCAGCTTGTTCGACGAGTTGCTCACTTATTCGAACCATTTGGGGCTGTTCAGCGAGGATCTGGATTTTGAAACCAAAGAGCAACTTGGTAATTTTCCGCAGGCTTACTCACATTTAGCGCTGATTAACACCGCACTGCTTTTTACCGAAGAAGTGAAAAGCATGCATCTATAGTATAAACTTTAAAAACGAAAAACGAGATGAAACGAATGACAATGTACGCCGTGGGTATGGCCCTGATGGGCCTCTCACTGGTTTCATGTAGCACCAGTTCTGGAGAAAAGCAAAATACAGTTGCCGTCATGGGGACGGGAACCGTATGGGCGCGGCCCGACATGGCGCAGATTAACGTCAGCTTCGCCCATACGGCGGCAACCACCCAGGAAGCAAAGAAGTTGGCCGATCAGACGCTGAAAGCAATAACCAAAATCTTGCAGGAGGAGAAAATTGACATTAAAAACCTGAAGACAACCGCCCTCAGTTATCAAGCTGACTATGAGTACAGAAACGGTCGGCGTGTACTCTTGGGACAGAGCGTACAGCAAAACGTCGAGATTACCGTCAGGAATATTGTCAAAGTTGGCGGACGCCTTTCTACGTTGTTGGATAAGTTGGCAGCCATCAGCAACGTGGAACTCAATGAAATCAGCTTTGACATCGACCAGAAAACAGAATTGTTCAAGAAAAGTCGTGAGCTGGCTTATAGTAAAGCGCATGAAAAGGCCGAACAGTATGCAGCATTGTGTGGCAGGAAGTTGGGCAAGGTGGTTACCATTGTAGAAAATGGCGGAGGCGACGTCTCGTCTGCCTTGTTGAGTAATCGTGCAAAACTTGAGTACAAATCAAACGACATGGCGACAGTTCCAACCGGTCAAAACGAAATCAGCACAGATGTACAGGTGGTCTTCTCATTGAAATAGGAAGACAACCTACATCCTGTGTTTGCAAACACTCTAATGATACAAATGCTTGTTGGCAAGGAAATTCGTGCATATTGAATGTCATGTTTCTTGTTTTTTAACCGTTCAACCATATACGTTGCATCTTGTTGGTGCTTGGCTACTTTTTCGTTGGGCAAACCGTGTGGCTTGACGTAAATATTAAAATGTAATCTAAAAACTTTGCTGTTTGATAAATAAGTCGTAATTTTGCACCCGCATTTGGTGGCGTGATGTCACCATGCAACATAATAAACTATAAACAATTAAAAAGAACAACATGATTATCGTACCAGTAAAAGATGGTGAAAACATCGAAAGGGCTCTTAAAAAATTCAAGAGAAAATTCGATAAAACCGGTGTGTCTAAAGAGTTGCGTGCTCGTCAGCAGTACAACAAGCCGTCGGTTTTGAAGCGCCTGAAGATGGAACGTGCCATCTACATACAGAAGTTGCGCGACGCAGAAGAGTAAAATCTTCTAAAAAATTTGGTAGTTTAAATTAATTTCCTTATTTTCGTTGCAAAATCTGTTGCTGCTCTCTTTGAGAGGACATGCATTCTTTCGAGAGAATGAAGCTTCAGAAGCAATACTTCAACGGAAGGCGTCATGATAGAAGAGTTTTTGAACTACCTGAGATTTGAGAAAAATCGCTCAACGCTTACAGCTAAAAGCTACGGCGATGACCTGAGGGCCTTTGAACGCTATTTTCAAGGCTTAGGGGATCAAATCACATGGGAGTCGGTAGACTCGGATATCATCCGCGGTTGGATGGAGGATATGATGGATCGTGGGAACAGTGCCACTTCAATTTGCAGAAGATTGAGTGCATTGCGTTCCCTCTATCGCTATTCCCTTTCTCGAGGCCTGGTTCAGGTCAATCCCACCCTGCGTATAGAACGTCCCAAGATGGGTAAACCCTTACCGCAGTTTTTGAAAGAATCAGAAATGGATGAGCTGCTGGATGCCAGCACATGGGATACCAGCTATCAAGATGCCCTCGCGCGTACCATTATTATTACTTTTTATGAAACTGGTATGCGGTTGGCGGAACTGATAGGGTTGGATGATGTTTCAGTAGATTTTGTCAACCGGCAGTTTAAAGTCCTGGGAAAAAGGAATAAACAGCGACTGGTTCCATTTGGTGATGAATTGTATCAAGTTCTTCAGGAGTATTTGAATCAGCGTAACGAACAAATCGTGCGAAAGTCGAAGGCCTTCTTTTTGAGCAGAAACGGTGTACGGATGAATCATAACCAAGTAAGGTATCTTGTGAAGAAGAATCTGTCACTGGTTAGCACGTTGAAGAAACGTACACCGCACGTGCTTAGACACACCTTTGCAACCACGATGCTCAACAATGGGGCAGGACTTGAGAACGTGCAAAAGTTGCTAGGGCATGAAAGTCTGGAGACAACCGAAATCTATACGCATACGACGTTTGAGCAGTTGAAGAAAGTCTATGAGAAGGCTCATCCCCGAGCTTAACCTTTTTAAAAATAATAGGAGGTATTATGGAAATTAAGATTCAGTCAATTCATTTTGACACTACCGAGAAATTGGAAGCCTTTATAGAAAAAAAAGTAGGCAAGTTAGAAAAAACATTGGAAGATATTCGGAAAGTAGAGGTGCAACTGAAATTAATCAAGCCAGCAACTGCATTGAATAAGCAGACAGCCATAACGGTAGCCGTTCCTGGCAGTACATTGTTTGTGGAGAAAACTTGTGATACATTTGAAGAGGGCATTGACCTCTGTGTAGACGCTATGCGGGTTCAGATCTCCAAATACAAAGAAAAAATGCGGGCGCATTAAAAAAAAATCAAAAAAGCTTTGGCGATTAAAAAATAATCCCTATCTTTGCAGCCGTTTTACAACACGTCATAAGCGAGTGGTTTGACGGCTGCATAGAATCGCCTCTTTAGCTCAGTTGGCCAGAGCACGTGATTTGTAATCTCGGGGTCGTTGGTTCGAATCCGACAAGAGGCTCTCCAACAAAAGGAAGTACGAGTTGTAAAAACAAAAAAGGGTAGTTACCAGAGTGGCCAAATGGGGCAGACTGTAAATCTGCTGTCTTTCGACTTCGGTGGTTCGAATCCATCACTACCCACTCAGTAGAAGTTTTTGCGGAAATAGCTCAGTTGATAGAGCACTAGCCTTCCAAGCTGGGGGTCGCGGGTTTGAGCCCCGTTTTCCGCTCTCACTGCTGTAATAGCTCAGTGGTAGAGCACTTCCTTGGTAAGGAAGAGGTCCTGAGTTCAACTCTCAGTTACAGCTCTACTTCGGTTCTATTTTATAGATCCTTTGTAGAAAAACAGATAAAACTTTTGACTATTCATTTATATAAATAAAAAAGAAAAGCTATGGCTAAAGAAGAATTCAAACGTACCAAACCGCACGTTAACATTGGTACAATTGGTCACGTTGACCACGGTAAGACTACTTTGACAGCTGCCATCTCTAAAACTCTTCATGACAAGGGTTTCGGTGGTGAGGATGTAAAGTCGTTTGACCAAATTGACAATGCTCCTGAGGAGAAAGAGCGTGGTATCACCATCAACTCTTCACACATCGAGTATGAAACAGCTAAACGTCACTACGCACACGTAGACTGTCCGGGTCACGCCGACTATGTAAAGAACATGGTTACTGGTGCTGCTCAGATGGATGGTTCTATTCTTGTAGTTGCCGCTACTGATGGTCCTATGCCTCAGACACGTGAACACGTGCTTTTGGCTCGTCAGGGAAACGTTCCTCGTTTGGTTGTCTTCATGAACAAGTGTGACTTGGTAGAAGACGAAGAGATGCTTGAACTCGTTG
>CABTXD010000074.1:0-9771 GCA_902488665.1 uncultured Prevotella sp. | reverse complement strand
CCATCCCTGCCCTGTCACAAAGTTGATAAAATAACTGTTGATGGAGATTTCGGCCACTTCGTATGCCAATAGGGCAAACAGTCCGAAGACAAACAGCTTGTGCCTCCACAACTTTGAATAATTGTTGCCCTGCGCCTGATCCTCAACCGTCTGCTGGTGCTGTATTTCAGGCAGGTCTACGCGTGCGAATACTACGGCAATA
Organism: uncultured Prevotella sp.; assembly: GCA_902488665.1. Taxonomy (GTDB): domain Bacteria; phylum Bacteroidota; class Bacteroidia; order Bacteroidales; family Bacteroidaceae; genus Prevotella. Next base: position 9,569 of record CABTXD010000074.1, on the reverse strand, counting down.
GCCAGGACCAAAGCACCGAGAATGGTGTAGGGAACCACCACGTTGCCGCCCGTTTCTGAACCGTTGAACAGGAACTGCCCAACTACCAAGGTGGCGAAGAGGCTTCCCAAACCGTTAAAACTCTGTGACAGATTGAGCCTGCTCGTTGACGTTTCGCTCGGTCCCAGCTCTGTGACATACGGATTGGCTGCCGTCTCCAGGAACACCAGTCCGCACCCAATGACAAACAGGGCGGCCAAATAAACATAAAACTCGCCTATCTGTGCCCCGGGAATGAACAGTAACGCACCAATACCAAACAATAACAGGCCGAAGACAACGCCCCGCCTATAGCCATTGCGGTTGATGAAAATACCGGCAGGGATGGCCATAAGGAAGTAACCCAGATAAGTGGTTACCTGTATCCAGGCCGACTGTGTGATAGATATGTCTAGAACATTCTGAAAATGTTTGTTGAGCACATCCAGGATAGCACGGGCAAATCCCCAGAGAAAAAACAAGGAGGTGATGAGGACAAAGGGTATGGTGTAACGCTTGTCGGTTAGTTTGTGGTCGTTTGGTTTCATGTCGTTTTCTACTTAACAGTATATATATAGGTGTCTGCACCACGCCCATTCCGCTTGATGTGGTAGCAAGTAGACAAACACCTGTTGGCGACAAAGATAATGATTTTCAGACAAAATCACCTTGTTTTCGCACAAGAATCAGTGCCGTGAGTGTAACATGGAGGAAAAATGGAGCGTTATTTTGCCATACAAACCTACATGCAAGTTTATGTCGAGCAGACATAATAAATAGGTATGGGTATTGTAAAAACGATTGGAAAAATGCCTACTTCTGGGTATGCCATATTTTTTACCAGCTGAAAAAGTTGCCATACCTTTGCACCTCGGAATAAACATTAGTTATTTTTTTTTACATCAAGTTAGTGAAAATGTTAAGAAACATCCAACGTACACAAAAGAACGGACAGATGCGGTACACTCTCCTGAAAGGCTGCATGGCGCTGCTGCCACTATTAAGTTTGGTTGCGGCACCTGCAATTGCACACGACAGTATGGAGAAGGTGGCTGACAAATCCGAGAATGGAAACCTTACACTCAGGATAACAGATGCGGTGACAGGCGAACCCATACCTGGTGCCATGGTGAAAGCCGATGACGCCAAGATATATGTGACCGATGCCTCGGGCAACTGCGTCATGACGGTAAAAGACCAAACCAAGAAAATCAAGATTACCGTAACATCGGTGGGGTATAAGAATTATACAGCCAACATATCCCCCCGTGCAGGTATCATCCCAATAAAGCTGAAGGAAGATGCGCAGATGCTGGGCGGTGTAACGGTGACATCGAAAAAAAGACACACCGACATCATGCAGCAAACCAAGACGCTGGATCAAGATATGCTCGAAAAAGGTGGTGCCACCTCGTTGGCAAAATTGTTGGAAACGGTGCCGGGAGTTAGCTCTATCAGCACGGGAAGCACTATCGCCAAACCTGTAATACAGGGTATGCACAGCAGTAGGATATTGCTGATGAACAACGGAGTGAAATTAGAAAGTCAGAGTTGGGGAGCCGATCATGCTCCCGAACTGGACTACACTGGGTCGAGTATGGTAGAAGTCGTGAAGGGTGCCGAATGTATCCGCTACGGCTTTGGCGCCATGGGAGGTGTGGTATTGCTCAACGATGCGCCCCTACCCTATGGACATAACAAGCCCGTGGTACAGGGAAGCGTCAACATGGGCTATGACACCAACGCACGAGGGTTTAGCGGCTCAGGGACTATAGAGTCAGGTTACAAAAACTTTGGTCTGCGTGTGCATGGAAACTATACCAAGGGTGGCGACTATCGCACGGCGGATTACATCCTGAACAACACGGGATATAACACCATCAGCATGTCGGCCATGGGCGGAGTGAAGACAGGCAAGGTAACCGCCACGCTGTTTTCCAGCCTGTACTATCAACGCAGTGGCATTTATTATGCCAGCAAAATATCCGATATGGACCAACTAATCAAGCGTTTTGAGTATGGAAGACCCGACGAACAAACATTCTTCCCCTTCTCTTACGAAATAAAACCGCCATTTCAACAGTCACAGCATTTCACCGTAAAGGGCGACGTCAAGTGGGACATCAATAAAAACCATAAAATAGATGTCACAGGCTCCTATCAAGTAAATCTGCGCCAAGAGTTTGAAAACCGTAAGAAATCGCAGTGGAGCTGGATACCTATGCAGGACTTGATGCTGAGTACTTACAAACTTGATGCGCTGTGGAACGCCAAATGGAACAAATGGGATATGACCTCAGACGTGGGATTATCAAACTCATATCAAGAAAACTATAACTATCCGGGAACCAAACAGCCAGCCTTTGTACCTAACTTTGCGGCATTGTCCATGGGTGGCTTCTTCCTACATAAGGTGAAAATCCACAAATTGCAGTGCGCATTGGGCATGCGCTACGACTTCCGTGTCATGTCGGTGAATGGTTATACCACAACAAGCAACTACACCTATTACGACGATTTCAAAATCTACAGCAATTTTACCAGCAGTCTTGCGACACATTATCAATTCAACGACAACTGGGATGCAAGGTTCAACGTCGGATGGTCGTGGCGTCCGCCCGATATCAATGAACTGTATGCCATTGGTTTGCAAGACGGTTCGTATTGGGTAGTGGGCAACAGACACCTGGAAAGTGAACGTGGGTGGAAATCTGTTTTGGGCGGACGTTATCGCAACACATGGCTTTCGGTAGAGCCCAGTGCTTTCTTTCAAAAAATCAACAGTTATATCTACGACCACATTGGCGAAGGTAAAGAGCGGTTTCACAATCACCCCAGCGGCAAATATCCAAAGTTTATGTACGATCAGGACGACGTGAACTTGTATGGAGGTGATATAGAAGCCACTGTCAACCCCATGAAAGGTCTGGCGATTGTGGCGAAAGGAGAGTGGATTTTTGCACGCAACATCACGCGTAATGACTGGTTGCCGTTTATGCCTTCCGACCGATATGGACTGTCAGGAACATACGAAAAGACTTTCGGTAGCGACAAAAAATACAATGCTTCCGTCAACCTGTCGGGCATTTATGTTACCAAACAAACACGTTTCGACCCCGATAAAGACCTGGTACCGGCATCGCCAGATGCGTACTTCTTGCTTAACGGTTCGGCAGACCTAACCATACGACTGCCCCAAAAACGACAGGTAAAACTGATGCTTGTAGGCGAAAACATCCTCAACGCATTATATAAGGAGTACACAGATAGATTTAGATATTATGCACACGAACGAGGTGTCAACCTCTCTGTAAGGACATTGATTAAATTTTAACGATAGACATGAAACGAATATTCAAACATATAAACATCCTGCTCATCGCATTGGCAACCATAAACGTTGGTTGCTCTGACGAGGCAGTAGACGATTTCTTCAAAAAAATTGTGAAAGCACCACCTTCGCACATTGAACGTGACGTGAAAGGACACGACCAAATCTACTCTGTACATGCCATCTTGCGAATGGGATTCAAAGGGGGACAAATGGGTGTTGGCATCAATGGAGATGAAATGGTGGATGTATACAATGTCTATGAGACTATGGCAGACTCACTTTCTCTCCCCATTCGACAAGAGATAGATATGTCACGAAACGATGATGGGGAAATCACCATCACCACGCAGCGAGACCATTTCGATGTCATTGCATCAGATGAGATTTACTATGGATTGGAGTTGATTTACTACGACATGAATGGAAAGCCCATCAATCACCAGTTTTCAAGTCTGCCATGGAAGAAAACAGCTGACAATGAGGTCATCCCTGATCCAGAAAACTCTACCTTGATGGTGCATCAACACTTCTTTGGAATTGGCAGTTCATCATTGAAAAGAGACTCGGGAGTAACCGTAACGCACGACCAAAGGCAGTTATTCGACCAAGGAAACACGACACTCCAGATGGCCTTCCCACGTACTTTGGAAGAAACACCGCACTATTACAACCAATATACCTTCAGACAAGAGAATGGAGAAGGCATCAGAGCGTCCAAGTTCAGCCTGAACAACATCTATGTTCCTATGGAGAAAGGTTTCAAACCCGACGAGCTTCAGGTGCCATTCAATAATGAATTGGCATGGGAGTCCATACGACGGTCGGGCAAGCCTGCATCTTTAGACAAGTTCAACTTCAAGGGTTCTGACTACTGGCTGTATAAATCGGTGGACTACATGCAGCTCAACAAGCTCACACACGAAATATTCACCTACGAATACCGTGATACAGACCCAGTAGACAAGTACTTGGGTTACTTCTATGATGAGCACTCAAACGACGATTTTATCGACAAAGACGGCATGGCACGCGATAGATATGGCAACACCGTAGGACTGTTAAGACAGAAGAGAACATTAACTCCAGAAGAATCTTACGACCACTTAGGTTTTAAAGGGATGCTGCAATTCAAGCAAGCCAACATGGCTTTCCAACTACAAGTGAAGATTTGTCATATCCTGAACAAGGTCGCCCGTGGCGACGGAAGGGAGTATCCTGCCAAATATGGCAACAAAGACAATGCACAAAATGGCTTTGTATGGAACTTTGACCAATTGCAAAATGGGTGGGATAGCTTTGATATAGACTATCCACTGTCTATCCGCGTGATTGGCAACACCAAGGATGGAAAAGACAAGTGCGTGAACGATATCTTGAAGATTTATCCAAAAGCGGATAAGACGCAATTGGAAAAAATGCTTTTCAACCCTAATGACTACTTCAGCAGATATCAACATGACAGGGTATTTATGTAAAACAATGATAGTAAACAGGAGAAACAATCACATGAAAAAATATATATTCAACACATTATGGGCTGTCGCTGCGGTGCTGACCTGTACCTCTTGTACGGATTTCATCTTCGGAAACGAACACATCGACTATGAGGACAACCCACTTGACAAACGCTTGATGCAGTTTAGTGGTGCCGACAAGATTGCCGACAGTCTGAAAAATGTCAAGGGAACACCATACACCAACAAAGATGAGGGTGGTGCATTCAATAATTGGTACAATTGCCTCATCATGTTCAAAGAAGGGCATAAGCACGGTGAGAACATGATTCACGGCAACGCTATCTACCCTCATGCTCCGTATTCACAAGAAGAATTCGCAGTAGTTCATAACAATGCGCAGTGGCCTACGGTGGAAGTATTGAGCAAGAAGAATGCGACGTTCTTTGAAAGGGAAGCAGGAAAGGAAGGTCCCAAAGACTATATACGTCTTATTGGTGGACATCTGAAGCGGTGGGGCATGGTACTCTACTTCTTCGACAAAGACGGAAGACTGATGAATGATGATATCTTGAACAATTCAGATCAATACCAAATCTTCTTCACCGTTAGCGATCTTGATGACAAAGGTAATCCTTACGAGGTGATGGACTGTCGCGGAACATGGAAACAGCCAAGAAAGAAAAGGGCTGACGAGACCGACGAGGAGTATTGTAACGAGGTAAACAAAGACTTGTCACTCGTAGACACAACTCCTGTTCCTGCCACTGACTTTGCCGAAAAGACAACCTGGGAAGACCGTGCCGCCGCCACACCCGACGTATTCTATTACGAATATAGAGACACATGGAAGCATGACTTGATGAGCGACGGTGCCCGCGACATGTTCAATCAAAAGTTATTACCCCCATTAGATCGCAACGATGCTGCCAATGGCTATGTTTGGGACCCCGACCAAGACAGGGTTGGACTGAAAGGACATATCACCTTTGGCGGATGGAGCAACAACGAACTGGGTTGGAGAGACCGACAAGGATGGCCTTATCTCATCAAGAGCAGACGCGATACTTATATAGGAACACCTTGGCGCATGAACCGCGACTCCTATTTGTTGCCAAAATTCTACCTTTCGGTGCGCATTATGAAATGTGAGAAAGGCAAGAAGGCACTCATCCCAGCAAAGGCTTATCAGTATGGGGTAGATGGGCTATACCGTCATCCCACTTATGAATTTTCAAGTAAATTTGTTTGTACCGACTATAATGCGCCTTTCCGTACCGAATGGTACAAAGAGAAAGGAGTTATTCAAGAGGTAACACAATGGACAGAAGTGGCACGATTCAACATCCCCATTAAAGTGTTTTGCAGTTCATACGACTCGGACCCTACGGCTGCCGACCCCTATGAACCATTCTACTATTATATGGGACGCGAAATGAACCTCTCACCTGTTGATGCCATGGAGGCAGCAAGTGGCGTACAAACCAACTCCATAGGCGGAGGAAGAGGCTTCGCCAACTGGTATTTATAATCTAAAACCTACTTGCAAGGACATGATTACTCTTTTTCTTTAAAAAGAACATTTCACAAGGAGTGACACATAGAAAAAAAAATATTTCAAATATATACTAACAAAAATAAAACATTGATAAACATGAAAAGAATAAAACTTATCGGAAGTAATTTAGCATTGTTTGCTGTGTTATTGGCAACAATAGGTTGCACACGAACAACAGGTACAGAGGGCTCGGACACCTCAGAAACAAAAATCGATCACCTTATTATCAAGGAAGTATTCTATATCGGACACGAATACACCAAACTACAGAATGGGAAAATAGCTAAATATGGTGGCTATAATTTCTATGACAAAGATCAATACATCGTCATTTACAATCCTACCGACGAAGTGAAATACCTTGACGGCATGGCTCTTGCCATTCACGGCATCATACCCGGAGAACCTAAACGCGAGTTTGCACTTGGCGATGATTTTCGCGATAAGTACTTTGGAATACAGTCATTGGCCATGTTTCCCACAGACCAACAAGGCTCAGGGAAAATGTATCCTATCATGCCAGGCGAGAGTAAGGTGATTGCGGCATTTGCCATTGACCACGCTGAGACTTTCAAAGCAGAAATCAAAGAGCAGGAAAAAATGGCGAAAGAGGAGGCAACAGAAGACTATCCTTATATTCCTTCGGTGTACAAAGGCATGGATGAATTCATAAATTTGAGCAAGGCAGACTTTGAGTGGACCAATGTCAACTACTTGAACAGTGAGGACCAAAAGCTGAACAACCCGCAAGTAAAAGACATGCAACCTATCTTGGTTGTCGATGATGAGCCAGTATTGCAGTTTCCCACAATTCTTGCAGAAGATGTGTGCATAGCACTCATTGAGGTGCCATGGACTACCGAAGACTTCCGCGCAAACAGAAAGGAAGACAAGGCCAACAAAAAACCTGGCTATCAACACAGAATTTATACCAACAATGGTGCAGCTGGATTGGAGGTAACGGAGGTTCCAATGGTGAAAGTAATTGACTGTGTTACCATTTGTCCTACAAAGCCACAGATGATTCCGTGCGAGAAAATGGACAAAGGCTACCATGGCGTGACAACCACTCCATTGAAAGCAGTACCCAATCAACAATGGAACAAATATTCAGGACTGGCAATTGCCCGTAAGTGGGATGGCAAAAAATTTGTCGACGGCAATAATTCCACACAAGACTTTGAGGTGATTTATGCCACGTTGGGCAAGAAACAAGGCAAGCCTACCATAGAGAAAGGTAATCAAAACAAGCCAAGCAAATAATCACTTGCCCATTAACAACCATCTCAAAATTCTCACAAAAACATCTGTACACAAGTTGGCACATCCTCATGTGCTACTTGTGTACAGTTTTTTATGGCGATGCGTTTTATGCATACCCCATCAAATATTGCCTCAAACTTCAGAGGTAAGCCTTGCGAACTAAAGATTTGTCAGCCTTGTGACCTACACACCAGATAGTATTTCCCTTAACAAGAAGGTGGCATTTTGATTGCGGGCAATACCAGGAGTGATTTTGTAAGAGTAGGTTACATCCTGCCCTAATGCTATCTCGAAGCAATAATTGTGAAAACGTTCTCCCTCCATTTTCGACAATTCCAAATCGTGTGTGGCAATGACACCCGTTACAGGCAATGCCGACACCGCTTGTAAAAACAGGCGTGATCCATTGAGCTTGTCCGCAGAGTTGGTTCCTTTCAATATCTCATCCAAAATAATCAGCGTTTGCGAATTGTACTGACACGCTGTAAGAAGTTGTTTCAGACGCAACAGTTCGGCATTGAAATAAGAGATACCATGCGCCAAGTCGTCGGTGGTACGCATACTGCTGAACAGGCTGTATGCCGACACACGCAGCGATGTGGCAAACACAGGCATGCCGTTCATTGCCAAGATGTAGTTGATGCCCAATGCGCGGAGGAAAGTACTCTTACCTGCCATGTTGGCTCCCGTAATGATATAATAGTGACGATGCTGCAATGTAAAATCGTTGCGAACCGCCTTTGCGCCCAAGAAAGGATGGTACAGCCCCACCGCCTCGTACACCATTTCCTCGCTCGCTACCACTTCTGCCCTACCCGCTTGCGGCTCATTGTACCGAAAAGTGGCCATGCTCACCAGTCCATCCATCTCGCTAATGGCATCTATCCATACAGGTACTTGACCTAAATATTGCCGTTGCCACCGTAGGAAACGACGCACCAAGAAGTAATCGCTCAAAAACAACGCATCCATCAGGAAGAGTCCAAGGATGTTGCCACGTCTGTCCAAGCCGTTCAGGATGTCATTCAGCTGGTCGAACGATTGTCTTGCTCCTTGCAATACATTGACAATTGCAGCGTTTTGAGGCGTGGTAAAGGTCGTTGTCTCACTCACCTGTCGTATCAACTCTACATACACTTGCAACTGTTCGTGCAGCTTGTCAACCGCCTTACTAATGACTCTGCAAGCACCCGAACAAACAAAAAACACACCGAAGAAATGCAAGATACCCCACCATAAGGGCAGTTGGGCACCCACCCAGCCTGCCACGGATGCCACGATAGCTACAAACAGGCCGACAATGAGCAACCACGCCAGCACGAAGGTCCATCGCTTCGCTGCAAAAGTGGGTATCTCCAACGACTTTATCTCTTGCAGTACCTGCCGTATCAAGGCAGAATCAATTCTCCCGTCAGCACCTAACGCCATGAATGTGGCTCGCCATGATTCCATAGAAGCTAACTCATCCACAGCATCGGCACGTGCAGACCGATTGGCAACCGATGACAGTTGAGCCGCCAACCAGTCACTACCGCCCGTGGTCACCGTGCGGTTGATGCGCTGAAACAACGAGTCTTTCCCAAACACATCCAAATCGAACGTAAACGGATGGTGCGCATCGGCATACCGTTCTCCATCATCGAAGCATGAAAAGTCGCCCTTCAGGTAAGAGAGTTCGTGCAGATAAACCTTTCGAAGATTAGAGAAACGATGCACCTGCTCGTCGTTTTTCACATCCATCAGGCGCACCAAAGCGTATAATGCCAAAGAGACAGCCGACAAGACAAGGGGCAACGCGCCCCACGACACGAGGGTATAAAGGACTAAAAAAGCCAGGAATAAAAGAAAAAAGACGATTTGTCCCGCCACGAACAAACGGCTTTTTTGCTTGAGTTGAGCAATCTCATCAGCCAAATGTCGTTCTTTTTCAGTATAAAATATG
>CABTXD010000073.1:0-10817 GCA_902488665.1 uncultured Prevotella sp. | reverse complement strand
AGTTTTCTAACCTACTTTCGTTTCATTCCCTCTTACACCACCGTACATGCCGTTCGGCATACGGCGGTTTCGTCAGCCCTCGCACCTTACAGGACTATCGGGATAAGGGCATTATCCCCTACACCCAAATCGCAGGGAAAATACTCTATCGACTATCCGACATCAACCGATTACTACAAGAGAATTATCGGAGATAAAGCATTTGCAAGAACGCAATTTCCAGCCGTTTTATTTGTTTTTCTCGCTATGGATGAGTAACTTTGCGCAAATCCTATAATGTACAACTTATGAGACAGAAATTCACTTTAATCACATTGGGAGTAAAAGACTTTCAAAAGGCATTGGCTTTCTACGAGGGCTTAGGTTGGAAGAAATCGCAACAAAGTCAAGAAGCCTACGCATTGTTTCCTTTGGGTGGGATAGTTTTAGGATTATATCCACTACAAGAATTGGAAAAAGACACAACGCTGAATTATCAGCAGGCATCCTTTTCGGGCATGACAATCAGCTATAATGCCACATCGGAGGAAGAAGTCAATGCTGTGATGCAGGAAGCCGAACGGTTCGGGGCAACCATTGTAAAGCCTGCGCAAAAAGTGTTCTGGGGCGGTTACAGCGGCTATTTCAAGGATTTGGACGGCTATGTGTTCGAGGTAGCCTACAATCCTTTTTGGAAGATTGACAATGAGGGCAACCTTGTCATGTAAATCGTCAGACGCAATGACCAAAGAGCAGACCATTAAGGAACTGACGATAATACCCGGAATAGGGAAATCGCTTGCAACTGACTTATGGAATATAGGGATAACCTCCATTGACGACTTGAAAGGCAAAGCCCCCGAAGTTCTCTTTACTTTGTCCAACGACTATGCCAGAGTGGTGCAAGACCGTTGTGTGCTGTATGCTTTCAGATGTGCGGTTTATTTTGCACAGACGCCACCGGAGCATCGGGAAAAAGAAAAACTGAACTGGTGGTTTTGGAAAGACTGATAAAACAGTTGTCATATTCCGCCAAATATGACGTCATATTTTGTACCTTCACTCGTAAGAACTAAAAAAAACATACCAACCGACAATCGAATAACAACTAAAATAAGAAGAAATGGCACGAGCAACAATAAAAGTTGATTTACTTGCATCCGCCAATGGGCAATTCGAGAAAATGTGGAAACTCATTGATAGTATGAGCGAGGAACAACAGGTGAGAACATTTGCTGAGGAAATGGCATCGGCTGGTAAAGAAGCACATTGGAGTCGGGATAAAAACCTGCGTGATGTTCTTGTTCATCTATATGAATGGCATCAGTTATTGCTAAATTGGATAAAAGCCAACAGCAACGATGAACGTAAGCCATTTTTACCTGAACCGTATAATTGGAAAACCTATCCGACAATGAATGTTGAGTTCTGGAAGAAGCACCAAAATACGCCATTGGAGGAAGCCAAAGCAAAGTTAAGAGAGAGCCACAAAGATGTAATGGCACTGATAGATCAATTCTCCAACGATGAACTCTTTGCCAAAGGAGCACTAGCTTGGACAGGAACTTCCCCACTCGGATCTTACTGCGTTTCGGCAACTGCCAGCCATTACGACTGGGCGATGAAGAAAATAAAATTGCATATCAAAACATCTAAGGGATAATGCAAAAGAAATCATAATAGATACTTGCTATTAAAAGAGCTTGTTCCAGTTAATGGAGCAAGCTCTTTTTATGCTTAGGTTATCTGCTCTCATTGTTGCATCAGCCTCTCCATATCCCTTGCAATCTTTTGGTCAGTGATTTGGGCGTAGATTAGCGTGCTGGCAATGGACGAATGTCCCATCATCTTGGCGATGCTCTCTATCGGAATGCCTACCTCCAAAGTCAACGTACCGAACGAATGTTGTCCAACGTGGTAGCCCAACGGAGTACGAACACCACACGCCAATCCCACGGCTTTGAGATGGGTCAGTAGTTTGCCTTTGCTCATCGTATCGGGGAATATCTTGTAGTCTCCTCTGCTCTTCGCCTTCGTGTAAAGGGCTAGTATCTGCTCCGCTATTGGATGCAGGGATATTAAGCTTTCCACCTCCGTTTTCTGTCTTGCCTTGTGGATATACCGCAAATCCCTCTCATTTCCATCTACTTACCTCTCATCCTCTCTATAATGCCCTTTCCTAGAATAGTTCCACTGTGAATGAAAATCACGCCCCTACCTTTTTTATTTTTCGTTCTTAACAGAACGTTATAAATCACGCCCGCGCCATCCCCGTTGACAAACACCGCTATTCGAATGGCACGACATCAGCTGTGGTCTTGTTGCCGACGATGAGATGATTCATGTTATATCGGATGGTAACCCGCAAGTTTTTCTTATCAAGCTCAAAAGCATCCATGCCCTGTCCAAGCGGTATGAAGGCTGGGATATGCGCCTTGGTGTAAGGAGCGGCCGCAGGATTGGCTTTGGCCTCCACCTCGCTGATGGGCAAGCGGATGCCCAAATCGTTCATGCGCCGTCCCTCTGCAATGAAAATTTCTTGGCGCATCAGGTAAATCAGCTCGAGCAGCGCGTCATGGTCTTGGCACTGGTTGATCATCTCTGCCGTCACCGACGTACCTGAAACCGTGGGCACGCTCACCACTTGCGGCTTCTTTCGGCTCAACACCAACCCCTCGCGATAAGGTTCACCCGGCGAAGCGGCAACAGTGTAGGCGGCTCCATCAGGATATTCCTTGATGCCTCCCACGGCTCGTGTCTTGGCCCAATCTTTCACATCGTGCCGCACGGGGCGCAACTTGACCAAACCAAGCAGTTGTTTAAGCTGCGTCTTGCACTTGTCCGTCTCCTTCTTGGCCAGCAAGGCTTCAGCCATGATGAGGTGGTTCTCCTCTGCCTTAGCAATGCTGATGGGACTTTCATAGGTGGACGTGAGCTGCACATATTTGGGATTGAGAAAGTTAAGACGCGGTAATGGCTGATACAGGGCTTTCCAGATGTCATCCTGCATCGCGTTGAACACACTGTTTGAGCCATCAAACTGCACCTGCCACAGCAGATTGTCGCACAGCTTCAACGCCATGCCGCTCTCCTCCAACGCCTCGTCTACCTTGCCCAGACGGTAATAGGCGCGCGCCTTGAGCGTATGAACAAACGACCGAAGCGTGTCGTTTTCAGCATATTTCTCACTTTCTCCCAGCGATTGCAGTGCCAGTTGCAACAGTTCTTGCCAGGTTTTCACCGCACCCCGCTCGCTCACCGGCAGGGCCATGAAGTTCTCGCCGCCGAGCAAAAAGCCGTAAGCCTTGATGGTATGAAGTTTGAACAACTGCGCCTTCGTGACGTTCTTGTCATGCTTGCTCACCTTGTCAAAGGCGAAATCGGCCGTGGCGCGCAACTGCTGCACGGCTCGTTCCAAGCCATTCACGTCGGGATCGTTGTACAATATTTTCGGTTCGTCAAAGAGTTTGCTCTCGCGCGTGTAGTTATTGAAATAGTTGTCAGAGATAATTTCGGTCTGCAAGCAGAAGTTACCAACCGTAAGGGCCAATGTCTTCTCGGCACCGTTCACCCAGGTGTCCATGGCGTTTCCGCCCTGGAGATAACTGTCTTCGGTGACGTTAGGATTCTCGATGTCGCCTGGTGCCACCAGGTCGCACGAGGACAACAGCAACGTTCCCCCGATGATGAGGGTATATGATAGGTTTGATTGCATGATTTTACAAATTGAATTTCAGTGAGAAAATATATTGTCTGGGTAACGAATAAGTGGCATAATTGAGTCCTCCCGATGCCACAGCCCCTTGCGAGTGCGCACCCGAGATGACCGCTTCGGGGTCTACGGATGCCGCAGTGAAGTTCAACGGATTGTTGACGCTCATGCTGAACAGCACACTCTTCACCACCGGCTTTGAACCTTTGAGGTGGTAAAGATAGCTCAAGCCAATGTTTCGCACCTTGAAGAAGTCAGCCTTCTCCACAAAATAGTTGGTAAAGTCGAGCCATGCGTCCTTCTGCTTCCTGCCCATGAGTGCCGACTGGGGAACCACATCGTCTTTCAATCCCTTTTGAAAACGGAACTGACGGTCGAAAGAATGAACGTAACTTCCTGTCTGATAATCACTACTCATCCACAGACTACAGTTTTTATAATGAACATCCAACGACACGTTGCCATAGCAGGTGGGGATAGTAGAACCCAAATCTTGCATGCGCAGCACCTCCTTGAGGGTGCCATCGGCATTGAGAACGGCCTTGTTGCCACGCAAGAAACCCACGGGTTTGCCCTCCTCTACTGCCGTCTGAATGGTTTCGGGCCCGAATCCGCCGATGCTGAACGGCACCGTTCCGCCCGCACTGAGCACACGGTTGCGGTTGGTGTTGACTGCCGTGCGCAGGGTGGCCTGCCAGTCTTTGGTGCGCACTACGTTGAGGGCAAGCGCCATCTCAACGCCCAGGTTGCTGATTTCGCCAATGTTGGCCAAGTAGTTAGTCGCACGCCCGGCCGACGGCAAGGTGGGAACCGTGAACAACGCTCCCTTGGTAACGGAGTGATAGTAAGTGAATGAGAGCGTGGCGACATCGTGCAGGAAGGATGACTCGAAACCCACCTCGAACGAATGTTTCTTCTCGGGTCCCAAGTCGGGGTTGCCAAATTGCCCGAACGTGCCAGCCTGCTTGCCCAGATAGCCCGTCACTGAGATGGTGCGCTGATAGGCGAATGGCGGCGGATAGCTGCCCGCAACACCGTAGTTGCAGAACACGCGCAGCATGGACAGTATGCCACTGTTGACCCATGGGGCGAGGAATGGCTCGTCACTCATCACATAGGACAGTCCGAGTTTGGGATAAAACTGCCACTTCACATTGTCACCAAATGCAGTGTTGTAGTCCACGCGTGCGCCTAAATCAACGTAATATTTATTGAACAGCCCAATGTTGTCCTGCGCGTAAAAGCCGTAACTGTGCAGGAAGTTGAGCCACTCATCAGCCTGAACGGAACCGGCTCCGCTCATCACCTTGGCCCCATCGCGCACGTTGGTACCGCGGTAGATGGCCTGGCGATCATGCGTATTGAAGTATTGAAAGCCGGCAGTAAGCACGTTACTCAACCAGTTGGCATGGTAAAACTTGTACTGTCCGTTGATGTCGGCGGTGAGCCCGAAGTAGTTGCGGTCGAAATTGTTGACGCGTCCGGCATCTGTCGTACCCACAGGCTTCTCACCTATGTGAATGAGATACTCGTTGGTCACGATTTCCTTGTTGTTGTTAGCCCGATAATCTATTCCAAAAACGCCTTTAACGGTGAGCTGGGGCAATGGCTTGTAGAGCAAGGTATGCGATGTTTGGAAATGCTTGGTCGACTCACGATAGTGCTGCAAAGCCTCGGCCTTGTCCACAAAGGCTCGCATCTTCCCGAACGTCTCGGCGTCGGCGGCATCGATGTCGGCAGGATATCTTTGTTCATGTCCATTGGCGTCGGTAAACTTAAAACGGCTGGAAGCACTGCCCTCCGTGAACCACAGTCCCGTATAAAAGCCCTGATTGCCATTGCGGCTGCGGTTATAATCATCGGCCACGAAGCCAAATGAGTTCTGATACTCCAGTTGGGTGGTGAGCTGAGCGCGCGAACCAAAACGCAGATCATACCGCTTGTGGGCATTGTTGTTGTGTATCACCACACCTGTGTTTTCCATCATGTTGGCCCCCAGGCTATACCCATACTTGCTGTTTCCACCGGCAAGCGACAGCCGATAACGCTGTTCGAAGCCCGTCTGATTGAGCAAATCGGCCGTGCGGCGGAAGTGATAAAACTGCGTGGTGGCCTTGTCCCATCCCATGTCCACTGATGCGGAAGCATGAAAACCATCCGAGCTTCCCTTCTTCGTGAAGATTTGTATCACGCCATTGGCCGCATCAGAACCATAGAGCGTGGTGGCCGCTCCACCACTCACATATTCTATATGGTCGATGTTCTCCATGGAGATGTCGCTCAACGCACTCGATGCTGCCATCTCACCCATGGGCATGTCGCTGATGGTGTAAGGCTGGGCGCCATAACCTTTCTTTGAATAATTGAGAATGGCACCGGTATTGAGGTTGTCCGTGCGAATGCCGTCAATGTAGATGATGGGAGTGGAATTGGAAAACGCCGAGGAGAATCCACGGGCTTTGATGACGGAGGTGCTGCCGGGTTGTGCCCCTGAGAGTGAGAACTGAACCCCGGGGATGGCGTTGCGCAGCATTTCGTCCATACGCCCCACGGTTAACTTCTGCAAGTCTTTACCTGAAATTTTGGTGACATTCGAAGATAACCTTCGCCGTTCAATCGCTCCACCCTGCCCCGTCACCACTACTTCGTCAAGACTGATGGGCGAGTTGAACCTCATTGTGTCTACCATCTCTGCATGCACATTGGCATGATTGTCATCCGTCACCAACATCGCCCTTGTGTCAGGATGTGCGAACGCGGGCAGGTGCGCCAATGATTGAAAAGCAACCAATGATGTTATCGTCAACAAATTGGCTTCTCTTTTAAACTGAATCATTCTGTGTAAAATCTTTTTACATTAAAAAACTAACGACTGCAAAGGTAAAAATATCCTTTAAATCTATCAAAAACTAAAGCGAAATATCAGGACAGAAACAGATTTTTATAAAAAAAGCGAATAACCTTTTGTTAGTATACAAAAAAAGTATACTTTTGCAGTGTTATCGTTCTCAACGATGCAGCAAACAGGGGTATAGCCCAGATGGTTTAGAGCGCTGCAGTCACATTGCAGAGGTCATCGGTTCGAGCCCGATTATCCCTACCCGCCCAAAAAAGGTTCAAGAAAACAAATTTCTGTTTTTCTTGAACCTTTTTTATTTTTTCCAGCTACCTGGCTACCTCTTTCTTTCGACACCCTTTCATGAATGCTGTTCGGCGGAACGTGATGAATCACGCCCCTACGCCCGGGTGACCAACGATTTAGAATGGAGCAGAGCGTGATGAATCACGCCCCTACCATTCTCATTTCACCATTCTTTTTTAGAAGCTCTAATGCGGAAAGCGCATTACAGCTTAATGCTCTTTTTCTTAGCTTTGCTCTCGTTACTCATTCTGTCAAGCGCAGTAACCACGTATCGATATTTGGTTTTGCCATCGACATAAGGTAGCTTATACATGGTTTGTGAAGTGATGGCGACAATCTTAGATGGGTCTTCCAAATTGACGCGCTCACCCTTGTTGAAACGGTAAACCACATACTTCTTCGCTACGTCATCCCAATCTTTACCACGAGGTTCTGTCCAAAACAGAATGTAGCCATCACTTGTCCATACGGGTTTAACCTTTCGAGGTTTCTTTGGGCGCTTGCCATCAATAAACGGCATCTCGGGTTGCAAGGCTGGGTATTTCCAATAGTAACTACGAAGCGCAGTTCCGTAGTTGCCTACATTATCCACCACAGCCTTGGCATACCACAAAACAGTTCCCTTCACATTCGCCATCTGATCATGCAGACGGAATTTTGCTGGTAGTTGATTGCTGTTAGGGTTTTGTGGGTCGGCATACTTCGCTGTACGATCCACACTCTCGCCAATATATAAAGGTCGGTTACCGGCATAACGGTTCCACCATCTGATGAGCGTGTCATAATCGGCCGTTGGGTGACCGATTTCCCAATATAACTGCGGAACGCAATAATCTACCCAACCCTTGTTCACCCACAACAAGACATCGGCATAAAGATCATCATAATTTTGCAATCCCCGAGTGTTGCTGCCAAGTGTTGGATCATTCTTCTTGTTGCGATAAATTCCAAAAGGCGAAACGCCAAATTTCACCCAAGGCTTGCGTTGGTGAATCTTTTCTCCCAACTCTTTGATGAACAAGTTGACATTGTAGCGACGCCAATCATTGACGTTCTTCAAACCATTATTATAAAGTTGGAATTCACGATTGTCGGGAATGACTTCACCAGGAGCTGGATAAGGATAGAAATAATCGTCGATGTGCAAACCATCTACATCATAGCGGCGCACAATGTCGTCTACCACCTTATAAATATATTCCCTGTTGGCGGGGTCGCCCGGGTTGAGAATAAACTGTCCGGCATACGAAAATACCTTGCCAGGTTGCTTGATGGCAATATGATTGCCGGCCAAAGCAGAAGTACTCTTGGTTTTGGCACGATAAGGATTAATCCATGCGTGCAATTCCATCCCTCGCTGATGACACTGTTCAATCATCCATTGCAACGGGTCCCAAAAAGGATAGGGTGCTTGTCCCTGCACGCCTGTCAAGAAACGACTCCATGGTTCATAACTACTCTGATAGAGCGCATCGCACTCGGCTCTCACTTGGAAGATGATGGCATTGACACCATCCTTCTGCAATTCATCCAGTTGATAACTCAACGTGCGTTGCATGTTGGCCGTTCCCATTCCTTCGAACTGGCCATTTACACACTGTATCCAAGCCCCTCGAAACTCACGTTTTTTCAGATTATCGGCCTTACTTGCCAACAAGTTACTACATACCACGAATAAGAGCAACAGTCTTATCTTGGTTAAAAATTTATTCATATCTACTTTCTTTTTTTTGCAAAGATAGTGCAAGCCGAAGACAAAGAAAGCTTGTTTTCTTTGTTGAGGCGAAGCCTATCTTCTGCAAAGATAGTGCAAGCCGAAGACAGAGAAAGTTTACTTTCTTTGTTGAGGCGAAGCCTATCTTCTGCAAAGATAATGGTTGTTGGCTGAACTGCCAAATATATTTGACAGAACGAGCATCCCCGAAGAATTATCTGATGGCCGCAGCATATTTGCCTAATAATGATTATCTTTGCAGAAAGAACGTAAGAATATGGAAATTAAGAAGGCCGAATTCCTCATATCATCGCCAACCATTGATAAGTGTCCCAAAGACAATCGGATAGAATATGCATTCATCGGACGCTCGAATGTAGGGAAATCCAGTCTTATCAACATGCTCTGCAACCACAAGGGACTGTCCAAAACATCGTCCACACCGGGCAAGACCCTGCTCATCAATCACTTCTTGATCAATGACGAGTGGTACTTGGTAGACCTGCCTGGCTACGGATTCGCCAAGAGATCCAAAAAAGTGCAGGCGGATATTGAGAAGATGATCAACACCTACATTCTGCAACGAGAGCAGTTGGTCAACCTGTTCGTGTTAATTGACGTGCGTCACGAGCAACAAAAGATAGACCGTGCGTTCATCGAGTGGTTAGGAGAAAACCAGATACCCTTCACCATTGTGTTCACCAAAGCCGACAAACTGGGGCCGGTGAAGGCGAAAGCCAATGCAGCCCAGTGGATGGAACAATTAAGAGATGCCTGGGAAGAACTGCCACCTTACTTTATAACGAGCTCAGAAAAACGAACGGGCCGCGAAGAGTTGTTGGCTTATATCGATGAAATAAACCAATCACTTCTGTAAACATGGCTGGACCAATACCCTATTTAGACGTTCAGAATCTAACGAAATCTTTCGGCGACCTTGTTTTGTTCAACAACATCTCCTTCTCCGTTGCCGAAGGTCAGCGCATCGGCCTCATCGCCCAGAATGGCACCGGCAAGTCTACCCTGCTGTCGGTTCTCACCGGTAAGGAAGGCAAAGATGGCGGCGAGATTATCATGAAGAAAGATCTCAAGATTGGCTATCTTGAACAGAAGACCCGGTTTGATGATAACGAATCGGTGTTAGACGCTTGCTTTAATCATCAAGGCGATCCGCAGAAAGTGTTAAAGGCCAAGCAGATACTAACGATGTTGCACGTTGATAATCTTGACCAACCCATGGGACAACTGAGTGGTGGACAGCAAAAGCGGGTGGCCTTGGCGAACGTTCTGATTACCGAACCCGAACTGTTCATCCTCGATGAGCCGACCAACCATTTGGATTTGGAAATGGTAGAGTGGATCGAAAGCTACCTGTCGCGGGGCAACAAAACGCTGTTGATGGTGACGCACGACCGCTTTTTCTTGGACCGCGTGTGCAATTCGATTCTTGAATTAGACGACCGAAGCATCTACGCATACCGCGGTAATTACAGTTATTATCTGGAGAAACGCCAAGAACGCATCGAAAACAAGCGGGCGGAGGTGGCGCGGGCCAACAACTTGTATCGCACCGAACTGGAATGGATGCGGCGCATGCCACAGGCTCGCGGACACAAGGCGCGCTATCGTGAGGAGGCTTTCTACGAACTGCAACAGGTAGCCAAACAAAAGGTTGAGGAAAGACAAATCAGACTGAAATCGAGCAACGTGTATATCGGTTCCAAGATTTTCGAGTGTCAATATGTATCGAAGGCTTGGGGCGACAAAGTGATACTGAAAGACTTTTATTACAACTTTGCCAGATTTGAGAAATTAGGAATCATCGGCAACAACGGAACGGGGAAATCAACGTTCATCAAGCTGTTAATGGGACTCGTTGAACCCGACAACGGGAAGTTCGACATTGGTGAAACCGTTCGCTTTGGCTACTTCTCGCAAGAAGGATTACAGTTTGACGAACAGCAAAAAGTGATTGATGTGGTCAGTGACGTTGCCGAGAACATCAATCTGGGTGGCGGCAAAAGCATGACGGCCTCGCAGCTGCTGCAACACTTCTTGTTCACGCCCGAGCAGCAACACAACTTTGTTTACAAACTCAGTGGCGGCGAGTTGCGCAAGTTATACCTTTGCACGGTGTTGATGAAAAACCCCAATTTCCTGGTGCTTGATGAGCCTACCAACGATTTGGACATTCAAACATTGCAGGTGCTGGAAAACTATTTGCAAGACTTTCCCGGGTGCGTAATCGTCATCAGTCACGACAGGTATTT
>CABTXD010000072.1:0-10998 GCA_902488665.1 uncultured Prevotella sp. | reverse complement strand
CGTGTGGTCATAGTGATTATTGGGATTATTAGGCCAATTGGGCTTATTAGCCTTATTAGGCCTATTAGCCTTATTGTTGGTTGTCATCATCTTCTTCATCCCACTCATCCTCTTCATCCCATCCAAAGAGAGCCGGACGGACGAAGGCATCCATGCTGCGACGGTCTTTCTTCGTGGGGCGACCGGTTCCCCGAGCGCGGTCTACAAATCCACTGATGCGACTCATCTCCAACAGTTCGTACTGCTTGGCATCGGTGACATTCTCATAAATCTGTGGAATGAACTTAGCTCCCACCCGCTGTTCGATGGTCTTGAGCACCTTGAACGAATAGGTGATGGGCGGTTTCTTGACATCAATCGTTTCGCCGGGCTTGATGACATGACTCGGTTTGACGCTCACCCCATTCATGCTCACACGATTGTTCTTGCAAGCATCAGCAGCCAGCGTGCGGGTCTTGAAGATGCGAGCCGCCCAGAGCCACTTGTCAATGCGCGCCGATCCGGTGTCCTTGACACGAAGGTTGGAAGTGGTGGAGGTTGTTTCTGTCATAGTGATTATTGGGCAAATTAGGCCTATTAGACTTATTAGGCCAATTAGGCTTATTAGGCTTATTGGGCTTATTGGGCTTATTGGGCTTATTAGCCCTATTGGCCTTATTAGCCTTGTTGGCCCCCTTTCTTTTTTCCCTGTTGGTTAAACTGGTTCATGGTGATGTCGATGCCAGCCAGGACAAAGCTCTTGATAATTTCCACCGCCGTGTCGATGGCAGGCTGAAGAACCTGCATATCCGCCTCATCATAGTGACCGAGCACCCAGTCTACCTGTCCGCCACGCGGATACTCGTTGCCAATGCCCATGCGCAGACGGGGATAGTTCTGCCCGATGAGTTGCTGGATATGCCCCAGTCCGTTGTGCCCACCATTGCTGCCACTACCCTTGAGGCGGAACTCGCCAAGGGGCAAGGCCACATCATCAGAAACCACGAGCAAGCGGCGCTGATCAATGTTTTCCTTGTTGAGCCAATAGCGCACAGCGTTGCCGCTGAGGTTCATAAACGTGGTGGGCTTGAGCAAGATGATTTTGCGACCTTTCAGACTGGTTTCGGCCACGAAGCCATAACGCTTATCCTCAAAAACGATATTGGACGCCTTGGCAAAAGCGTCCAATACCATAAATCCAGTGTTGTGGCGGGTTCCCGCGTATTCAGCACCCGGGTTTCCCAGACCACAAATCAAGTATTTGTCCATTGATTAAACTATCGTGACTGTCACGGGCTGATTAAGCCTCTGCTGGTGCAGCTTCGCCTTCGCTTTCGCCTTCAGCGGCTGCCTCACCCTCTTCAGCTGTTTCAGTGTCGGTAGATACGTTAGCGGCACGTGTCATCTTCACAGAGCAAACCACGACATCCTTCGGTGTGGCCATTTCCAGTCCTTCAAAATTCAGCTGGCCCACCTTGATGCTCTTACCAATTTTCAATTTGGTAACGTCGATGTCCAGATGCTCGGGAATGCGCTGGTAGGGAGCGGTAACGTTCACCTTGCGGATAGACAGGTTCATACGTCCACCATCGCGTACACCCTGTGCCAGTCCAACCAACTTCACCGGAATACCGATGGTGATAGGCTTCTGGTCGTTCACAGCGTAGAAGTCAACGTGGAGCAGTGCGTCTGTTACAGGATGGAACTGCAGTTCTTTCAAGATGGCAGTATGACTTTCGCCATCAATGTTAAGATTGATTACATAGATATGCGGTGTGTACACCACCTTACGCAACTCTGACATGGGAGCTGCGAAAGCCAATGCTTCCGGTTTGCCGTCAGCCTGTGCTGCACCGTAAATGTTACAGGGCACATAACCCTCTTTTCTCAATTGCTTAGAAGCTTTCTTTCCAAGGTCTTCACGCTTCTTACCTGATACATTAATCTCTTTCATAATGTGTTACTCTAAATTAAGTTGTTGAACTTTCATTGCCTTAATTCGCCATCACACAGAGACGCAGGACTCTCCTGCTTGGCCGATGCCGCTAGTAAGAGCAAAGGTGGAGCATGGCTCCTCTCCCCTACTTTTACGACATGCGTCGGCGTCACTGATGCGCTAAAAAAAGCGCTGCAAAGTTACTTGAATTATCTGAGATATGCAAAGTTTCTGTAAAAAATTGCTATTATCAAGAAAGATTGCTTGCAAGTCATGTAAAAAAAGGCTACATTTGCATGATAAAAATAGAAAGAACACAAGGATGATCAATCGTGAAATAATCAGGACCAAGATAGTCCAGTTAACCTACGCCTACTATCAGAATGGCAATCACAACATGGATAACGCAGAGAAAGAATTGCTTTTCTGCCTCTCCAAAGCATACCATTTGTACATCTATCTGCTCCAACTCATCGTGGCCATCTCGCGTGAAGAGCGACACAGGGTGGAGATTAACACGCAGAAAGCCGAAAGAGAAGGAACGGAGATGCCTTCACAAAAGTTCGCCTTCAACAAGTTCGCCGTTCAACTGGAAGAGAACAAGATGCTCAACGACTTCATCGAAGAACAGAAACTAACCTGGGATGATGACGTGGAGTTCATTCGAAAGATATGCAACCAGATTGAGCAGTCGGAAACCTACCAAGCGTACATGGCCGACACGGATGACAGTTATGAGGCCGACCGCGAGGTATGGCGCAAGCTGTACAAACAGCTCATTCAGGATAATCCCGAATTGGATGCCCTGCTCGAAGAGAAAAGCCTCTACTGGAACGATGACAAAGAGGTAGTAGACACCTTCGTGCTGAAAACCATCAGGCGGTTCGACCAGGCCAACAAGGCCGATCAGGAAATCTTGCCCGAATACAAGGACGAGGAAGACCGCGACTTCGCCACCAAACTCTTCCGTGCCACCATCCTCAATGCCGACACCTACCAGCTGTACATGAGCGAAACCAGCCGCAACTGGGACTTCTCACGGTTGGCCTACATGGACGTGGTCATCATGCAGATTGCCATCGCCGAGATGCTCACGTTCCCGAACATCCCCGTCTCGGTGACGATATACGAATACGTCAACCAGGCCAAGCGCTACAGCACCACGAAGAGCGGCGGATACATCAACGGCATGCTCGACTCCATTGCACGCCACCTTATTTCAACAGGCAAAATGCTCAAACCCATGCCTGAGCCCAAGCAGCGCCGGTCGGCCAAGAAGGAGGAAACGCCAGAAACCGAGCAACCGACTGAAGAACAAGAATAGACAAAATAGAAATAGAAATACAAATACGAATTAATTAATCAATCACTCAAATATGACAACACTACTATTAGCTGCACAAGCAGCAGGCGGAGGAACAGGCATGCTCATCTTCATGGTGGCCATGCTGGCTATCATGTGGCTGTTCATGATTCGTCCACAACAAAAGAAACAAAAGGAGATACGCAACTTCCAGAACGCTTTGCAGGAAGGCTCAAAGGTAATCATCAACGGCGGCATCTACGGCGTTGTGAAGCGCATCGACCTCACTACAAACAAGGTGGACGTTGAAATCGCACGCGGCGTTACCGTACAGGTTGACCGCAACTTCCTTTATGCCGACGCGGCTTCGCAGAACACAACCAACGCTTAACCGCAATCGCACATGCTCAAGCAGCTCAAGCGTATCACCGCACCCATCAGGAATTTCTTGCTCGACTTGGTATCTAAGCGATTCCTGGTGTTTTTGTTTTTCCTATTTCTCAGTGCGGCGTTTTGGCTCTCCATGACGCTCGATGAGATGTACGAAAAAGAGATTCCCGTGCCCATACGCTTGGTCAACGTGCCCAAAAACATCATCATCACCACCAACATGCCCGACACCGTCATCATGACGGTACGCGACAAAGGATTTGCCTTCATGAGCGACTTTACGGGCAGCCGGTTACGACCCATCAACCTCAACTTCTCTACCTACGCCAACGAAAGCACAGGAAGGGGAAGTGTACCCCTGGCCGACGTGCAGAACATCTTGTACCAACGCCTGGCCACGTCTTCCAGAATCACCGCACTGAAGCCCGATCAGCTGAGATTCTTCTTCAATTTCGGACAGTCGAAAACCCTGCCAGTACGCTTGAACGGTACCATGACACCTGCCAAGAACTACTACCTGGCGCGCGTGAGCTTCTGGCCTGAAAAGGTGACGGTGTACGCGCAGCAAAGCAAGCTGGACAGCCTGACATACATCCTGACTGAGAAACTGAACATCACCAATTTCACGGACACACTGATTCGAAAGGTCAACTTGCAGAAAATCATTGGCGTGAAGACGGTTCCGGAGCAGGTAAAGATTGGGCTCTTCCCCGATATCCTCACCGAAGAGAGCATCGAGGTGCCCATCAAGGCCATCAACATGCCGAAAGGCAAAACCCTGCGCACCTTCCCATCCAAGGCAAAGGTGCTGTTCAACATCGGTGTTACGGCATTCAGGAAGATTAATGAAAAACAATTCGAGGTGGTGGTCGATTACAACGAGCTGCAGGCAAACCCATCAGACAAATGCGCTTTGCACCTGAAAACCGTCCCCGCTGAGGTACGACAGGCGCGGTTGGAAATGAACCAGGTGGATTATCTCGTCGAACAACAATAACCACCCATGCAACCAACGGTGCGATGAACAACAGCAAAAGTATTGTCGCCCTCACGGGTGGCATCGGGTCGGGCAAGAGTTATGTCTGCCAATTGCTCAAGCAGCACGGCATCATCGTTTACGATTGTGATGAGGCAGCCAAACGACTCATGCGAGAAGATGGTCAGCTGCGGCAACAACTCACACAACTGGTGGGACCAGATGTGTACGAGGGAGCGAAG
Organism: uncultured Prevotella sp.; assembly: GCA_902488665.1. Classification (GTDB taxonomy): domain Bacteria; phylum Bacteroidota; class Bacteroidia; order Bacteroidales; family Bacteroidaceae; genus Prevotella. The sequence goes on along the minus strand of CABTXD010000072.1, from coordinate 6,172 downwards.
CTCCAGAAGTCGGTGCTCGCCCAGTTTTTGCTGGCATCAGAGGCCAACAAGCAAGCGGTTAACGACATCGTTCACCCCGCCGTGGCTACCGACTTTCTACAGTCGCCGCTGCAGTGGGTTGAGAGCGCAATCTTATTTGACGCTCATTTCGACCGCCGCATCAAGCCCGACATGGTGATATGCGTCACGGCACCATTGCAGATTCGTGTGGAACGCATCATGCGGCGTGACGGCATCAGCCGCGAAAAGGCCACAGAGTGGATCAACTGTCAGATGCCACAAGACGAGATGGTCCGACTGAGCGACGTGGAAATCGTCAACGATGGAAAAGCTAATTTACCCCAACAAATAGAGAAAATTTTAGAACTACTGCACCGCAACCACACCCTTATAATATAAGGTGTACAGGGTTGCGGGGTGGTACATGTATCATCAATCAAACGAAAATTAACGAATAACAATGGAAACAATTCTTTCAATCGCAGGTAAGCCAGGACTTTATAAATTGGTATCACGCGGAAAAATGAACCTCATCGTCGAATCGCTCGACGAAACACATCGCCGCATGCCGGCCTTCTACACCGACAGGGTCACCAATCTGGGCGACATCGCCATGTACACCGACGCCGACGACGTACCACTGTGGCAGGTACTCAAGAGCGTGGGCGAACAGGAGCAAAACAAGTTGGTGTCGTTCAACTATAAGAAAGCCGACAGCAAACAACTGCGCGAATATTTGGCCAAGGTGCTGCCATCATTCGATCAAGACCGCGTGCACGACAGCGACATCAAGAAATTGCTCCAATGGTACGACATCCTTGTGAAGAACGACATGACCGACTTTGAGACCATTTTCTCACCCGAAAAGAAAGAAAACGAAGAGGAAGCAACCGAATAAAGGTAGGGGCGTGATTTATCACGTTCCGCTTTTTATGGAACGATGTTTTGTTTACGTTATTTAACATTTGTTCATGCAATGTTTTAGGTTTGTCGGTTGTTTACTTTTCAGAAGTAACGCATACTTGTCATTCATACGGTCAAGACATGGGTTGCTTCGCTGACAAACAATGATAATTCTAACAAACAAGAAAATGAAAAAAATGAAGAAAAATGTAGGGATGGCATGGCTGTTAGCGGCATGTCTTACCCTGGGTGCAACCTCGTTAACCTCTTGTCTTGGCTCCAATGAAGACAACCAAGTGAAGATTACTAAAGAAGAGGTACAGCTGGCATTTGCCAAGGTGAAGGGTAAGCATACTGGCAAACTGATTTATCCGCAGCGTGAGATGAAGAGTGCCACTGACCGCACTGACACGCTGGACATCTCGTGGACGCTGACAACCGACAGTACGATGGTCATCCACAACTTCCCAGTCAAGGCTTTGGCAGAGAATGTGACTAACACCGACCTGAAGAAACTACTGCTCACGGCACCCGACCAGGACTTGAAGTGTTACATCGGGTTTTATAGCGTGTCACCCGTAGCCTTTGTCATACAGCCCACCCGGTTGACCTACCAGTTGGATGACCATGGGAAGAGCAAGAAGTATGAGGTGGCATTCTATTACAACATCCCCGGTTCGATCGGTGTTTACAATGAGAAGGAGGGACAGGCAAATATGATTATGCAGATTGTGCAGGCTGTCATCCTCGAACAAGGACAGGAGAGGGAATCCTTCCGACAAGGCATTCCTCTGATTTTATCCGAAAAGAAAAAGAAGTAAAAATATTCCCTGGGGCCGCAAGGCACCCAGGGAATATTTTTAATAGGTTTTCTCTAGATTTCTAGAATTATTTTTTATCCTAGGCTTTGCTTGATATCATCCAGCAAATCGTCCACATCCTCGATGCCCACAGAGAGGCGGATGAGGGTGGGGTCGATGCCTGCCGCACGCAACTGCTCGTCACTCAGCTGGCGATGGGTGTGGCTGGCGGGATGCAGCACGCAGGTGCGGCTGTCGGCCACGTGGGTGGCAATGTTGATGAGGCGCAGCGAGTCCATGAACTTCACGGCCGTCTCGCGGTCACCCTTCAGGCCGAAGGCTATCACGCCACACGACCCGCCCGGCAAATATTTCTGTCCCAAGGCGTAATGTGGGTCGCTCTTCAGTCCGCAGTAGTGAACCCATGCCACGCGCTCATCTGCCTCAAGGAACTCGGCAATGCGCTGAGCGTTCTGGCAGTGACGCGGCACGCGCAGGTGCAGCGTCTCCAGACCTAAGTTGAGCAAGAAGGCATTCTGCGGCGATGGGATGGAGCCAAGGTCGCGCATGAGTTGTGCCACCAACTTGGTGAGGTAGCCCATCTTGCCGAAATCCTTCGCATACGTCAGTCCGTGGTACGAGTCATCGGGCAGGCACAGTCCGGCGAACTTGTCAGCATGCGCCATCCAGTCGAAGTTGCCGCTATCCACAACTACTCCGCCTACAGCGGCCGCATGTCCGTCCATGTACTTGGTGGTAGAGTGGGTCACGATGTCAGCCCCCCACTCGAAAGGTCTACAATTGATGGGTGTGGCGAAGGTGTTGTCCACGATGAGGGGCACGCCGTTGCGGTGGGCGATGCGCGAAAACTTCTCGATATCCAGCACGCGGCATCCTGGGTTAGAGATGGTTTCGCCGAACATGGCGCGCGTGTTGGGGCGGAAAGCCTTTTGTACCTCCTCTTCCGATGCGTCCTGGTCGATGAAGGTGCAGTCGATGCCCAATTTCTTCATCGTCACGCCAAAGAGGTTGAACGTGCCGCCGTAGATCTCGGTAGAGGCCACGATGTGCGACCCCGCCTCGCAGATATTAAACACGGCGTAGAAGTTGGCGGCCTGTCCGCTCGAAGTGAGCATGGCGCCCACACCTCCTTCGAGAGCAGCTATCTTCTGTGCTACAGCATCGTTGGTGGGGTTGGCCAAACGGGTGTAGAAGTAGCCCGATTTCTTCAAATCGAAGAGCTGTGCCATCTCCTCGGTGTTGTCGTATTTGAAAGTGGTACTCTGATAAATAGGGGGTTGAACGGGCTGTCCGTTTTGTGGCTTCCATCCTCCACGGATGCAGAGGGTTGCCGGTTTCAATTTCTTTTCCATAACGTCTCTTTGTTGATTGATTTGTAAAAATAGAACGTGCCTCAACAAAGAAAAAGACTTTCCCCTGCATTCAGCTGTCTCTAATTTTTGTGCAAAATTAATATATTTTTTTGGCATGGAGCAAAAACAAACCACAAAACCATTCGCCACCCCTCCCACTAACAACTCAAGTTGGATGCTTATGAGAAAGCCGCCATCAGCAAGCCCCATCCATTTTGCTCCTTCGAAACCTATTGCTTGGGTTCGACCCACTGCAATGCTTTTTCTACCTTTGACCCTCAGAGAGAGAGGAGCGAAGGTAGGCAATGGCCGCACGCCGTACTCTCATTCACTAAAAATAATTTTTATCATGAAAACACACATGCTTAGCGAGCATTTCTCGCTACGAGAGTTCACAGCTTCGGCAACGGCCGAAAAGTATCACATCAACAACACGCCCGACGCCCAGGCCTTGGAGAACATGCGCGTGCTGTGTCGCGAGGTCCTCGAACCCTTGCGCCACCGCTTCGGCCCCATCTACATCAACAGCGGTTATCGGTGCGAACTGCTCAACAACCTGCTGCACGGTGTGGGCAACTCGCAACATCTCTTCGGTGAGGCTGCCGACATCCGTCTGCCCAATGAGCAGACGGGACAAGCGTACTTCGACTTCATCCTACTGCACTGTCCCTTCGACCAGCTGCTCTTTGAGTACAGTCGGTTTGGGCGCATCTGGCTCCACGTGAGTTGCAAGCGTCATCCCGGAGAAAACCGCAGAATGGCCCGAAGGCGATACCAGGTTTAACGCCCGGAAACCATTCTTCTTCTGATTTGTTCAACCACATATATAATAAGGTGTATTTTGCAAAAAACACGGTTTCAACATGTTTGTGTGAAAAAATTCCTGTATTTTTGCAACATATACAAAGATTATGTGGTTGAACATTTTATGGATGATTGCCGGTATCGCCCTCGTGTTATGGGGTGCCGACCGGTTAACTGACGGTGCCGTTGCCATTGCAGAACGCATGCACATGTCGCAAATTGTAATTGGACTGACGATTGTAGCCATGGGAACCTCCATGCCCGAATTTTTCGTCAGTCTGCTATCCGCCTTGAAGTCCACGCCAGACATGGCGGTGGGCAACGTCGTGGGATCTAACATTTTCAATTCCCTGCTCATCGTGGGTTGTGCCGCTTTGGTAGCTCCGATGACCATCCTGAAATCAACGGTGAAGCGTGACATTCCCTTTGCCTTGGTGGCTTCGTGGATGTTACTGATGCTGTGCCTCGACCGCCAACTCTCGCGCATCGACGCAGGCGTGCTCTTCGCTATGTTCTTGCTATACATGTATTTCACCCTCAAAGGAGCCAAGCAAGAACCCGATGAGAATGAGGAGGCGCAAAAGAACTATTCTCTCCCAAAATCTATTTTTTTCCTGCTGTTGGGTTTGGGCTGTCTGGTCTTTGGCAGCAACCTGTTTGTCGATTCGGCCACGGTAATTGCCAAGTCGATGGGCGTGAGCGATGCCGTGATTGGCCTGACCATCATTGCCGGCGGAACCTCAATGCCCGAGCTGGCCACCAGCGTGGTGTCGGCTCGCAAGGGACAGAGCGGCATCGCCATTGGCAACGTGTTGGGGTCTAACGTGTTCAACATCTTGATGATTCTGGGCATCACAGGCCTTATCAGTCCGATGCAACTCAAGGGTATCACCAACCTCGACTTGTCGATGCTGATCATCTCCATGGTGATGCTCTGGCTGTTCTCGTTCACCAAATATACCATTGCCCGCTGGGAGGGTGCCGTGCTCACCGTGGTGTTCCTGGGCTACATGAGTTACCTGGTGGCAGGAGCTTGAGACATCGTAGAGGCGTGACATATCACGTTGCGCAAACCGTTTGGGCGCAATAAATCTTCCCTAAGTAATCATCGAGCTGCGCGAGGGGTCAAGCTGGTCGTTGTGCCAGCGGTGGAAGCTCTCGCGCGTCTTTCTGCCCTTGCGCAGCAGAGCCAACAGATGGCATTTGGCATCCGAGATGTCCTTGATGGGCTTGCCCTGCGAATGGCGCAGCATGCGGAACCATTGCAGACAGTAATAGCGGGTGTGGGCGTTGCGATAGACGCACAGTCCGGTGAGCGCTTCCAGACTGCGCATGAAAGCGGCATCGCCAAACAACGCATTGAGGATTCCCTTCTCCACCGCCTCCACATCGGTTGCAGATGGGCGGTCGGCAAGAGCATGCTCCTTAGCCGCCAAAGTCATGTAGTTTGGGCGTTTATCTGTAGGAGATTGGGCATCAACCAACATGCTATTGCCCGCCGGCTCGCTAACGGCCGTTTGGGAGCTCCTTTGAGGGGTTGGTTGAGGTGCTAATTGTTCTTCCTGTTGCGGTGCTGGTTGCGGTGCTAATTGTTCTTCCTGTTGCGGTGCTGGTTGTGCTTCCGGTTGACAGGCCTGACGTGCCGGAATTGTTTCCCGATTTTTATTTTTAAAATTTCCGTCGGCGGCGTCGACTCTTTTTTTCTCCGTCGTCGGATTATTAGTATCATCAGTATTGTTAGTATGATCAGTATTATTAGTATATAAGGGCGACCCCTGCTTATCAAGCACTTGCGAGGGGGTAAATTGATTGTTCGTTGAATGTTGAATGAATAATGAATGCTCCAAGTAGGGACAATAAAAGAATTTTTGATCCACGATTTCGAAGATTTTATAGTCGGAAATGATGTGCATCAGATACGTTTTTGACTTGCGGCAGTCGTGTGCGATATTTTTCAATGCGGCGAGGTACCCCGTTCCCTTGGGACAGGTGCGCAGGTAGCGCATAAGGGCCAACACGCATCCTTCACCGGTACACCCTTCGATGGCCCGCATCTCCATGTACACGGGTGCCTCGAAAAAATTCAATTCTAATTTAAGATATGCTTTCATGGTAATAAAAGAGCCTCTCCCCCAACCCCTCCCCAAAAGGGAGGGGAGTAGATAGACAGGTTTGTGAGTTTTTTAGTTTATGAGTTTATAAGTTCTTTAGTTGACGAGTTGACAAGTTTACAAGTTGACGAGTTGATAGTGCAGCTAATCATAATGTTTGTAGTTGACGAGTTGACAAGTT
>CABTXD010000071.1:0-11899 GCA_902488665.1 uncultured Prevotella sp. | reverse complement strand
TTACGATGGCCAACTATTAGGTCAGCAAAACTTGGAGAAGAAGGACATTGTTTCATACTATAAAGGTACAAAAATATGATGAAATGAGCAAATTTTGAACAATGAGTTTTGCAGAGGTCTCACTCAAACAAAGTTTTAGCAAACAACAATAGAAAACTTGTTAAGGCCCTGTTACTATCTCCTTGCGCACCGTTCCATCATCCATCACGATGATGTTGACGCCCAGCTGCGGCCTGCTGATTCTGGTTCCGTCTAGCCGGTAGCGTGCCTTCTCCATAGGCGTGCGGCTGTCTGCGAGGTGTTTGTTCACCGCGTTGGACACCTTCCGTGGCTTGATATTGAATGTCATCGACTGGTTCTGATAGGGTATTTTCTTGAGATCCACAAATCCGTCGCCGCCTCCCAGTCCGTATACCACATGGAAATTGCCCTTTTCGTCGTAGCCGTCGATTACGAAGCAATGTGGCGCATAGGGCGAACTTCCTCCGTAGATGACCGGCATGCCGTCTGAAAGTTGCTGGTACAGCGTGGTGTACCATATGCTGTCATTTATATCTTCGTAGAAGGTTGAAAGGTAGGTCACGGCATCGTCGTACGCGAAATGTTCTTTCAGAGCCTGTGCCACATCCATGTCAAATGCTCCACTGTCGTATTGTCCATACTGCATTCTCACAGCAGCACCACAGTCGGCCATGATTTTTGCCACTGCTTGCTTCTCCTCGTCCGAGCTATTGTCACCGTATGTGTAGGCATCTTTCATCTTCTCCCAGTCGTAGGTGCTTTTGCTGAAGTCGGTCTCAACGATGTATGCTAGTCCATCGTCCCCCTCGTATGTGTACCTCATACTGCCATGTCCGCGCGCAGGATAACCGTAATATTTCATAACCTGTGCCATGGCAGTAGCCACGCAGCCCGTCTTGCAGTGTACGTTCTTGCCAGGCGCCAGCGGACATTGTAGATTATAGGGTGCATTCTGTCCCCAGGTTGTCTTGAGCATTGGCGCCACCGATGGCTTTATTTTGCCCTTCATGAGGCTGAAGCATTCATATTGCGACATGTCTTTAGCATGGATTCCCATGAGCAGGCAACATAAAATCAATGTGAGTAGGGTTTTCTTGTTCATAATCTACAATGTACTTTTGTGGAATATGCTATATGGTAAATAATAAAAACAACAGGGATGGACACGCTTGTGGCATGCTCATCCCCGTTGTATCAGAAAGTTTACTTTGTTTCTATCTCTTCCTTCATATCAATAAACTGCTTTTTTGAATTGTAGAATTCATATTGCAAGAAAGCTAGTTTTTGTGAAGGGATGACGTTAACTCCAAGTCCATATTTCATCTGCCACTTACGTTTCAGGGAGAACACTCCTTGATTGATATATGCGGCTACATACGGATGAACGTGGAGCGTGAACCGTTTAATTCCTATTTTGTTGACTAGTTTGTCAATTTTTCTTTCAAGTTGATCGGTAAATAAAATACTAGACTTAATTTTACCTGTGCCATTACACGTGGGGCATGTTTCGTCAACATTGACATCCATCACAGGTCTTACACGCTGTCTAGTGATTTGCATCAATCCAAACTTGCTCAGTGGGAGAATGTTGTGACGTGCACGATCACTTTGCATGTTCTTACACATGCGCTCGTAGAGCATCTGTCGGTCTTCAGCAAGATGCATGTCGATAAAATCAACAACGATAATGCCTCCCATGTCACGCAGCCTGAGCTGCCGTGCCAATTCGTCTGCTGCCCCAAGGTTTACTTCAAGGGCATTTGCTTCTTGGTCATTTTCTTTTCGTGTTCGGTTCCCACTATTTACATCCACGACATGAAGGGCCTCGGTATGCTCAATGATAAGATAGGCACCATGCTTGTAGTTGATGGTCTTACCGAAGCTTGACTTAATTTGTTTTGTGATGTTGAAATTATCAAAGATAGGTACTTTGCCCGTGTACCGCTTCACAATGCCCGACTTGCTCGGGGCTATTAACGTGACATAGTCTTTAACCTGCCTAAATGCTTCTTCATCATTAATATAAATATTCTCGAAGCTTGGGTTAAATATATCTCTTAATAACGCGATTGCTCGTACCGCTTCTTCATATACTAGTTGAGGTCGTTTTTGGGTTTTCTGTACTTTGACAATCGCATCTTGCCAACGCTTTGTCAACACTTTCATTTCGCCATCCAACTCAGCAACTCTTTTTCCTTCTGCCACCGTGCGTACGATGACGCCGCAGTTTTTAGGTCTAATGCTGCGGACGAGTTGTTTCAACCTGGCGCGTTCCTCACTGTTTTTGATTTTAGAAGATACGGAAACTTTGTCACCAAAGGGAATCAGAACTAAAAAGCGACCTGCAAAAGACAACTCAGCAGTTAGTCGTGGACCTTTGGTTGAAATAGGTTCTTTAACAATTTGCACCAATACTTCTTGCCCTAAGGTTAATGTTGACTGAACACTACCGTCTTTTTGAAGGTCAGGCAGATGTGAAGCTTTGGCAAATGGATAAAGTTTTTTTCTGTCACTTTGTACTTGTTTTAAGTACTTCGCATACGAATTAAATTGGCTCCCTAAGTCAAGATAGTGAAGAAAAGCGTCTCTTTCATATCCTACATCCACAAAACAGGCATTCAAGCCTGGCATAAGTTTTTTTACTTTTGCGATGTAGACATTTCCAACAGAGAAAGTTGCAGAGCGCGGTTCGTTCTGGTATTCAACCAGACGCTTATCCTCTAACAGTGCCGTGGCAATGTCTTTCTCCTGGACGTCAATAACAACTTCGCTGGTCATTTCTCTTCTTACTTTGCTTAGTTACATCAAAAAAGGGCGTGCCAAATATCCTTCATAGGACTTTTTGACGCGCCCCACTGTCTATATAGACCATCAAGCAATGTTATTTGCTCTTATGTCTATTCTTTCTTAATCTTTTTTTACGCTTGTGCGTAGCCATCTTGTGGCCCTTCTTTTTCTTACCGTTTGGCATAATTTTAAATGTTTAAAAATAATATGTTTTGTACTAAATTTTCTATATTAATAGATGTAGAATACCAATTGGATAATTCCCAACTTAAAAGTTGCCTTACGCTTTCATCGCATTGATGAAACTCTTAGATGGTTTAAAGCTGGGCAAGTCGTGTGCATCAATTGTAATTGTGGTATTCTTTTGAATGTTTCTGGCAGTCTTTGCCGCTCTGTGCTTAATAATAAAGCTACCAAAACCTCTCAAATAAACATTTTCTCTTTTCTTGAGAAGGCTATCCTTTACAGTACTCATGAAGCATTCTACCACAGCTGCTACTTCTTTTTTCTGCAAGCCGGTAGACATTGAAATTTCGTTGATGATATCTGCTTTCGTCATTGTATTTATTGTTATTTGTTGTTATTTTTTATCTCGTACCTCGATTTTGATTTGCAAATATAGTTGTTTTTTGCGTGATAGAGAAATATATTTAGTTATTTTTGCCAAATTGCTTCATAAAAATAGTTCAGAAGTACTTCTTATACAAGAACTTATATATCTACATTAAGAAAATATGCCCATTTCAAGTTTGTGAATCTACCTTTGTGCTATGGAAAAGGTGTAGCTGTTTTTCCCCGTTTTATGCAACAAGTTTTACCATCGTATCCATGTTCTCTGTTCATTACATTACCCTAAGATTGTGGAGATGTGAAAATAACTTGTAATTCGAAACATGTTTTTCAAGGATATTATATACGATTTTGAAATCTTTTTGGTGGCTGACCTTCACCTGATGACAATAGGCCACATAGGGCAGAAAAAGCACTCATGCTGTAGATGAACAGCATGAAATGCAGTGCCATGTTGAAGATATTTTGCCGAATAGGCGGAATTAATATTCCATGATTGCCGGTAATTCTTTGGCCTGATCAATCATTTTCTGAACTTCTGAAACTGAGGGTACGCGGTTTACCAAGTTTCTCTTATTATTAATTTCTTCAAGTTTTTGTTGTAAATTCTCTGCTACCCGGTGTTTCAGTTCCTTCACCGTGTCAACACCAGCGGCTTCCAATAGTTCAGAAAACTGTGGACCTACACCGTTAATGCGCATCAAGTCAGCATGATTTGTCCACTTCAGAATACTTTTACCACTTATCCCTGTAATTTCTTCTAGGGCTTTACGGTCGGCTGGAGTTTTTGCCTTTTGCAGCAAATCATCCACTGTATTGATACCTGCTTCAACAAGTTTTTTAGCATTTACGTTGCCGATTCCCTCGATGTCAATAATCTTGTAAGTCATCTTTGTTTAAAATTAGTTTATGAAAGGTTTCTTTTCGTATCGCCAAAGTTAACGATAAATACCTAGATATCAAAATATTTCCAGCTGTATTTTGATAGAATTTACGAGCCATTATTGTGAGCTTTCATGCGTTGTTCTTGTGCAATATATAATAAATGTGTAGATTTGCATGATGAGAAAAATAATCCATGTTGATATGGATGCTTTCTACGCTTCGGTAGAACAGCGTGACCATCCCGAATTAAGAGGCAAACCGGTCGCGGTAGGTCACGACGGACCGCGTGGGGTAGTGAGCACGGCAAGTTACGAGGCGCGCAAGTTTGGCGTGCATTCGGCCATGGCCATGAGCAAAGCCAAGCGTCTGTGTCCGCAATTGATCATTGTGCCACACAGAGGAGAGGTGTACCACGAGGTTTCCATACAGGTTCGTGAAATCTTTCGTGAGTACACAGACATCATCGAACCCATATCCTTGGATGAGGCATTTTTGGACGTAACAGACAATAAAAAGGATATTGATGATCCGCGGACCATCGCCCTTGAAATAAAAAAGAAAATACGAGAAACCACTCATTTAACTGCTTCTGCCGGCGTGTCTTTCAATAAATTTCTGGCCAAGATAGCTTCTGATTATCGAAAACCTGATGGATTATTTGAGGTTAGTCACGAAGAAGCGTACGATTTTATTGGTCAATTGAAGATAGAGAAGTTTTGGGGCATCGGACCCAAAACAGCTCAACTGATGCATAAAATGGGAATCTTTACAGGCGAACAATTGCGCAACGTTTCAGAAAAACATTTGATTGACGTGTTCGGCAAGATGGGCAGCGTCTACTATCAAGATGCCAGAGGCGAAGATGAACGACCCGTCATCAGCCATTGGATTCGTAAATCCGTTGGCTGCGAACGTACATTTCAGGAAGATCTCACCCTGCGCTCGGCTGTCTTGATTGAACTTTACCACACGGTGTTGGAACTGGTTGAACGAATCAAAGAGGCTGGTTTTGAAGGCAAGACACTGACCTTGAAAATCAAGTTTGATGATTTTACGCAAATAACCAGAAGTGCAACGGTAGATCATTGTTTGCAGACCAAAGACCAGATACTGCCTCTGGCAAAGAGTTTGTTGCGTGAAGTGGATTACTCCCATCGAGCTATCAGGCTGATGGGACTGTCTGTTAACAATCCTCATGCGGACGATAAGGGTGAAAAGGAAATACGATGGGAAGAAGGATGGATTGATGGCTTTCAAGATGCCTAATAAAGAATTTTTCTCATAACTATGAACACCATCTCGTGTTAAATTTTATATTGTGTGCTAAACCCGCAAGAATGGGGCTTTGAAAAACTTGAAATCATTTGGATGTATCAGATATCTTTCGTAATTTTGCATGGAATATAAAAGCAATATTTGCATTGATGATTTGACCTGAACCTTCTTTTTTGTGCAGGTCATACATCAAATGAATCATCATCATCATGAAACAAACAAAGATAGTATGTTCGATCAGTGATCGGAATTGCAGTGAGGAGTTTTTACGAAAATTGTTTTTCGCTGGTATGAATGTCGTGCGTATGAATACTGCTCACGCCACTATGGAGGGGATGAAAGGAGTCATCAAAAATGCTCGTGCAGTCTCTTCAAACCTGGCATTGTTGATTGATACCAAGGGACCGGAAGTGAGAACCACGAACGTAGCTGAACCCTTGCTGTACAAAACAGGTGAGGTTGTAAAGATTTTCGGTAGGCCGGACGTAGACAGCACACACGACATCATTAACGTTTCGTATGCTGATATTGCAAAAGATTTGAAAGTTGGCAACGACATCTTAATCGACGATGGAGCGCTGGACATGAGAGTGATTGACATTATCGGGCCGATGGTGGTGGCACAAGTGATGAACGACGGCGTACTCGGGGCTCATAAAAGTGTGAACATACCAGGCAGACACATCGACTTACCCGCACTTACCGAGAAAGACAAACACAACATCCTCTTTGCCATCGAGCAGGATATTGACTTCATTGCGCATTCTTTTGTTCGTAATGCGCAGGATGTAAAAGCCGTGCAAGACATCCTTGACGAACATCACAGCGACATCAAAATCATTTCAAAGATAGAAAATCAAGAAGGAGTTGATAACATCGATGAGATTATCGATGCCTCTTATGGCATCATGATTGCCCGCGGTGACCTGGGTATCGAGGTTCCCATCGAGGAAATACCTGGCATTCAGCGCCAAATCATTCGCAAATGCGTCATGAAGAAAAAGCCAGTCATCGTGGCCACGCAGATGCTTCACACCATGATTAACAATCCGCGACCAACGAGAGCCGAAGTAACCGATATTGCCAACGCCATCTATTCTCGGACAGATGCATTGATGCTCAGTGGCGAAACGGCATCTGGGCGATATCCTGTAGAGGCTGTTCAGACGATGGCACGCATAGCTGAGCAGGCCGAAGCCGACAGAACATGGGAAACAACCATCGATCCCATGGCTCATGATTATGAAACCCAACGGGAATTCTTGGCACATTCAGCCATTGAATCTACCCGTCGACTGGGCGTGAAGGGCATCATCACGGCCAGCGAGACGGGGCAAACGGCTCGCACGTTGTCGTCTTTCCGTGGTGCCACACCTATCTTGGCCATCTGTTATAGAGAGAAAACGCAACGATTGTTGAATTTGAGTTATGGAATTATCCCTATTTACCAAAAAGAACATACCAGTTCTGAATACCTCTTTACGGCAGCCCTTAGGATGCTTCGTCAAAAGGGATATATCAAACCAGAGGATAAAATTGCCTACCTCAGCGGCAGCTTCGGGAAGAACGGTGGTACCACTTTGCTAGAAATCAATAAAGTAGGGCAGGTATTTGATAACTCCTACGAGTTCCATCTTCCACACTATGTGAAGGACGAAACAGAAGCGAAGCGATAAGCAACCGTGGCAAACTCTGAACAAAAATGAAATGAACATCGGAATTATTGGAACGGGTAAAATCGTCAACGAAATGATTCCCGTTGTCCAAGAAATCAGTGGTATCAAGATTCAGGCCATTTGCAGCCGACCGCAAAGTCTTTCAAAGGCAGAGCGGTTGGCTGCTTTGTTTCATATTAAAGAGGTCTACAACGATTATGATGCCATGCTCCGCAACAGTGACATCGATTTCGTTTACGTGGCCGTAGCCAACCATGCACACGCAGACTATGCGCGGCGTGCGTTGCTGGCCAAGAAAAATGTCATCATCGAAAAACCCATCTGTTCGTCTGTTGCTGAATTAGAAGAGTTGATGCAGTTGGCATCTGCTGACAATTTGTATATATTCGAAGCCGTTACCCTGTTGCACATGCCCCATTATCGATTGATAAAAGACGAGTTACTGGCGCAACTGGGACGTATCAAATTGATAGTGTGCAATTACAGTCAGCGCTCCAGCAGGTACGATTTGTATTTAAATCACCAGTTAACCCCTGCGTTTGATCCGGCATGCCATGGTGGGGCTTTGATGGACATCAACGTTTACAACATCAATTTTGTCGTGTCATTGTTTGGCGAACCCACCCGCGTGGAACACCATCCCAATGTGGGACATAACATGGTTGACACCTCTGGAGTGGCCATTTTGACCTATCCTGATTTCGTGGCTACCTGCATTGGTGCTAAAGATTGTGACGGGCATTCGTTTGGAGCCATACAGGGTGACAAAGGTCGCATACACGTCACAGGCCCCGTCAGTACGCTGTCTGAATTGGAACTGTGCAAGGACGGTAAATCGCAAACCATCAACATTCAGCCCAAAAAGCATCGGTTGGCTTTTGAATTCGAGCATTTTCGTGATATTTATCACGCCCATCAGGTTGATGAAATGAAGCATTACTTGCAAATTTCTCACCAAGTGATGAAAGTAATCGATCAATTGCGAGACTATACCTTATTTAATAAATAGATTCTATGGGCCGTCCCAGAAGAATATCTACAAATCATGAAACAGAAAAATTTGACAGAGAGCGAATATCGCCAACGCATCAAGGAACTGGAAGAAGCACTTGAATATGAGTGACTTCGCAATTACGCCTACGAGAAACTCATCGAGATTACTGAAAAAGAAGAGGGTATCACGATTTTGAAAAAAGGCGATAAGCCGAACACGAAATAGCATTAACTATATTCATCTTTTACCCCTGGTGTCCAAACTCATTGAGTTTGGACACCAATCTCAATGGGTTTGCCCTTCAATCTCAATGGGTTTGGAGGATAAAGTCATAGAGATTGATTTTCAAACTTAAATCTCTACCATCACTATAGATTTTTACATGCTGGGTAGACCATATTTTATCGGAAATAAGTTAACTTTTCTTATTGAAATCATGTCTTTTTTAGACGCAAATCATACCCACTCATCTAACCCGTTATGCAATGTCATGAATGCTGACAATCCATTCGTCAAAAACACGGCAGTTTTGTTCATTACTACTAAACAGCATTTTCTTCACACCAAATATAAGTACTTAGGTATCTTCTTTATGCGTCATTATTAATCATTTTCACGCGCACCCGATGGTGAATGTCGGAAAAAACTTTTTTTATCGTAAAATCTTATCAAATTTTTATTGAAAAACTTGATGAAATGAAAAAATATGCATATATTTGCAAAACAAAGAACAGTTTCGGATTTTTTTAATTTGGGTGATATGGCAAAATACAACATTGTTAAGAAAAAGGATAAGGATGCTGCCTACCGTTCTCTAGTCAGCCCTGAATTGATGGACGAGCTGCAGGAAAAAATTTTGGATGTTATTCTCATCCAAAAGAAATACAAAGACAAGAATTATTCGGCAAAGAAACTAGCTGAGGACTTGGGTACTAACACGAGGTACATTTCGGCTGTCGTCAATGTGCGTTTTCACATGAACTACACATCATTTGTCAACAAGTATCGTATTGAAGAGGCTATGGCAGTGCTGACGGATAAGCGGTATCACGATTTGAATATGGAAGAGATATCAGATATGGTAGGCTTTTCGAATCGGCAATCGTTCTATGCATCTTTTTATAAATTGAATGGCTGCACACCTCGCGACTACAAGATGCAGCACCTGGCCATGCTTCCACCAGATGCATCGGCTTCGAAGAAGGGAAAAAAGAAATCTGGTTTGAAGAAGAAAAAGAAGTAACAATCCTATTGTCGCTGAATGACACATGAATTTAAATATTCAGACGAACGATTTGCAGATTTGCAAATGCTAAGGTATCGTCTGAAAGGGTTTGAGAACTTGACGCTCAAACAAAAGATTTATATCTATTTTTTAGCAAAAGCCACATTGGCGGGAAGAGATATCACGACCGACCAGTTTGGCAAGTACAACTTGAAGATAAGAAAGGTGCTTGAGGCAGTGTATGAAGAATATGCTGGCTCGAGAGATAGTGATGACTTCAAGAATCTGGAAATCTATCTGAAGAGGATTTGGTTCTCAAACGGCATCTATCATCACTACGGCAGTGAAAAGATGATTCCTGAATTTTCAGAAGGCTTTTTTAGAAAAGTAGTGTCCGGGATAGATGCCTCATGCCTACCATTGTCACCCCGTCAAACGGTGCAAGAACTGCTTGATGAACTTGTTCCGGTGATGTTTAATCCCGACATCTTGCCCAAGCGTGTCAACAAGACAGATGGAGAAGATTTGGTGTTGACATCGGCTTGCAATTATTATGATGGTGTTAGTCAAAAGGAAGTTGAGCAATTTTACGCTGCCCAAAAACAGCCTCATGATAATGAGCCTGTTTCTTATGGACTGAATACCAAGTTGGTGAAAGAGGATGGAGTCATCAAAGAGATACCATACACGACCAGTTGCCTGTACCAGAAGGAATTGCAACGAATAGTTTACTGGTTGGGCAAGGCACGAGAATTTGCCGAAAACGAACAGCAAAAGAAGATAATCTCGCTGTTGATACGATATTATGAAACGGGTGACTTGAAGTTGTTCGACAAATATTCCATAGAGTGGTTGAAAGAACAGGATGGGCAAGTTGATTTCATCAATGGCTTTATAGAGGTTTATGGCGATCCGTTGGGATTGAAAGGCTCCTGGGAAGGGCTTGTGGAATACAAGGATTTAGAGGCTACTAAGCGCACCCAACTCATCAGTAAAAATGCACAATGGTTTGAAGACCACTCGCCTGTAGAACAGCGTTTCAAGAAAGAAAAGGTGAAAGGTGTGACCGCTCATGTCATCTGCGCGGCCATGTTGGGTGGCGATGAATATCCATCGTCGGCCATAGGAATCAATCTGCCGAACGCAGAATGGATTCGAGCCAGGTATGGTTCCAAGAGCGTTACAATTGGAAATCTCACGGAAGCTTACAATCATGTTGCCAGAGGGAATGGCCTGCATGAGGAGTTTGTGATTGATGACGAAACGCTGGGGTTGATTAACCGTTATGGAGATCTTTGTGATGATTTGCATACTGATCTGCATGAATGCTTAGGACATGGCAGTGGACGGTTGTTGCCGGGTGTTGACGGTGATACTTTGGGCGCTTATGGTGATACCATAGAGGAAGCCAGGGCCGACTTGTTTGGACTTTATTACATTGCAGACGAGAAGCTCATTGAGTTGGGATTGCTGCCAAACGCGGATGCGTTCAAATCTCAATACTATACCTACATGATGAATGGCTTGTTGACACAGATGGTCAGAATCAAGGAAGGACATCAAATAGAGGAAGCTCACATGCGTAACCGAGCCCTCATTGCGCGATGGGTGTTGGCGCATGCCGACGGTGAGGTGGCGATAATAGAAAAGAAGGAGAGTGCTGACGATGGCACTGTTCGTCATTTCGTTCAAATCAATGATTATCAGAAATTGAGACAGCTGTTTGCCAAACTGCTGGCAGAGATTCAGCGTATCAAGAGTGAAGGTGACTTTGAAGCCGCAAGGGCAATCGTTGAAAGATACGCCATTGACATAGACGCAGATTTGCACAGAGAGGTGTTAAGTCGTTATCAAAAACTTAACATTGCTCCCTACAAAGGTTTTATCAATCCCTGGATGAAGCCTCTGTATGATGATCAGGGTAACATCGTTGACATACAACTTGATTATACAGAATCGTATGCTCATCAAATGATGAGGTATTCTAAAACATCGGAATCGGATGAATGGAGATATTAACGAAACGGTAAGAGAAATTAAACGTTCGTTCAGACTGTTGATGAATGGCGTTGCCTCGCAATCCATGCGCCAGAAAGGGGTGGACTATAAAATTAATTGGGGGGTGTCGCTGCCTGACTTGCAAAAAATGGCACAACAGTATGGTAAGAATCACGATCTTGCTGTTGCATTATGGCAAGAGAATATCCGTGAATGCAAGATTCTGGCGACCCTCATCATGCCTCCCGAAGAAATGGATGATACACTCGCAAAGCAATGGGTAGGGGATATCAATTCGCAAGACTTGGCTGAAATGGCATGTTTTAATTTGTTCCAACACTTACATCATGCGGCTGATTTGTCTTACCTATTGATGAAATCCAACCGAGAGATTGAGCAGATGTGTGGCTATCTCATTCTTTCAAGGCTCTTGATGAAGGGTGAAAATCCCCATGGATGTAGAATTAA
>CABTXD010000070.1:0-12472 GCA_902488665.1 uncultured Prevotella sp. | reverse complement strand
CCAAAAAGAAGCCAAAAGATAACAAAACGTATTTCATAAACATTTAATGACTATGTGCGGTGGTAATTTATAGAACCAGCCTTTAAATCACGCCGTACCGTTCGAGCGCGTTCTTCACGCCATCTTCGTCTACCGACGTGGTGACATAGTCGGCCACTTTCTTCAATTCCTCCACGCTATTGCCCATCGCCACGCCAACGGCAGCCTGTTCGATGATGGAAATATCGTTGCCACCATCACCAAAAGCCATTGTCTCTTCCATCGAGAAGTCCAGGTGGCAAGCCATGGCATGCAGTCCCTGTCCCTTGTCGGCCCATCGTGACGTAACGTCAGTAAACTCAGGATGCCATCGGCCGGAGAGGCATCCAGTGAGTTTTTGCATGAGTGCTTCTTCTTGCTGCGGCGTGATGAACGGACTCATTTGCAGGATGGGTTCTTTGAGAATCTCGTCGAGTGTGACACCTTGCTCAAAGGCTTTCACTTGCAGCATGTCCACGAATATGCGTTGAAACTTCTCGTCCGGCTGGTAAATACACAGGTTCTTGGTACCCACCAGCACGCAGGAAAAATGTTGTCGGGTAGCCGCTTCCACCATTGTTTCAACATCGTTCGCGAGGATGGCGTGCAGACAAACGTCCTCGTTGTGGGCAAAGCAGTAGGCGCCATTGGCCGTGATGTAGCCGTCTATCAAATGTTCGATATCACCCAGAACGGTGATGAGCGGTGTTGGACGACCCGTAGAGATGTATATTTCCACGCCTTTTGCTTTTGCTTTTTCCAGCGCTTCCGTGGTTGACGCGGGTATCTTATGGGTTTTAAAACTCACCAACGTGCCGTCGATGTCAAAAAATAAAGCTTTTATTTTGGGTTGTTTCATCAAAAATCAATGTTGAACAGTGGGAAAATAGATCACGACACATACCTTTATAGTATATCCATGACAATCCACTTGCAAAGGTACTGCTTTCCGAAAATTATCCGAAAAATATTTCGTTAACATTCAATAATCGACCAACTTACATGATTATTGCAAGGAAAAACGTATCTTTGCATAAGATACCACATAAGAAAAAACGATGAAACAGATTATCAGTCACCTCACCGACAACGACGCTTATACCTTCAGTTGTCAATATTACGTCCTACAGAAGTATCCTCGCGCAGAGGTTGAGTACACCTTCTTTGACCGCAGCAACACCGTTTATCCGAAGGGATTCACCGCTTTGGTGGAAGAACAACTGGGCTACATGCCGCAAGTCATGATTACCTCAGAGGAGATTGAGTTCATGAAGGAAAAGATGTATTACCTCCCAAAATGGTATTTCACCTTCCTTCGTGGCTACCGCTTCAATCCTCACGAGGTCACCGTGTCGCAAGATGAGCAGGGACATTTAGACATTACGGTGCGCGGCAAGTGGTATTCGGCCATCATGTGGGAGATGCCTATCCTCGCCATCGTGTCCGAGTTGATGCACAATCTGCGTGGAGAACGTGACGCATACGACCCGAAACGTGAGGCTGAGCGCACCCGACAGAAGGCGGTTGAGATTCTTAAGAATGGCCTGGTGCTGGGCGATATGGGTACGCGCCGGCGCTTCTCGTTCGATCATCACGACATGGTGTTGCGCGTGATGAAAGAGGTGTACGATCAAGGTGGCTACGATGACGAGAACGGACACCACCGCTGGTCGGGCCGATTCACGGGAACCAGCAACGTATACATGGCCATGAAGCACCACCTCACGCCCATTGGCACCATGAGCCATCAGCTCATCCAGTTCGAGGAGAACGTCAGTGGTGTCTTTGAGTGCAACTTCAACGTGATGAAAAAGTTCAGTGACGTGTACGATGGCGACAATGGCATCTATCTGTACGACTGCTTCGGCGACAAAGTGTTCTTCAACAACTTGTCCAAGCGCATGGCGATGATGTTCGTCGGGCTGCGCGTGGACAGTGGCGATGAGAATGAACAGACCGACAAAATCATCGAGAAATACGAGAGTCTGGGCATCAACCCGGCAACCAAACAGGTGGTGTACAGCAACGGACTGGACATTGAGAAGGCCATCCGAATACACAAATATGTCAATGGGCGCATGCAAGACAGCTATGGCGTGGGCACCTTTCTGACCTGTGACGTAGCGAATGCCGAACCCATGAACATCGTTGTGAAACTCACGCGCAGTCGAATCACGGAGAAACGCGAATGGCACGATTGCGTCAAGCTGTCGTGCGACAAGGGCAAAACCACGGGGGATGCTGAAAAGTGCGCCTATCTCTTGCGGCAGATAGGATAGCCTTTCTTGCCTGACGAATAAAAGAAGCCTATATAAAAGAGGTGTATCAAATTGCTGATACATCTCTTTTTGTTTTACGAAAGATGACAACTGACATCATCAATTAGTAGCCATTTGAGAAAATCTTGCAACTTTTTATAAATTCATGATTGTCAGAATGTTATACAACATTAGTAGGTTTGTTCCAGACATGAAAATACATGGGCGTCCAATCTCTTTGACTTTGGGCGCTAAAGTCATTGACTTTAGGCTCCAAAGTCAATGGGTTTGGCGGGTAAAGTCAATGGGTTTAAAATGCAGGGGAATATCATGTTTTTTTCAGCTGAATAGTTATGCATTTGCAAGTCCACTTTTTTCGTCCAAACGACTGCGTTCATTGAGTGCAAACAAGGTGATTCCTTTCACCCTTGATTTTGGTTGTTGAAACCAGCGCAAATACTTGTTTTAAACAGTAATCAACCTTTCTTCCATAAGAGAGCCGTGGCGCAAGAAGTCGTTTTTTATCCGAACAAGCCGATTATTCGGAAAAATTGTCTAATTTTGCAGCGTAATTACAATTTTTCAATGAGCATTCTAATCACTGGTGCATCTGGTTTTGTCGGCAGTCATCTTGTTGACGAAGCCTTACAACGGGGTATGGAGGTTTGGGCGGCTGTCAGGCCATCCAGTTCACGTCGATACCTCCAGGACAAGCGCATTCACTTCATCGAGTTGGACTTTTCGTCGGAAGAGAAATTGGTTCAACAGCTCGAGGGGCACGCGTTTGACTATGTTGTTCATGCCGCCGGCGTCACCAAATGTGTTCATCCGGATGATTTTCACCGTGTCAACACCGAAGGAACGCAGCACCTGGTGAATGCCATTCTGAAGCTGAAGATGCCCATCAAACGGTTCATCTACATCAGTACACTGGGCGTGTTTGGCGCCATCAGGGAACAGAAACCGTTTACCGAAATCAACGAGCACGACACTCCCCTGCCCAATACGGCGTATGGCAAAAGCAAACTGGCGGCCGAACGCTACCTCGATGCCATTGGAAACGACTTTCCATACATCATTCTTCGACCGACGGGCATCTACGGTCCACGCGAAAAGGACTATTTCCTGATGGTTAAAAGCATTGCGCGCCATCTGGATTTCGCAGCCGGCTTCAGTCGGCAAGACATCACCTTCGTGTACATCCTTGATGTGGTTCAGGCCGTGTTTCTGGCCATCGACCGCGGCATGAGCGGCCGTAAATACTTCCTCACCGATGGAGGCGTATACCAGTCAGACACCTTCAGCGACCTCATTCGCCAAGAGTTGGGCAGTCCCTGGTGCGTGCGCCTGAAAGCACCGCTATGGCTTTTGCGCGTCATCACGGCGTGCGGTGAACTCGTAGGCAGAAAAACGGGAAAGCCCATTGCATTGAACAACGATAAATACAATATTCTACGGCAACGAAACTGGCGCTGTAACATCGAGCCAACCATGGATGAACTGGGGTATCATCCACACTACAAATTGGAACAAGGTGTGAAAGAAACCGTTAAGTGGTATCGCGAGAATCACTGGCTTTCCAGCAAAGCAGCCCCTAAAAACTAATGAACACATTCTGATGAAATACTTCTTTTCTGAACTATTCTCCATCGAGAAGAAACCCAAGCGCGGGCTCTTACCCATTGAATGGGCCATGTTTGCCTACATGGGGTTCACCTTTTTGATGATATTTTTCACCTACACCAAACTGGTCAACCCTCATTCGATGATTATCGGGCGCATACAAGTGGCCGCCATGACATTGGCTTTGTGGGGGGTGTACCGACTGCTGCCATGCCGTCTGACACTCTCTGCCCGCATCTTCGCACAGATGGGACTGCTGGCATGGTGGTATCCAGACACCTATGAACTGAACAGGGTGCTGCCCAATCTTGACCATATTTTTGCCAGTTGCGAGCAAGCCATCTTTGGTATGCAGCCGGCTTTGGTCTTC
This sequence comes from uncultured Prevotella sp., assembly GCA_902488665.1. Taxonomy (GTDB): domain Bacteria; phylum Bacteroidota; class Bacteroidia; order Bacteroidales; family Bacteroidaceae; genus Prevotella. The sequence continues at coordinate 8,203 of CABTXD010000070.1, read as the reverse complement.
GCCCAGGCGTTTTCGTCGCCCATCTTCAGCGAACTGATTGACCTCGGCTATGCCTCGTTCTATCCGATGATAGCCCTTACCGCTCTTTATTACTTTGTGTGCCGACAGAAAGAATTTCAGCGTTGCACCTGGGTCCTCGTCGCATCATTTTTCGCTTACTATGCCATTTATGATTTATTGCCCGTCGTTGGACCTACGTTCTACTTCAAGGCCATCGGACTGGAGTATGCGGCAAAAGGAATATTCCCAAGCGTGAACGACTATTTCAACTATCATCAAGAATGCCTGGTTAGTCCTGGTTATCAAGAAGGACTGTTCTATCACCTGGTGGAGGATGCCAAAGCGGCAGGCGAACGTCCCACGGCAGCCTTTCCAAGTTCACACGTAGGCATCGCCACGGTATGCATGTTGTTGATTGGACACACGCGCAACCGCAAGCTACTCTGGCTATTGGTTCCCTTCTACGTGTTTCTTTGTCTGGCCACGGTGTACATCCAGGCCCACTATGTGATAGACGCCATTGCCGGATTCATATCGGGCGTTGCCTTTTACATTCTTTTCATGTTCTTGGGAAAGAAAGTAAAGTGACGAATAGAACCCTACAAAATAAGCATAAAAGGCGAAGAGGCAAGGTGCGAACAATATCGCGCACCTTGCCTCTTCGCATATAGATTACGGCCGTATTGCCTTAGTAGGTGATGATTCCCAGCCAGCGCAAAACGTCATTCAGGTTGGCTACAATCATTAAAAGCAGTAAGATACCAATGCCGATATATTCGGCACGCACCATGAAAGTCTCACTGGGTTTGCGACGAGTAATCATCTCGTACAGCAGGAAGAGTACGTGTCCACCATCCAAAGCGGGGATAGGAAGAATGTTCATGAAAGCCAGGATAATGCTGAGGAAGGCCGTCATGAGCCAGAACATGTGCCAATCCCATACGGGAGGGAACAGACTTCCGATGGCTCCGAAGCCTCCTAACGACTTGGCACCATCAGCGGTAAACACATATTTCATGTCGCCTACATATCCTGCCAACACATGCCAACCGTATTTGGCACCTGCTGGGAAGCTCTCGAAGAAGCCGTATTCTTTCTTGGTGGGTTGATAATACGAGTAGATGCTCGTCATACCCACGCCCAACAGCAAATCTTTACTCAGCACAACCTGCGCCGTATCAACTTTTGAGGCATCGGGATGCATGAACACGATGGATGCCGTTCGAATCTTCATGCTGTCTTGCGGGGTCTTAGCGGCCATGAGTTGATCGCTCAACACGCCCAACTCGTCTTGGAAAGCGTTCCAAGAATCAACCGGCTTTCCATTGACGGCGACGATGCGATCACCCTTTCTGACACCGGCTTTAGCAGCTGCTCCATCGGGCATAACACTGTCTACATCGGCCAATACAAACGGTGTGACAAAGCGAGGGGTACTCTTCAGCATGGACAACAGGTTCAGGTCACCGGGCAGGTTGATGCTCATGTGCTTCCCATTGCGGATGATGTCCACCCGCTTGGCGGTAGACAAGTCACGATAAACGTCGGCGTTAAAGTCCTTGAACGCACCTTGGTCGGTACCCAAAAGAATGTCATGGTCTTGAAATCCATACGACTTGGCTTCTTGATTGAAACGCATTCCGTGGGTCATGTCTTTGACCCGCACATACGATTCGCCCCAATAAAACAACACCATGGAATAGATAAAAAGAGCCAAGAGAAAGTTGACGGTTACGCCACCGATCATGATGAGCAGGCGTTGCCATGCGGGTTTGGAACGAAACTCCCACGGTTCGGCCGGCTTTTTCATCTGTTCGGTATCGAAACTCTCGTCTATCATACCCGCTATCTTACAGTAGCCGCCCAAGGGAAGCCATCCCATACCATAGGTAGTGTCGCTATGTTTGGGTTTGAAACTGAACAAATGGCCCTTCCACTTGCCGATGCCGACATCGAAAAAGACAAAGAACTTTTCAACTCTTACACCGAAGAGCTTGGCAAAAAACATGTGTCCGCCTTCGTGCAAGAGGACCAATAAGGAGATTGCCAGCACAAACTGAAGCAACCTGATTAAGAATATTTCCATTTCTATTTGATGAGTTTTCGGAGCTGACAGGGACTTGATTGTGAACACAAGCCTCCTGGTATCTCCATGATCATTTTGTAATTAATTCGTTAGCCATGCGGCGAGCCGCAGCATCTGTCTCGACATAGGTTTCAAAGGTGGGTGCGGCATCGAAGGCAATACGCCCCATTGTTTTCTCTATAACGTCAGCCATGTCCAGATAAGTACACCGTCCTTGGCGGAAAGCCTCGTTCACCACCTCATTGGCAGCATTCACCACACAGGGCATATTGCCACCCTGACGGATGGATTCATAGGCCAGCGCCAGACATTTGAACTTCTTGAAGTCGGGCTCAAAGAACTCCAATGGCTGCTTGAACATGTCCAAGCGAGCGCCATCCAGATGCAATCGCTTGGGAAACGAGAAAGCATATTGTATAGGCAGACGCATGTCTGGCACGCCGAGTTGCGCTTTAACACCGCCATCTATGAACTGAACGGCACTGTGGACTATGCTCTGTGGATGAATAAGTACCTGTATTTTTTCGGCTGGAACGCCAAAAAGCCACTTGGCTTCGATGACCTCGAAGCCTTTGTTCATCATTGTTGCCGAGTCAATCGTTATCTTGGCACCCATCTCCCACGTTGGATGTTTGAGCGCGTCAGCAGCGGTAACGTCCTTCATCTGCTCCAGAGAGAACGTTCTGAAAGGGCCGCCACTGGCCGTCAGCAATATCTTTTCAATCTCATTGTCATCTTCACCGACAAGAGATTGGAAGATGGCACTGTGCTCAGAATCGACAGGTAGAATAGGTACATGATACTGTTGAGCCAACTTGCAAATCAGTTCACCCGCCACGACAAGCGTCTCTTTGTTGGCCAAACACACCTTCTTGTGCGCCTTGATGGCCTGAATGGTTGGCGAAAGACCAGCGAATCCAACTAATGCCGTAAGTACCATGTCTATCGGTTCGGCCTGTACGATTTCATCAAGGGCCGCCTTTCCCGCATAAACTTTCACCTCAGGGCAGTCATCCAACAACCGACAGAGCGGCTCGTACAGACTTTCATTGGCGATAACCACCGCAGCTGGCTTGAACTTTCGGGCTTGCGAAGCCAGTTCTTCATACCGGTTGTTGGCGGTGAGGCAATAGGCTTCATACAAGTCGGCATGCTGCTCAATGACATCGAGTGCTTGTGTACCGATGCTGCCTGTTGAGCCTAATATACATATTTGTTTCTTCATTGATCGTTATGAAAAAGCGCCGAACGGCTTTACTTGTCTGATAAGTCGAGCAAGCCGTCGGGCAATTGTATCGTTATTTCTTTGTTTTGTGCATCTATTTGCTGTATCAAATCCTCGTTGGCGGGAATCAATGTGCCGTCTTCCAGTTCAAACAGAACGTTCTCGGTACTGTCATCTACCGAACTGATGATGCCAATCAGCTGACCGGTTTGAGCATCTTTCAAGGCAAACCCTATGATTTGCGCCCAAGAGAGATGGGCATCATCTGACTCAGCAATCGCCCTTGGGAAGAAAACCTCGCAGCCTGTCAACTGCCGAGCCTTGTCCTGCGTATCGATATCGCAAAACTTCACCAAAACCGTTTCGCCACTTCTGAAGCGATATTCCTCCAAGAAAAATGGCACAAGGATACCATCTACCTTCAAAATGAGATAGGAACTCTCCGTACGATCGAACACATCGTCGGTGAAATGGAATGACAACTCGCCTTTAACACCATGCGGTTTGCCAATCTTGCCAATGCGGTAAACATCTTCTTCCTTAATCATCGACACGCTTGATATGTGCGCCCAATGCATTGAGACGAGCCTCTATGTCCTCGTACCCTCTGTCTATCTGGGCGATGTTTTCTATTCTGCTGGTACCTTCAGCACTCAATGCCGCAATCAACAGCGCGATACCAGCGCGGATGTCGGGACTGGTCATGCGTCCGGCACGCAGTCTAAACTGGCGATCGTGGCCGATAACCACCGCTCGATGTGGGTCGCATAGGATGATTTGAGCCCGCATGTCTATCAGTTTATCTACGAAAAACAATCGGCTTTCAAACATTTTCTGATGAAAAAGCACGCAACCACGCGCCTGTGTTGCCACCACCAACAGCACCGATAGCAAGTCGGGCGTAAGTCCAGGCCATGGGGCATCGCTCAAAGTCATGATGGTACCATCGATAAACGAGTCGATTTGGTAATGCGGTTGACGGGGAATGAACAAATCGTTGCCTTCAATCTTGATTTTAATTCCCAAGCGTCTGAAGGTATCGGGGATGATTCCTACGTGCCGAACAGCCACATCTTTGATTCTCACACCATTGCCTACCATGGCTGCCATGCCGATGAACGACCCCACCTCAATCATGTCTGGTAAGACCGTGTGTTTGGCTTTGTGCAACGACTCAACACCAACAATGGTCAACAAGTTCGATGCGATGCCGCTGATGTTGGCTCCCATGGCATTCAATAGATGGCACAATTGCTGGATATAGGGTTCGCAAGCCGCATTGTACACGGTGGTTGTCCCCTCTGCCATCACAGCTGCCATGATGATATTGGCCGTTCCTGTAACCGAAGCTTCATCCAAGAGCATGTAACAGCCTTTGAGCTTGTTTGCCGTTTCTATGTGATACACGTCACGAGCTGCGTCATGCCTAAACTTCGCTCCCAGTGCCTTGAAGCCCAGAAAGTGGGTGTCCAATCGGCGACGACCAATCTTGTCTCCGCCTGGTTTGGCGATGGTACTCCTACCAAAGCGACCTAACAAAGGTCCAATCATCAAGACAGAACCGCGCAAGGATGAGCATTTGTTTACGAAAGCGTCGCTGTCCAGATAGTCGAGATTAACCTCGTCTGCCTGGAAAACATAGTCATTCTTATTGATTCGGGTGACCTTGACGCCAATCTCTTGTATCAATTTAATCAAGTTGTTGACGTCAAGAATGTCTGGAATATTCTTAATTGTGACAGGATCGGAGGTAAGAAGCGTCGCACAAATCACCTGCAACGCCTCGTTCTTGGCACCCTGTGGCTTGATGGTTCCGCTCAGCTGATGGCCGCCCTCAATGACAAATGCCTCCATACGCCTATCGTCTCTTTTTCCTTCTATCGTTGGGACGCGCATCCATCCGGTCGAACTTGAAAGTATCAAGGTCAAGAACGATCTTGCCGTCGGTGAACTTTTCAAGATCGAAAGCCACCTTCTCATCATCCGAGGAGCCATGTCCCCACTGCATTAGGTTGCGTTTCATCTGGTTTGCTGTAACGCGAGCCAACTCGTCACGTTCCTCACCTGGCTTCATGGTCTTGAGCTTTTCAAACATCTCGAACACCATGTTTCCATAGTGACGCACAGGAATTCGATTCATAGGATATTTCAATGGTTCGGGCTTTGCATAAATCTTAGCCGCCTGCGAAACATCATAAGGATAGTCGATGTCGAGCTTAAAGTTGCTCATGATGGCAAGATGATCCCACATTTTCCGCTGAACATCCTCGTTCTCACGACTCTGTGGAAACATTCGAGCCATGATTGCGACGATGGTCTCGGCACAACGTTGACGCTCATCCTTGTTGGTGAGCGATACAGCATGGTCTACCATGTTCTGCACTTCACGGCCATACTCGGGCAAGATGAGTTTCTCGCGCTGGGTATTATAATCTAATCCTTCAATATCCATAGTTCAATTTATTTATCAACTAAAAGCCTCGCCGCGGCAACCCCCATGCTCTTAAAGCAACTTCTTGGGTGATTTGGCCACAAAGTCCTTCAAATAGAACGGGACGAAATAGGCCACATCCTCGAACTGTTCGTTCATCATGCGCTTCTCTGCCAATGGGAACATGTTCTTAGCCAAGGGTTCTACGCCTTTGATGAAATGCGCGTTAGGGTGGTTGATGGCGTCCAAACACTTCTCTGCTCCATTCCCAAAGAAGTATATGGGATGCTCATCCAAATATGACTTATAGGTGTCGTGATCCACTACATCAGCGCGTATCGGTCGAATTTCTTTCAAAGAACGGTCGAAAAGCTGCGCATACACCTCCATTCTGCGGGCATCCAGCATGGGACACAACAACGCATCTTCCTCTTGAATCTGCTCGCTCAGCAACACGGGAACGCACAACAGCTCGAGCGTCGGAACGGAAATCAACTTGACTGACCGCCCATAGCAAACGCCTTTGGCCATCGATACGCCAATTCGCAGGCCGGTATACGAACCTGGTCCGCAACTTACAGCCACGCCATCGAGCGGAATCAAATGACTGTCTACGAACGACAGTGCCTCGTCTACATACACACCCAACTTCACGGCATGGTTGGGACCGCTGTGATCTTCTCTCTCAAAGATGCATGCTCCATCTTGGCTTACGGCCACGGAACACACGTCTGTACTCGTCTCTATGCTTAAAATACACGACATACCTATCGTAAATATTACCTAAATAAAATGCAAATTTACGCTTTTTTCCTGCAAAATGATTACTTTTGCATAAATTTAACGTGTTGAAATTATGATACAATCGATGACAGGTTACGGAAAGGCAACCACTATCTACAAGGAAAAGAAAATCAATGTCGAAATCAAATCACTCAACAGCAAGTCGCTTGATCTCTCTACACGCATCGCCCCCCTGTACCGAGAGAAAGAATTAGAGATTCGCCAACAAGTCGCTCAGGCGTTGGAGCGGGGCAAGATAGACTTCTCCATTTGGATAGAAAAAGACGCATCAACCGACCTTTCTCCCATCAACAGCGAGGTTGTTGAAAATTATTACAAGCAAATCAAACAAATAGCAGCCACGACCGGACTGCCCGAACCGCAAGATTGGTTCCGCACCTTACTCTCTCTTCCCGACGTGACCGTCAAGACCGAGACCGAAGTACTTGATGATGAAGAATGGGCTGTCGCACAAAAGACCATCACGGAGGCCCTCAACCAGCTCATCGACTTCCGCAAACAAGAAGGTGCCGCACTGCAAAAGAAATTCACCGAGAAGCTGGACAACATCACCAAACTATTGAATGAGATTGAACCGTACGAGAAGTTGCGCGTTGAAAAGATACGCGCACGCATCGTTGACGGCCTCTCTCAGATACCTGATGTTGAGTATGACAAGAATCGTCTGGAGCAAGAATTGATTTATTACATCGAGAAACTCGACATCAGTGAGGAGAAACAACGGCTGGCTAATCACCTGAAATACTTCCGCACCACCATGAACGAGAACGAACCCGTTGGAAAGAAACTGGGTTTCATCGCACAAGAGATGGGCCGAGAAATCAACACAACGGGGTCGAAAAGCAATCTCGCCGAGTTGCAGAACATCGTGGTGAAGATGAAAGACGAACTGGAACAAATCAAAGAACAGGTGTTCAATGCACTGTAAAACATAGGAAAGGGAGCCTCCCCCAACCCCTCCGAAGGAGGGGAGCTGTACAACAAAGAGGAAGGAAATAGTGGCAATTGTCACGCTACGCAAACATAAAGGAGCTACACTGTTTGAGCTTTGGGATAGAAGGAAAGGGTATTTTCATGAACATTGTTCACCGCTTTCATGACTGTCATCAAGGAATTGGCGAAAAACAGGCAAGAAAGATATAAATACGAAACAGCTGATGCTTCTTTATACAAAGTATTGCAAGAGCGTGCACTGCAACATCGGAAACACCCAACGCAGGCTGAAGCCGCACTTTGGGAATACTTAAAAGGGAATCGTTTGGGGGCAAAATTCAGAAGACAGCATTTGATTGGCCAATATATACCCGATTTTGTATGCCTTTCCAAACAGTTGATTATAGAGGTGGATGGAGGTTATCATTTCATTGGCGACCAACTCATCTCTGACGAACAACGAACAGCATATCTCGAATCTTTTGGCTATCAGGTTATACGATTCACAAACGAAGAGGTGTTGGCAGACACGCAAAACGTACTTAAGCAAATAAGACAAATCATGAATCATCGAAACGAGCAAAACAAACAGCAAACCGTACAGAATACGACGTCCTCTGATAATGCTCCCCTCCTTCGGAGGGGTTGGGGGAGGCTCCCTTTCCTATGTTTTACAGTGCATTGAACACCTGTTCTTTGATTTGTTCCAGTTCGTCTTTCATCT
>CABTXD010000069.1:0-12822 GCA_902488665.1 uncultured Prevotella sp. | reverse complement strand
ATGTCGTTCGAGAAAGAAATCTATCATGGCATGGAACATGGTGGACAGAATAACGATTTTCCAGTAGACTATATATCGGTGGCTATGTTCTACGCAGACCGTCCGCTCACCACGAAGCAAGAGCCGCAAGGTGAACTGCTGAAGGTATATAAACCTACCACTCACATCTATTTCCCGCAGCTCTTCGAGATGACCATCGGAGGCGATATGAATATTTCGTCCGACCACGGCACGGTGATGACAACCAACAACCAAGGTGAAACGCGCATCATGCTTTCGCACGTACCAGACGGTAAATATAAGGTGTTAATCGATTACACCACGTTCCCCGATGGTGCGGATTTCCAAGTGTGGCAACGCCAGAAACAGCTTTCTGACTGGATTTCGGCCAAAACTGCTGAACGTGAGGAAAAGAATCGCCTGCATGTAGGTGACATCGATCTGACACAGCAAACCAACTCCATCACCTTCCGCGTGAGGAAGAATGGTGGAACCAGTAAGTTCAGTCTCAGATTGATTACGCTCGAGCGAGTAAATTAACACACATGCATACCACACGAATCGTATTCCGAAAAGCTACAACCGCAGATTTGGAAGAGGCGTGGACGCTCTTGGACACAGCTCGCAACCTCATGCTGACCAACGGCAGGAAACAGTGGACAAAGGACTATCCCTCACGAGAACTGATTGAGAATGATATTGCCGGAGGAGACGCTTACATCCTTACCATCGATGGAGAGGTAGCCGCATACGCCAAACTTGCTGTGAACGGCGAACCCGAATATGCTCATCTCGAAGGTTCTTGGCTCAGCGAACAAGACTATGTGGTAATTCACAGACTTGCCGTCAGCCCCCGTCACCGAGGACACGGACTGTCCAAACGCCTCTTCCACGAAGCTGAGAAATGGGCTGCCTCGCAAGGCGTTCACAGCATCAAGGTAGATACCAACTATGACAATGTTGAGATGCTGAACATCCTTCCACATCTAGGCTATACCTATTGTGGTCAAATACACTATGGTGCCAAAGGCGACAGAAAGGCTTTTGAGAAACTAATTTCAAGCAACATCTAAAAGCAAAAGAAGTGAAAATTACATGATTGCTTAATAAAACCTGCTTTTGGCGCAGATTGGTCAAATTCGTATGGCGAACCTACAATGTCGCCGATGATGGCTCCTAACATATAACGATTGATTAGAATCTAAGGTGTTTGACAAATATATGAAATACTTCTCATACTTTTATCTATCAATAATGAAATTGGTTTGTTTTTACGCTTTATCAACAAACAATATGCGCTAAAATTTGTCCTGTCTGTTATGTAGATGATAGGAAATGACTACCGATTAGACGTAAAGAATTTTCTTGACATGATACTCTTCTCTCCTTGGCGTATTTGCGAACTACCTTGATCTTGGCCGCAAATACGCCAAGCATGAACGACTTTTGTATCTCATTCATACGCATGATGTTACGAATTTTTATCAATTGTTGACTCCCGAAAGTCATGTACTTTTCTGCCAAAAGCATTGCTTAAAGCCCCTAATGTGTATGCTTTTACGGGTCAAAGGCATGTTGGTAAGCAGGAAAAATAATGTCTTTTATCATTTAAAACTCGCTTTTTTGTGTAAATAATCGAGATTACGCACAAAATAACTACTTGTTTGCGGTACGTTTGCCTATTGTTTTTTTCTATATTGTAAGTTTTGAAGTGCCGTTTTTGGGGCCATTTTTTGATAAAATATTCAACAAATTGGCGTGCCGGTATAAACCTTTTGAGTAGCAGCAAGCACAGCAAGCACGGCACTTTGCCACAGGCTGGCAACCCAAAACCGCGTAGCCTAACCCTGTTGATGCACATAGCCCAGCTGCGATTGAAATTCGTTGTGTATCACTGCTTACAATGGTACCATAACGCTTCATCAACGTGAATTTATCTTTCTTTGTATCGCCTGAAGATTCAAAATCTATTTTTATAAATCTATGTACATTTTAATATTTGGGTATATATAAAAGTAATAGTAGCATAATGTCATGCGTTCAAAACTCTATTCTGATTTATCTTTGAGCCTGAGTTCGGAAAACATTAGCATGTTTATTAGAATCTGTTTCTGATGTGTCAAATACCGTAGGTGTATATGGCGCTTTTCTTAAGCATTGGGATAAACGAGCCCTAAAGTCTATAATCATCAACAGGAATGATTCCAATAATGGTATCTTCGAAAGAATAGAAAGCCAAAACGGTAAAATTGAAAATATCATTTAAGATGTTAAATGTGATGTTTTATATCTTAATCCTCCATACACACAGAACCAGTATGGTACACTGTATCATTTGCTGGAAACAGTTATACTTAGTCGAACCTCAAAAATGCTATCTCGTCTTTTTGAGAGTCTACTACGTAGTACTCATGTGATTTTTGAAATTTGTCAGTTATAAACAATATTACAGAACAAAAACACAATATTACCCCTACAAGCCTGAATAATACTCTAACTTTGCATAATGCAAATAAGCCGAAAGCCTGAATTTATGAGAAAGACAAAATTCTACCTGTCATCTTTGGCACTTATCCTTTCACTAAATCTTAGTGCCGCAATACAGCCAAGACCAGAATACCCACGCCCACAGTTTGAGCGGGCGGAATGGATCAACCTCAATGGTGACGCATGGACCTATCAATTTGATTTTGGAAAAAGCGGAATGGAAAACAAGCTATTCAACTCCAAAGGAATTGAAGACCGTATCAACGTGCCGTTCTGTCCGGAAAGTCCCTTGTCGAGAATAGGCTATACGGATTTCATCGACGCTATGTGGTATCACAGAACGCTGGATATTCCTGCCGGTTGGGAGGGCAACCACATTATTCTGCATTTTGGAGGAGTAGATTTCAAATCAACCATATATTTAATTAGAAATGCAAATCTTACTGTGTAGAAATAAGTGAAAACCACCGCAAAGATTTGCCTTGCAGACAAGGACGAATGATGAAAAACTACCTAATTATAAATGATTTAAACGTTTACTTCACCTAAAGAACATCAAAATATATAAATGAATTATCTTTCAAATTGTAGTATAAATATTTTTAACCTTCTAAACACTTATAACAAATGAAAAGGAATCAAGGTCTAAAACCAAGGTTGCTTTTGGCGTCATTGTTCCTATTAGGGACAAATCTGTTGTCGCTATCTGCTTTGGCATCTAATGGTGCCTTACCGCGAACAGCACATGCACATAATGCCGGCAGCTTAGGACAAAACGACAAACGAGAAGTTAAAGGATTCATCGGTGATGAGAATGGTGAACCTGTCATTGGTGCAACTGTTCGGGTGCGTGGCACTTCGGATGCAGCCATTACAAACAGCGACGGTACATTTATTATACATGCCGTACCAAACGCTATTCTTGACATCGCCTACATCGGATATCAGGAAAAGGAAATCAGTCTGAAAAACCGCACGTTTATTGCTATTTCCCTGTACCCTGCCCACAATGAAATTGATGAAGTTGTGGTTGTGGGATTCGGAAAGCAGAAGAAAGAATCACTGGTTGGTGCTGTACAGGCTGTAAAGCCGGAAGACCTAAAAATGACATCGAGCAGCTTGACGACTTCATTTGCAGGAAACATTCCTGGTATCATCGCCCGTCAACAAAGCGGTGAGCCTGGTTACGATAATGCCGAATTCTACATTCGTGGCATCTCGACCTTTGGTGTGAACAAGAGTCCTTTGGTGATTCTTGATGGTGTAGAAATCAACACAACCATGTTGAACAACATTCCGCCAGAGTCAATCGAGTCGTTCTCTGTGCTCAAGGACGCTACTGCAACATCCTTATATGGTTCGCGCGGTGCCAATGGCGTTATCATAGTGAACACTAAGCAAGGTGAGCTGTCGGAGAAGATGCAGGTGAAAGTTCGGTTAGACAACACGTTCTCTTCTCCCACAATGGTACAGTCAATGGCTGACGGACCTACTTATATGCAAATGTTCAATGAAGCAGCCTACAACGAGGCTAAGGCTGTGGGCAACGCATATACCCCTTATTACAGCGAAGACCGCATTGCCAAGACACGCGAGGGAGTCAACCCATACCTGTTCCCGAACAACGACTGGCATGACCTGTTGTTCAAGAAGATGACCATGAACCAGAACTTAAACCTCAATGTTAGGGGCGGAAGCAAGATACTGACATACTTCCTGAATGCCGGTATATTCTATGAGAACGGTATCATACGTCAGCCCAAGGAGGCACAAGCATTGGATGTAGGCATGCGAAGCCGTAAATACTTGTTCCAAAGCAACGTTACGGCCCGTCTTACACGTACGACAAAGATTGGTTTGAACATGAATACGCAGCTGTTCTACTATCATGCGCCAATGGAATCGGTAAATAACCTATTTTATTACACTATGCGCGTGTCACCTGTAAGCTTCCCACCCGTGCTCCCCGCACAAGAAGGTGACACTTTCGTGCGCTATGGTATGAATGCCCGCCAAGGTGTAGGCGGTTTGCAAATTAACCCATACGCTCGCTTGAGCTCAGGTTATACTGACCGCAACTATGTGTATTCCACGACAGCATTCAATATAGACCAGGATTTAGACTTTGTAACACCAGGACTTAAAGCCAGCGGATTGGCATCGTTCTATAATTACAGCTTCAACTGGTTGGATCATTGGACAGTACCGTTTTACTACAAAGTGTCCGATGATTACACCGTGGACGAGAACGGACAATACATTTTTGACAGCACCACCATTGGCGATCCCGGCCAGCCTTACCTGCAATCCAACTCCGGAAGAGACCCTACCACAACTGTATGGTCATTGCAAGGAAAAGTGGATTACCAAAGACTGTTTGGCAAGCACGATGTGAACGCCACCTTGGTGTACCACATGAAAGAAACCAAGAAAGTTAAAAACGGCGGCGGAGAATACGATCTGTTGCCTTACAGAGAGCAGGGCTTAGCTGGTAGATTTGCTTATAACTACGACCACCGCTATCTGTTGGAGGCCACATTTGGCTACAACGGTTCGGAAAACTTTATGAGTGGCAAGCGGTTTGGTTTCTTCCCAGCTGTCGCAGCGGGTTGGACTATCTCTAATGAAGCCTTCTTTAAACCAGCCAAAGCCTATATTCACAACCTGAAGTTACGTGGATCGTATGGCCTTGTGGGTAACGATGCCTTGCGAAACCGTTTCCCATACATCACCACGGTGAACATGTTCTCCAGAGGTGGTTGGTGGATAGGCAACAACTACGAAAACATCAGTGTACCCAATATCACTACCTATGGTAACCCATTGGCAACATGGGAAAAATCGAAGAAGCTCAATGTGGGTGTGGATATGAACCTGATGGGCTGTCTGGATATCACCTTCGACTATTTCAACGAGTCGCGTACAGGTATCTTCATGCAGAGAAACTCCGTGATTTCAATGTCAGGATTTGGAAGAAACAAACCTTGGGCCAACATCGGAGCAGTTAAAAACAAGGGCTTTGACATGAGCCTGGCCTATACAAAGGTGTTTAACCGCGACTTTACTGTCAAAGCAAACGGTAGCCTGACATACGCCCACAACGAAATGACCGATGTAGATGAGCCACAAAACGTGCCCGCCTACTACTCTCGTTTGGGACATCCCATCAATAGTATTCGCGGTTTCGTGGCCGAAGGATTGTTTACCTCACAAGAGGAAATCGATAACTCGCCCAAGCAAGAGCTAAGCGCATACACTGTGGGTGACATCAAATATAAGGATCTCAACGGAGACAACAAGATAGACCAAAACGATGTGACAACCATCGGCAATCCAGAATTGCCCGAAATAATCTATGGTTTTGGAACCACCATCACCTACAAGAAGTGGGATATGTCTATGATGTTCCAAGGAGCCGGTCGCGTGAGCCTGATGATGAGAAACATTCACCCCTTTGTAGACAAGGATGGAGACGGACTGGGTATAGCCCAATATATCGTAGACAACCACTGGTCAGAGGCCAACAACAACGCCAATGCGGCCTATCCACGCCTAACTCAATCATTTGTGAACAACAACGTGGAGCCCAGTACGTTCTACCTGCGTGATGGCAGCTACTTGCGACTCAAAACGATGGAAGTGGGATTCACGCCTACCAAGTGGATGCGAGTTTATGTAGCCGGAACCAACCTTCTCACCTTCTCACCGTTCAAGACGTGGGATCCGGAAATGGGAAGTGGCAGCGGTTTGAGCTACCCATTGCAGCGAACATTCAAGATTGGCGTACAATTTCATTATTAATTGAAAAAATACAGAACAATGAAAACTAAATCATATATTAAAATAATGCTCGCCACCATTCTGGCGGGAACGCTGTCGGCATGCGATTTCCTTGACGTGGTGCCTACAGGCAACGCCACCGAGGCCGATATTTACAAGACACAAACCCAAGCAGAGCGTATGGTGGTGGGCTGTTATAGCGAGATACCCGATTTCATGCAGCCGCAAAAGGGGTTTCCCGGCTTGATGGGGTCGGATGAAATGGTCGTGGGACACCGCGGAACGACACGCTGGTTCCACTATAAGAGCTTGATGAACGGCGATGAATCGTCGTCCAGCACCTACTTTGCGCTGTGGAGCAATACAGCGAACAGTTATCCGGTAGACGCACAGAAGAAAGATATTTGGGGTGCCATTCGCAAGTGCTACAACGTGTTGAACAACCTTGACAAGGTGCCCGACATCACCAAAGAGAACATAAATCTATGGAAAGGTGAGGCGCTCTTCCTCATAGGCTATTACCATCAGATTTTGTTGGAGTTTTATGGCCCAATATTCTTGGCCAAAGAGGAGTACTCGCAGAATGTTGAAAACAATCAGATGCGCGTGCCATACGATGAGTGCGTGGAATTTATTGCCGAGAAATACGATGAGGCTGCCAAGTTGCTTCCTGCTATTCGAACCAATGGTGAGAAAAACAGAGCAACCTCAGCCACCGCACTTGGTTTCAAAGCACGCTTGCTTTTATATGCTGCATCACCATTGGCCAATGGCAACACAGAGTTTTATGCCAATTTTAAAAATCCAGATGGTAAGCCATTAATGAATTTGACATACGACCGAGAGAAGTGGAAGAAAGCCATGGATGCTGCCGAGGATGCTATCAAACTATGCGAGGCTAATGGTTACAAGTTGTATGGCGGTAGCACAACCGACTGGTTTAAGGGCGGCACAAACTATCACGAGGCCTTTGTTGGTCCAAAGACGGGCAGCTTTAACAACTGGGACGAGATACTCTTCGGCATAGCCAATCAAGGAGAGATTAGCTATTGCATCAAGAATTTCGCACCGCGTGTAGGCTTTGACAAATACAACCGCAATGGTTTTAGAGGATATGTATTCCCCACATGGAGTTGCGTAACCCGATACTTTACATTGAAGGGCTTGCCCTGGGAAGACGACCCAGACACAAAAAACCTTAAGCCCACTGATATTGTGCAGTCTCCTTTCTTTCCCAAAGAGCAGACATCTGCCTACCATGCGTTTAGAGAGCCGAGATTCTATGCTTCTATCGGATTCGACCGTGGACCGTTTGAAGTCAACAATGGCACGATTATGCTGAAGTGTCGCAGGGGTGAGCCTCAACAGGAAGATGGCATAAGGGGCAACGAGTATCAAAGCGACAACGGCTATTTTTGCCAAAAATGGGTGTCCACCAAAGATACTTACAATCCCAGAACTAATAAATTCACGTTTAATAATTGGGTCTTCCCTTACCTGCGCTTGGCCGAGTTGTACCTGAGCTACGTGGAAGCAGATATGGAATATAATCACAAGTTGAGCGCCAAGAGTTTGGAATACCTCAACAAGGTGCGCACGCGTAGCGGACTTCCCACATTCCAAGAGTCGTGGAGCTACGCTGGGGGCATACCGACAGACATAGCCAAGCTGAGACAAGTGATTCGAGACGAACGCTCTAACGAATTGGCCATGGAGGGTAGAAGATTTCACGACATTCGCCGTTGGAAGATACTCGAGAAGGTGTTGAGACCTAAGGAAAAATCTTGGAATACTGCCGGAAGGACAGCAAAAGAATATTACCGTCTCACCGAAATGAATGATGGTGATTACGTTGATCGCTCCACCATCGAAGCACCCAAGTGTTACTGGCTTGCTATTCCGATTGACCAGATTCAGATAGACCCCAACCTGGTACAAAATCCAGGGTATTAATTTCTATAGAGTTAATATATATTTACAGTTATCTCCCCACTCCCTTTGCTTGAACAGAGGTGTGGGGAGATATTGTTTCTAATCAGCATTTGGAGGCTGAATAGTTGTATTCTACAAAATTTCTTTGGGCAACCCTCATAATGATGGAAACAGCCAATATGGATACGTTTTACTTTGCCCATATATACCGTTCGTGGAAAAGGAAACTATAGAAAATATGAATAAAGTCAGTAGGTAATATATAGCCCAAGGTCTATACAACGGGAATGTCAAGAACGTACATCAAGAGCATTATCCAGAAATAGAATAACTCACTATGAGAGGAAACAGCATTTATAAAGCCAAGAGACACGATTAAGGCAAAAATAGTATAACTTTGCAATTACATGTCAAATCCGTCCATAGTGTTGCCATGCGGAAACGCATACTTCATTATGGCCCTACAACATCCGCAACATCATTATGGCAAGAATAATCCACTGTCTCATTTTATCGTTTCTATTTCTATGCACAGGGATGGCGAACAATTACAAGTATTTCCACATTTCCAGTCAGCAGGGACTGCCACATCAGCAGGTACAAGCATTGGTACAGGACTACCATGGAAACATCTGGATGGGAACGCGAAACGGACTTGCCCGCTACGACGGCTATTCCATTAAAAACTATTTTAACGAACCCCACAAACCCTCCTCGCTGAGCCACAATTTTGTGAAATCGCTTTTTCTCGACCGAAAACACAGAGTCTGGGTGGCCCATTCGAAGGGCGTCAGCTTGTACAGACCGGCTACAGACGACTTTGAAAACTTCATTCTGCCGGGATATTATATAGAATCGATTGTCGAAACATCCGATGGAAAACTTATCTGTGGTGGCATGAAATTGTGTGTCTTTGATGAGAAAGCCAGGAAGTTCACGCCTCTCCCTTCATTAGGCGAAGGCTTCATTCTTTCACTCGCCATAGACCAGGATGACCAACTCTACGTCGCTACCAATTCCTGCATCTATGCCTACAACACCAAGCTCAACCAAATCTCCAAGTTAGACTCCAGTATCTACAAGGACTTCATCACCAGTTCCGACGGCATCATGCCCATGACTTTCGACCATGCCGGCAGGCTATGGATAGGACGGAACGGGAAGGGAGTTATGGCGTTGGACGTGAAAACAGGCAAGACGCGCGTGTATGAGGCCAATCAGCTTTCTGACGGAACAGTGAGAGTGATCACCGAAGACCACAAACACAATATATGGTTGGGCACCGAACAAGGCGTAACGATTATTGGGCAAGACGGGAGTATCAAAACGCTGAAGCAACAATTTGGCAATATCAATCAGTTGTCCGACAATGCTATTTATTCTATCCTGTCAGACTCCAACCATAACATTTGGATTGGATCCTATTTTGGTGGCGTAGATATGATTAAGAACAGCAGCCCCTTCTCATGGGAAGGACCGAGTTACAGCCCCAACAAACTACAGGGGAAGGTTGTGCGGCAAATCATTGAAAGAAATCCTAATGAACTCTGGATAGCAACCGAAGATGGCGGACTGAATATCTATAATCCCATGCGGGGAACATTCTCTCCTTTCAATTCCATTCCTCAACTCGGCTCCAACGTGCATTGTCTGTTACATGACAAGTCCGCCGACATTATTTGGATTGGGACCTTTAGAAACGGGTTGTTCCGATATAATTTGAATTCCGGAAGTGTCAAACGGTTTGAACTATCAATGAATCTGTCTGCCGTGTCCATCTTTGACTTTGCCCAGCAAAGCTCCGGAAAACTTTGGGTGGGGACCACACAAGGCCTCCATTGGTATGATCCGCAAGCCCAAAAATTCAGGAGGATAAACCACTCCTCGCTCAATCATGCCTTCATCTATGCACTCGCCGTCGATCAGGCAGACAATCTGTGGATTGGTACTGTAGCCTACGGAATTTATAAGCTCAACACCAAAACAAATCAACTCATTCATTGGAAAGCCACCCAACAGGCACAAGGGCTGAAAGACAACAACATCACATACATTTATCCTGCCCAAGATGGTAAGGTATGGGTGGGGACCAACAACAACGGATTGCAGGTGCTCAATCCCAAAACTGGTAAGTTTTCTGAGATTCAGAACGGCATAACCTTATCCAGAAGCACGATATGCAGCATCAATGCCGATACACAAGGCCATGTCTGGATAAGCACAAGTCAAGGGTTATTCCAATATATTCCCAAGACCCGGACCATTAACCGATACACCACCGACGACGGCTTGCCCACCAACCAGTTTAACTTCTCTTCAACGCTGCTGACACAAGATGGCAGAATGTATTTTGGAACAGTGAACGGACTGATTATGTTTCGTTCAGAAGACATGGTTTCCAAAAGCACCAATCTAAACGTTCATCTCAAATCCTTGAGAATCAACGGCGAGGAAATCAACGCTGCATCAGAAAACTCACCACTTACGAAAGAGCTGGATGCCACACATGAAATCAGGCTCTCCTATCGTCAGGGACATTCCATCATGATTGATTATGGTGTTATTTCTCCCGGACAAACAGAGTCTATCATTTACAAAACCAAAGTAGACGGTATAGACAATCAATGGCGAGAGATGGGCAACGGCCATACCTTTGTGAGCTACAACATGGAACCCGGCACCTACATACTGCGAATACGGGCCAATAATTCAAATACTGGTTGGGAAAACCGACCTGAAAAAGCAATTAAAATTATCGTTGCACCACCTTTCTATCGCTCTACTTGGGCTTATCTGTTCTACCTCTTGCTCGTCGCTATCATCGTTTACTACATTCAGCATTACTATAAAATAAGACTGAACGAAAAGAACAAGGTCAAGATGGCCATGATGGAGAAGAACAAGATAGAAGAGGTAAACCGTGCCAAATTCGACTTCTTTACCACCGTGTCCCATGAACTGAAAACACCACTTTCTCTAATCATTGCACCGCTTAAAAGTATCCATAAAGATAAATTGAACAAAACGGAGCAACGTCATCTGGAAACAGCTCTCAAGAATACCAACAAGATGGAGGAACTTATCAACGAACTGGTAACGTTCAACAAGGTCGAGTCGGATAATTTCCCGTTCTACATTCAGCAAGGCAACCCCTTGGAGTTCATCAAAATTCTCGCAAACCTGTTCCGCAGAAGTGCTGCTGAAAAACATTTAAACTTGAGCGTTGATTGTGAAAACAACGATGAAATCGTATGGTTTTCACCCTCCTATCTTGAACGCATCATGAACAATCTGTTGTCCAATGCCATCAAGTTCACTCCTGAAAATGGGGAGGTAAAGGTCAAGGCCTCTATCATCACAGGACAAGAAGACAACTACACCTATCTCGACGTGAGAGTGGCCGACACGGGCATAGGCATTGCTCAGGAAGAACAGAAAAAAATCTTTCAGAAGTTCTATCAAACCAAACAAGGATACAATACCAACAACAAAGGATGGGGCATCGGACTTTCTCTCGTCCAACGACTGGTAACCATACACAAGGGAACCATAGAGTTGAAGAGCGAGCTGCAGCACGGATCCACCTTCCGGATATTGCTGAATGTAGACGCTAAGGCTTTCGACCGGCAATCTCTCATCACCGATGACAAAGTCATTGTACCACTGACCGACTATCATTTCTCACCTTCGATGACAGACATCAACAATGCCTCAAAAGATATTGTGATGGAAGAAGACAGCAAAATGTCTATCTTAATCGTTGAAGACAACGCCGATATGCTTACTTTCCTTACCAATTACTTTTCTCCCAAATACAACGTTTACACTGCTACCAACGGAAAAGAAGGAATTGAAGTTGCTCAAAACGAATCTATCCAACTCGTCATCAGCGATGTGATGATGCCCATCATGGACGGAATCACTTTCTGCTCCAAGCTCAAATCGGACGTCACCACATCTCACATTCCCGTCATTCTCCTGACGGCCAAAAACGAGCAGGAAGATGTGGTGGCGGGCTACAAGAGCGGAGCTGAAGCCTATGTGTCCAAACCCTTCGACCCACAGGTGCTCAATCTGCAAGTTAAGAACATCATCCAACTGGTCAAGACACGTCAGACCGAGATTCAAAATACCAAGACCGAAGACATTGAAGCCAGCTCACTCAATGACATCGACAAAAAGTTTATCTTGCAAATCAACCAACTGATTGACAAGAATATCGGCAACAACGAGTTCGCTGTGACCGACATCACGCAAGCAATGGCTATCAGTCGAAGTCTGCTGCATACCAAGATGAAAAACCTTCTGAACATGTCTATCGGTGAATACATCCGTCACAAACGACTTGCGCTGGCCTCCGAATTGCTCATGAAAGGATTTTCTGTTTCCGAGACAGCTTATCGTTCCGGGTTTTCAGACCCCAACTATTTCTCCAAAGTCTTTAAAAAGTTTTATGGAAAAAGCCCCACTGAATTTATCGTCGCACTTTAAAAAATAACATCTCAACTTTATATCTATCCATTCGATCTTGTCTTTCCCTCCCCAACTTACAGTTTCTGGTGATATTAAAATTGTTACCATTCCGAGACCTCTGCAAAACTCATTGTTCAAAATTTGCTCATT
>CABTXD010000068.1:0-12999 GCA_902488665.1 uncultured Prevotella sp. | reverse complement strand
TTTTTATAGCGGGATAATAAACTTTTCGAAAGGCGAATACGTAAACATAGCCTATGTGCTATTCTTTGTCGTTATCTCATTTTTTGTATTTATAAGGAAAAAATAAAAGATACCCTTCGGTGAAAAAATCAAATAATTAATTAGGGTCTGCTAATTAACTATAACTATCTGACAATTAACTATTTATGTTGTATGAAATTTGGTCAATTCGCCCAAAATGACTACCTTTGGATGTTAAAACATTCAAGA
This sequence comes from uncultured Prevotella sp., assembly GCA_902488665.1. Classification (GTDB taxonomy): domain Bacteria; phylum Bacteroidota; class Bacteroidia; order Bacteroidales; family Bacteroidaceae; genus Prevotella. Next base: position 12,750 of record CABTXD010000068.1, on the reverse strand, counting down.
ATCGAGATGAAATACTACTCACAATATCGCAGTCACGACCTGTTTGAACTTCAGGAGTCACTTTCGGGATTGAGCAAATCCAACCGTTGGGTCAAGCTGGCCGACCTTGGCAACACGCTGCGACTTGGTGCTGAAATTGACCAGGAATAAAGGTTGCTGGAATAGTACAGCTATTCAGCTGTAGAAATCAAACGGTATTATACAAACTAAATCGGGCTGAAAACCCATAAGCATATAGCCCAGGGCATCACCCTGGGCTATCATATAATAAGGTGTACACCAAACAAGGGCAAAAGCAAGCATAACGCAATGGCTGTCTAACGCTTTTGCGCCCTTCAGGTTATGGCATAACTCATCACGTTCCGCTCACCCGTAGGGACACGATTATTCGCCGTGTTTGTCATCAAAGTTTGTCTAACACTCTAAGAAAAGGAACGCTGTGAGAGATCACTCTTTAATTCATTTTCATGGTGAAGCCACCACCTGGAGCCAGGTGCACGGTGAGCTGTTTGTTGGATGGGATGCTGATGGTTTTTCTTCACATAATCTTGTGCGAACGAGTTTGTGATATTGCAACGTCCACCACCAATAACGGCAATACTGAGCATGTTTATTCGCACTTATAGGTCGTCTTCAATGGCTGTACTCTTAGCGTATGCCGTACTTTTCGCCTCAAAGAAGTCGGTCTTTACCATGTTCGGGTCAGAATATTGCGCTACCCATTTCATGTCTTCGGGTTCTTTTTGATTGTCCTCATACAGATAATCAAAGCCCAAGCTGTGCCAACGGAGGTTTCCCAGATAATGAATGTAGTCTGTAACCATTTGCGCATTGAGCCCTTGAATGTCGTTTCCAATCACATATTGTCCCCATGCAATCTCCTGCCGAACGCCCTCTCGCATCATCTCTTCGTACACTTTCACCTTTTCGGGCGTGAACATCTCGGGTTCTTCTTTTTTCAATTCTTTGATAATGTTCCTGAACAACCACAGGTGAGTGTTCTCGTCACGGTTGATGTAGCGTATCTCTTGCGCCGATCCGGACATCTTTCCGTTACGGCTGAGATTGTAGAAAAACATAAAACCACTGTAAAAGTAGATGCCTTCCAAGATGAAATTGGCAATACAGGTCTTCATCAGTGCATACAAATCTTGCTTTTCATGAAACTCATTATAGCAGTTGCCGATGAAGGTGTTGCGCCTTAACAGATGCTCATCTGTTTTCCATTGATACAGAATGTCATTGCGTTGCTCGGGGCTGCATATCGTGTCGAGCATGTAACTGTAACTCTGACTGTGCACGCACTCTTGAAAAGCCTGTATGTGCAAGCATAGGTTTACCTCGTTGGCTGTGATGTATTCGCACAACGAAGGCAGGTTGTTGCTTTGCAGGGAGTCAAGAAAAACCAAGAAACTCAATATCTTGTCGTAGGCAGTGCGCTCGGCTTTGTCCAGTCGTGGATAGTCTTTTGTGTCTTGGGTGAGGTTGATTTCTTCAGGAATCCAAAAGTTGTTCATGGCTTGCCTGTACCAATCGCTTGCCCATTGGTATTTCATGTTGTTGAAATCATTGAGGTTGGTGGTGTTTCCCCCAATCATCCTTCTCAATCGTAGGTCTGTATCTCCGTTGGGATTGAATAGCGAATTGCGCTTTAATTGTGTCATGTTTTTTAGTTTACGAGTTTATAGTTTACAAGTTTACAAGTTGATAGTCTGCTTTTTACCTCACCAATTGTCATTATATCAATTCTGTTTCGAGCTTATGAGGCGCAGCTTTTTTTTTAGTTTACGAGTTTATAGTTTACGAGTTTACGAGTTGATAGTCTGCTTTTTATCTCATCAACTTGTCATCACATTTATCTTTTTCGGGCTTATGAGGCGCAGCTTTCACACTCTTCTACCTCTAACGATTTGCTTCGGATATAGTAGATAGTTTTCACACCACAGTGCCAAGCCAAGGTGTACAGTCCCAACAGTTGCCGCATGGTATAATTATTGGTGATGTATAGGTTGACACTTTGTGCTTGGTCAATGTGTTTCTGTCTTATTCCCGCCGCTCTCATGCTCCACGATTGGTCTATCAGGTATGCGCTTTTGTACACCCAATAGGTTTTATCTGATAAGCTTGGAGCTACTCGAGGCAGCATGGCACCCTTCTTTTCTTCTAAGAAGAACCGTTTCATCACAGGGTCTACGCCTGCCGTGGTGGCTGCGATGATGCTGGTACTGCTGGTGGGTGCGATGGCTAAGAGGTAGGCGTTGCGCATGCCCTGCTGACTTACTTTCTTGGCAAGTGCTTTCCATTGGGGCGATGTATATTGTCGCTTGGTGAAGTACTCGCCTGTTTGCCAGTCGCTACCCTCAAAGTATTTGTAGCTTCCCTTTTGCTTTGCAATGTCCGAACTGGCTTCAATAGCCAGACGATTGATGCGCTCAAACACTTTGTCTACGAACGACAGATGCTCTTCGCTTTCCCATTTGATGCCCCTTATGGCCAGCGCATGATGATAACCACTCACGCCCAAGCCAATGCTTCGATAGGTGCGATTGGTGATTTTTGCGAAAGGAAGAGGGTAAAAGTTCAGGTCTATCACATTGTCCAAGGCTCTTACCACACTTGATACCACCTCCTTCATCTCTGTTTCGTCTTCCAGTTTCAGGTGTCCCAACGACAAACTGGCAAGGTTGCACACCACAAAGTCGCCTGGTTTCACGGTTCTTACCACTACGGTGTCGCCCTCTTCGGTGCGTATCTCGTTTGACACTTCCTCTATCTGCGACATGTTTTGTGCTATCTCCGTGCAGAGGTTAGAGCAGTAAATGATGCCTTTGTGGTGGTTGGGGTTGGCTCTGTTCACCGTGTCTCTGTTAAAGGTGAAGGGAGTACCCGTCTCCACAGCCGACCGAAGGATAAGACGTACAATCTCTTTAATGGGCATGATGCGCCGAGAGATGGAGGTGTCTGCCACGCAATCCCAATAGCGTTTCTCCCATTCCTCACCATAATAGTCTTCCAAGTTATACCCTTTAGCGGTCATCACCTCATTGGGACAGAACATATACCAGTCTTGGTTGAGGTTTTCTTCCGCCATTTTCCAAAACAAATCGGGGTAACAGATGGCGGGAAAAATGTCGTGTGCCTTCATCCTGTCATCGCCATTGTTGGTGCGAAGTTGTAGGAATTCGGGTAAATCCTTATGCCATACATCTAAATATACAGCCACCGCACCCTGTCTAACGCCTAACTGATCGACGGCAACGGCCGTGTCGTTTACTAATTTCATCCAACGAATAACGCCACCTGCGGCACCCTTGAAGCCTCTTATCCTGCCGCCTGCCGCGCGCACCTTACCAAAGTAGAGACCCATGCCACCGCCAAACTTGCTCACTTGCGCAAAGTTGTCTATGCTTCGATAGATGCCTTCCAAACTGTCGGGAACGGTGTCAATGAAACAACTTGACAATTGGTGAAACGGTTTACGCGCATTGGAAAGGGTGGGGGTTGCCATGGTTACTTGCAGTTTGCTCAGCATATTGTAAAAGCGTTGCACCCACATCATGCGGTCTTGTGGTTCGTTCATCGCCAGATGCAAGGCTATTCCCAAGAACATTTCTTGCACACTTTCAATGGGATTGTTATCAAAATTACGAATCACATAACGTTTGATGAGCAGTTCCAGTCCCGAGTAGTTGAGCAAGTGGTTGCGACTGGCATCCATAAATGTTGCCGCTTGTTCTATTTCGGCTTTGCTGTATTGTTGTAAGATATATGCGCCATATAGGTTTCTGTCTGTCAAGAACTTCATCTTGTCATACAGTGACATCAGTCCCTCACTGTCTTCAAAGCGTGCGATGCGTTTGTTGAGTTGGTAATTGAGCAGTCGGGCCGCAATGAATTCCCATTCTGGAGCCTCTTGTGTGGTAAGCTCTACCGCAGCCTTGATAAGCGCGTCCATGCGTTCGGTGGCGGTCATACCCGCCTTGCTGAAGCTGGCATACTTGTCAATGAGCAGCAATATACTATATTCTTTGTCTGTAAAATCTGCGGCAATGTGTTTCAATACCTCTGTGATATGTGCGTCTTGCAAATCCTCGGCGATGCGTCTGTAGGTACGGCGTATCTCGGTTCGCTGCCATCTGAACAGGATAAAACTCTTTGCTTCGGCGTAATAACCGTTTTTCATCAGCGCCTTTTCCACCTCATCCTGAATACTCTCCACGTTTTGCTTGATGTGGTTGGTACAAACAATATCTTCTACCGATTGTACCATTTGGTAGATGGTGGCATCGTCTATCTCGTGTTTCGTACTGATAAAGCTCTTCTTGATGGCCGTAGCAATCTTCTCTTTGTCATATTGCTCGGTTGAGCCGTTACGCTTAGTAATATCCATTGATTTTTATAATAAGAAGTATGAGTTGTAATGTTGTTTCTGCAAAGTTAATGAAATGCTTCGGAAGAAAAAATTATATCTTGTAATTTTTACAAGGGAGGCATGACTATTCGCCGTGCTCATCAACTCGTCATCACAGTTAACCTAACACTCTAAGAAAAGGAACGCTGTGAGAAATCACTCTTTAATTCATTTTCATGGTGAAGCCACCACCTGGAGCCAGGTGCACGGTGAGCTGTTTGTTGGATGGGATGCTGATAGTTTTCCTCACATAATCTTGCGCGAACTTGGTGGCATTGGCGCCATCAAAATAAGCTTCCGCACGGGTAGGAATATCACCCAACGGAGAGAGGTCGATTGTGAGGTCGCGAGCTGTCCAGTTGTTGATAACGCCGACATACCAGGTATTACCGCTTCGGCGCGCCATGGCCACATACTCACCCACCTTGCTGGTCAAGGCTATAGATTGATCCCATACCACAGGAATCTTGGCAATGAATTCTGTACATTCGGGTTCTTCTTCGTAATGTGTCGGACTGTCACAAAGCATGTTGAGCGGAGAGAAGAATACGGTGTACATGGCCAACTGATGACAGCGGGTTCCCTGACTCATGGGATTGCTGTTAGAGGCATGATAAGTTTCCATGGTACTGTTCAACATGGCACCCTGCGTGTAGTCCATCTGCCCAGCCAGCATGCGGATGAATGGGATCTGTACGTCGTATTGCACTTGATTGTAGGATTCCAGGGACGACCATTTGGTGTTCTCTTGTCCCTTGACACCTTCAAAGTTGATGACGTTCGGATAAGTTCTTTGCAGTCCTGTGGGTTTGAAGATTCCGTGGAAATCCACCAGCATGCGATATTTAGCAGCCATTCGAGCAGCGTCGTAGAGGAAATTGACACAGGCTGCATCGTCGCGATCCATGAAATCAATCTTGAATCCTTTGACACCCATGTCACTGTAATGGCGGCAAACTCGCTCCATGTCGCGTGCAAATGCATAATAGCCTGCCCACAGGATAATGCCTACATTCTTTTGTTTTGCATAATCAACAATGCCCTTCAAATCGATTTCAGGTACCACTTGGAAAAGGTCTGCCTGCAGATTGACGGCCCACCCTTCGTCCAAAATTACATACTCGATGCCATGCTTGCTCGCAAAATCTATATAGGCTTTGTAGGTTTGTGTGTTAACGCCAGCCTTGAACGGAACTTTATACAGTCCCCAGTCGTTCCACCAATCCCATGCTACCTTACCTGGTTTAATCCACTCTGTGGAAGAAATGCGTGATGGGGAGGCCAGGCGATACACCATGTCATTGTCCAAAAGCTGGCGATCATCCGTAGACACATTGATGATGCGCCATGGGAACTGCTGTTTCGCAGTGGCCTTGACAAGGTAGTTTTCGCGACTTTTCACAAAGAGTTGCAGCTTGTTATGGCCTTCTTGCCTGACTTCTTTGGGGTATTTGGCAAAGACGCCACGCAAGGCATGACCCTTCGTGCGGTTGACATACATGCCGGGATAGTTCTCCAGATCGGCTTCCGTCACACAAATCCTCACTCCATGGTCGGCTTCCACCAAGATAGGCAAGAACGCTAACTTATCCGTTTTGAGTTGAGAGAGGTGTCCTTGCGTATAGGTGTTCTCGAAAGAATTGTTGAATTGCTCTTCAAAACTACCGTTGGGACTTGTATAAGGTACCAGCGACGACCAACCCTTGGCAAAGTTGAACTCGGCCTTTTCGTCCTTAACGATAATCTCTTTCTTTCGATCAGAAACGAACCTGTAGGCTACACCCTCATCGTATGCTCGAAATATTAAGGTGAATCCTTGTCTGAATTTCAATGCCAATTGGTTATAATAATCCTCAACAACCTTCTTTTTGTAAAACAAGGCGTTGATGGTTCCATGGCTCATAGTGGTCTTTACAGACTGTACAGAAGCGTTTTCGCCAAACGATTTTCCTTGATCAAGGGTCAGGGCTATTTGGGATGGAGCAATGAGTTGTTGCCCATCGAGTGACAGGGAGTAGGTAAGGTTCTTGTCGTTATTTACTGTAACGGTAAGTTTACCATTGGGCGAAACCAGTTTATACTGTTTCGCATTGATTCCCAGTGTGATCAATGGGAACAACAGCAGGAGTAATGATTTTTTCATGTGATAGATGTTAGCATGTTTTCACAAAGATAGAGAAAAAACTTCATCCGCGAATCATACGAATAAATATTTTTCTCTCGATTGACACAAATAAGTAAAATTTCAAGAGAGCGTAATCGCCTGGATGTGTTCATGATAGCATGCTCGACACATGCCACCAGACTTTGTCTGCTTCGTGCCTGTCCTATAGCCGCATCGACGACAGCAATAGCGATGACCTCACGTCATCGCTTCTGAAATACACGAACATAATCAACTTCCATCGTAAGCGGCAACAAACTGTTATCTACCCCTTTCTGACCACCCAATTGGCCACCCCAAGCCAAGTTGAGAATGATATAAAAAGGCTGATCGAAAGGCCACGCATCCTTACCCGTTCCGTCATTCCGATAGGAAAGGATTGACCATAACGGACATAAAAATCAATCAATATTAAAACCAAACTTTATGAAAAAGCAAGTTCTATTTTCATTTTTCATGTTGTCATCCATGACTGTTTTTGCCCAGACAACACTTTGGGATGGAGAGTCATACGACCTTGGCAGTCGAGGCGGATGCTGGGATGACGGTGCTCCAACTGTGGTAACTAATCCTGATGCGAGTGGTATCAACACTTCCGACAAATGTCTCGCATTCACGATGACAAACAGTCAAAAAGTGGTGAAAATTCCTTTCCGTGATTGGATAAAGCCAGATCTCAAGGGGAATCGACGTATTTCCATGATGATAAAACGGTCGGGGAATGGTAACGTAAATGTCGAAATATCCGATCCTACAGATGGATCTGCAGGATATTGGGAGAAGGTAGCGGCATGGTATGGAGGCAATGGAGATTGGCAAAAAATAGTTTTAGACTATTCTACCAATACAGCCATGAACGATTTTCCTGGCGTGATGTCTATTACGGCATCAACCGATAATGTTGAAGGTGAGGAGACTGTGTATATCGACAATATAGTAGTAGAGCCTGTTCCTATGGTAAATGGTACTGCCTTGAATGAAATAGCCGATGGGTCACTGACTGGAGATCTCACTCTTACCGGTTCATGGATGAAGGGCGATTGCCAAAACACTAACGGAGAATGGATCAGAGTAAACTATGACGACTTTGAAAAGCTGGCGGCTAAGCTCTCTGCTGATGTCACCTCCATGAATATGCGGGGCACTGTTTTGAAGGATGCCTATAATGCTTTTGGTAATGTGAATCCTAACATACTTATTTATGCAGACCGGGCTTTTGGTGAATTTAATGTTATCGTTAACGGACACACCAATCAATTAAACCTTAACGAGAACTATGTTTTCAAGGCTCCGGAAGATTTCTTTGCTGATCATGTTTCCATGACACGTGCTATGGCTGAGGGACACAACACGGTTTGTTTGCCTTTTTCAGTAACTGCAGCAGAATTGGGCGCGACCAACATTGCTACCTATGTATCTTCAGCAACTACCGATGGCACAACTACTGTTAGTTTCAATATAACCGGCAGTGTAGCTGCCAACATGCCTCTGATTACTGATGGTGCAAAAGCTTCAGATGAACAACAATTTACTGACAAAACGATTATAGCCACTTCTGCAACATCAGGCGGTAAGTTTATCGGAGTCTATGCTCCGCAGAGTGCGGAAAATCTTTGGGGCATCGCTAACAATGAGTTCAGATTGGGTGGCCCGGGTGCCACAATCAAAGCTTTTCACGCATATCTGACACAGACCAACGAAACCAAGTCTATGGTATTCTCCATTGGCGATGCAACGGGTATAGCCAATCTAAGTAATGTTACTGACATGCTGGTTGATGTATATACCATAACGGGTAAGCTGATGAAAAAGCAAGTTCATGCAGCCAATGCAGCCGACGGATTGACCAAAGGAGTCTACATCATCAATAATAAGAAATTCATAATTTATAGATAGATAAACGATAATTACATGTGATTACGGAGTTTTTAGTGTAAATTTGTTGGCAGTAAACCATAAAACTGAAAACTCAACTATGTCTACATTCATCAAGGAAAGAAATTTTTGATGCTATACAAAAAAAAGGTTGACTTCGTAAACACCAGTAACATACAACTTAAACAGCTATAAAACAATATGAAACGACTTTTCATTCTAACTATTTCGGCGATGTTTGTACTGAGTTTCCTGCACGCGCAAACCACCCATTTCCTTAGCGATAACCATGTGATGCAGCGCGTATCTACCAACTCAAAATACCTGTTGCTACCAATAGAGGAAAGCCGCGAGAACGACCATGTACGGATTCTTCAGGACCAAAAGGTGGTGAAGGAATTTAATTGCAAGTTGGCCATGAACAAGATTGACTACTTTGTACCTCTCCATCTCGATGAGTTTGGTGGGAAAGACATCTTGCTCGACATCACCATTTCACGCGGTAATGCTAACGAACAGGCCAGACATACGGCCACCAAGGACTTTATCTGTTGGAAGGCAATGAAGTATGCTGATACGTTCGATACGCAGAATCGTGAGAAATTCCGTCCTGCCTATCACCACACGCCTCTTTACGGCTGGATGAACGACCCCAACGGGATGTTTTATAAGGACGGTGTTTGGCATCTCTACTTTCAGCATAACCCCTACGGATCGCAGTGGGAGAACATGACGTGGGGCCATTCCACTTCACGCGACTTGATGAACTGGACCTTCGAGGGCGATGCTGTGATGCCGGACGCCTTGGGAACGGTGTTCAGCGGATCGGCTGTTGTAGACAAGAACAATACGGCTGGATTTGGCAGTGGTGCCGTTGTGGCTATGTACACTTCTGCCGGACAAAGCCAGACACAGAGCTTGGCCTACAGCACCGACAACGGACAGACGTTTACGAAATATGCCAGCAATCCGGTGATTGTGTCCAACAAGCCCGACTTTCGCGACCCAAAGATTTTCTGGAACGAGGAAATCGGAAAATGGAACATGATTTTAGCCGAAGGGCAGCACATGAAGATTTATTCTTCGTCAAACCTGAAGGACTGGACGCATGAAAGCGATTTCGGCGAGGGTTACGGCAACCACGATGGGGTTTGGGAATGCCCCGACCTTCTGAAAATGGGCGACCGATGGCTGCTCATTTGCAACATCAACCCTGGCGGACCTTTCGGCGGATCGGCCACTCAGTATTTTGTCGGCACTTTCGACGGTCGCAAGTTCATGTGTGAGGATGCTCCAGAGGTGACCAAATGGATGGATTGGGGCAAGGACCACTATGCCACCGTCACTTTCAGCAATGCTCCCGACGGACGTCATGTGGCCATGTCTTGGATGAGCAACTGGCAGTATGCCAACGATGTGCCCACCAAGCAGTATCGTTCAGCCAACGGTTTGCCGCGCGATCTCGGTCTGTTCAGCTATCAGGGAAAGACCTATTGCAGCGTCAAGCCGAGTCCGGAAGTCATGAGCGCCTTTGCAACGAAGCCCACCAAGCGGCTCAGCGACGCCTGTCGCATCGATATTCGGCTGCGTGCCAACACTGTTATCACGCTGTCCAATGGTCAGGGAGAAAGCGTCACCATGACTTATAATGCAAAGAACGAAACTTTTGAGATGGACCGCACCAAGAGCGGCGACACGAGTTTTTCGAGCAATTTTGCCACGGTGACCAAAGCCCCGACCTACGGAAAAATAAACACACTTCAAATCTTCATCGACAAAAGCAGCATCGAGGTGTTCGATTCCGATGGGAAAATGGCCATGTCTAACATTGTCTTCCCATCCTCACCCTACACGCAGCTTACAGTCAAGGGTGGCAAGGCTCGTATTTACAATTTGAATTAATAAGGCTTCTTAGTAAATCCTAAATCAATCTTAAACTTCAAAACAACGTCATGAGCAAAACAAATAAACTCGCTTTGATACCGGTCATGCTCTGTTTTTTCGCCATGGGCTTCGTCGACTTAGTAGGCATTGCGTCCAACTATGTGAAAGAAGACCTTGCGCTGAGCGACTCGGTTGCCAACATCCTGCCTTCGCTGGTATTCTTCTGGTTTCTCATTTTCTCTGTTCCCACAGGGGTTTTGATGAACAAAATCGGACGTAAAAAAACTGTCTTGCTGTCGCTTGTAGTCACCAACATCTCGCTGTTGCTACCCATTTTCAGTGAAAACTTCTATGTCATGCTCATCTCCTTCTCCCTTTTGGGCATTGGAAATGCATTGATGCAGACTTCGCTCAATCCGTTAGTGTCTACCGTCATCAAGGGAAACCTTGCTGCGACGCTCACCTTCGGCCAATTTGTAAAGGCCATCGCGTCGCTCATGGCACCCTATATCGCTATGTGGGGAGCATTGGCCACCATTCCGGCCTTCGGCTTGGGTTGGCGTGTGCTCTTCCCCATTTATATGATTGTCGGCGTGATAGCCTCGCTGCTGTTGGCCTCGACGCCCATCGAGGAGGAAACCGACACACTCGATGTCGACGAGAACGACACCGTGGCAAGCCATTTTGCCAAAGCTTTCGGACTGCTCGGTACACCGGCTGTGCTGCTGAGTTTTGTCGCCATCATCTGTCATGTGGGTATTGATGTGGGCACCAACACCACGGCTCCGAAGATTTTGATGGAGCGGTTGGGCATGAACTTGAATGAAGCCGCCTTTGCCACGAGTCTGTATTTCATTTTCCGAACCATCGGCTGCCTCACAGGAAGTTATTTTTTACGGGTTATGAAGAGTCGCACATTCTTTATCATCAGCGTCGCGATGATGACTTTGTCTATGCTCGGACTGCTTGTCGGAACATCCAAACCAATACTCTATACAGCCATCGCCTTAGTGGGATATGGTAACTCCAACATTTTCTCCATCGTGTTCTCGCAGGCACTTCTTTCGGTGCCCGAAAAGAAAAATGCCGTGAGTGGTCTAATGATTATGGGTCTGTTCGGTGGTACCGTGTTCCCGTTGCTCATGGGATTTGCCAGCGATGCCATCGGTCAGATTGGCGCGGTAGGCGTTATGGCTATCGGCGTGGCTTATCTGTTTACCTATATTGCTCAAGTGAAACACTAAAAACAAAGATATGGAACGTTATATTGTAGGCCTCGGAGAGGCTTTATGGGATGTGCTTCCGGAAGGAGCCAAACTCGGCGGTGCCCCTGCCAATTTTGCCTATCACGCCAGTCAGTTTGGCCATTCGGCTGTGGCTGTGAGCGCTCTGGGCAAAGACGACTTAGGCGACCAAACCGTACAAGAACTGGACGAAAAGGGTTTGAAACATATCATGCCCCGTGTTGACTACCCTACGGGAACGGTAGGGGTAGAACTCGATGCAGACGGTGTACCCACATACGACATCCGGACCGGTGTTGCATGGGATTACATTCCTTTCACGCCTGAGGTGGAAGCGGCTGCCCACAACTGCAGTGCCGTTTGTTTCGGCTCATTGGCCCAGCGCAGTGAGCAGTCAAGAGCGACCATTGGGAAGTTTCTCGATGCCACTCCAGAAGACTGTTTGAAGATTTTCGACATCAACCTGCGTGGCAACTTCTACACCAAAGAGGTTATCCAAGAGTCGCTCAAGCGATGCAACATCTTGAAAATCAACGATGAAGAACTCGTTTCCATCGGTCGTCTTTTTGACTATCCGGGTCTCGACATTGAGAACAAATGCTGGCTGATTCTCGGCAAATACAACCTCGACATGCTCGTACTGACCTGCGGAACGAATGGCAGCTACGTGTTTGCGAAAGGTTTGAAGAGCTTTCAGGAAACACCCAGGGTGGAGGTTGCCGACACAGTTGGAGCCGGCGACTCGTTTACAGGCGCTTTCACGGCCGCCATCCTGTCGGGAAAACCCATCAGAGAAGCACACGAACTGGCAGTGAAAGTGAGTGCTTACGTGTGCACACAAAAGGGTGCCATGCCCCGACTTCCGGAGAAATTCACGGCACAGATCAAGGGTTAGACAAGACCCAAATCGAATAGGAGGTAAACACTAATCATAGGTGTTTATTTCCTACTTTCGTATTCACCGACCTCTCACCCACCGTACAAGGTAAGCAAGAAGAACATGCAAAAGCGGCTAATATTGGATGCTTAGTATCATTAGGGGTCAGTCGTAAAACCCAGTTGCACCCCCTCCCTCTCATACACATAATTTCATAGGTATTTGTTATCTTTGCATCATGAAGACCGAGCAATTGTTGCGTTGTATCTTTCCAGAGATACTCGCAGATTATTTT
>CABTXD010000067.1:0-13044 GCA_902488665.1 uncultured Prevotella sp. | reverse complement strand
TCTGATAATGCTCCCCTCCTTCGGAGGGGCGGGGGGAGGCTCTCAACCCATCTCATCATCTTCTCTGCTCCTTCGGGCAGCGGCAAGAGCACTATCGTGAAATGGCTCATGGAAGAGCATCCCGAACTAAGGTTGGCTTTCTCCATCTCCTGTACCAGTCGTAAGCCAAGAGGTACAGAGCAAAATGGCGTGGAATACTTCTTCGTCAGTCCGCAGGAGTTTCGCGAACGTATTGACAACGATGAGTTTTTGGAATACGAGGAGGTTTATGAAGACCGCTTTTACGGCACCCTGAAAGCACAAGTGGACAAGCAGTTGGCTGCTGGGCAAAACGTTGTGTTCGACGTGGATGTCAAAGGTGGCATCAACATCAAACGGTTTTATGGCGAAAGGGCCTTGAGCATCTTCATACAGCCACCCTCGGTTGATGAGCTTCGCCGTCGGTTGGAAGGGCGTGCCACCGACGCACAGAGTGTCATAGAAGACCGTCTGGCTAAGGCTTCATACGAGTTGTCGTTCGCATCTCAATTTGACAAAATTGTGATCAATGACGATTTGGCAAAGGCAAAACAGGAAACATTGGAAATCATCCGCACATTTTTGGAAGGAAAGGAAGCGTGAAATCACCCGGCTCGATGAAACAAGTAGGCGTCTACGGTGGGTCTTTCAACCCCATTCACAACGGGCACGTCCAGTTGGCAAAGCATATTCTCAGGCTCACCACTTTGGATGAGATATGGTTCATGGTATCCCCTCAAAATCCCTTGAAACCCCAAAACGAATTGCTTGATGACCATTTGCGCTTGGAAATGACACGAACGGCCCTGCAAAAGGAGCCGAAACTCATCGCCTGCGATACCGAATTTCACCTGTCCAAACCATCATACACCTGGAACACGCTGCGACATTTATCCACCGAGCATCCCGAAACATCATTCACACTCATCATCGGAGCCGACAACTGGCTGGTATTCAATCAGTGGGCACACCATGAAGATATTCTGCGAAATTACGAGATTATCATCTATCCTCGCCTCAACGCTCCCATTGACAAACAAAGTTTGCCCCAAAACGCCCACCTGTTGGACACGCCTCTTTTCAACATCAGCAGTACGGAAGTGCGCCGACGCATTCAGCAAGGCGAAGATGTAAACCAACTGATTCCACCAAAAATCATTCCACTTGCCACTCGGTATTATCCTCACCCCTAAACGAAGGACTGATAAAAGAATTGGATAGGAACCCATCGCCACATCGCAATAAGGATTTCCTATCCAACATCATTTTGAGGTAATGAAGGGGATATGGCAGCAAAGTTTCACTATCTTTTTTCCAATCCCCTGCATTTATTCTGGAATTTATTTCAACTTAAAAGTGATAGGAAGTGTATATTGAACCCGCACAGGCTTGCCTTTTTCATATCCAGGCTTCCATTTCTTTTGCAACTTTGCCACTCTGAGAGCTTCCGCATCTAATAATGGGTCAATAGATCTGACAACCTTAAAATTTGACAACGATCCATCTTTTTCTACAACAAAATTCACGATGACGCGCCCTTCCAGTTTCTTTTTCTGCGCTTCTACGGGATATTTCATGTTTGTTGCCAAAAAATTCATTAAAGCTGGTATGCCCCCTTCGTACTCAGGCATCACTGATGATACCGAATACACTTTATCGTCACTATCTTTTACGGTGCCACCTTTCTTCTGTGTTTTGACAGGTGTCCGTTTCTTCTTGGGTTTTTGTGGTTGCGTCTGCCGCAAAACTTTTACGGCATCTTTCTTCACAATAGTGGGTTGTTCACTGATAGAGCGTGCGATACTCTCTATGTTGCTCGCTGCGAGGAGTGCGGCTACGAGCGGAAGGAAAAACAAGTATTTAACCTTTCCTACGGGTTTTGTTCTGCGTTTGTTCATCATCTTGATTCTTTTTTTTAATGGTAAAACATTGAAGTTATTTGAAATTGTAGCTACATTCTTTTGATACGACAATCCTAATAGGTGGTACTGGTAGTTTTTAGAGTTGATTCCATTTGTCACCACTCGATGATCTGCCAAATATTCTATGTTCATTCTCACCTCTCGTCTCAACAACCATGCAAAAGGATTCATCCAACATACGATGGTTAAGAGTTCGGAACAAATGACATCTATCGAATGCCATTGTCTGGCATGTGTCTGCTCGTGCACCAATATCTCGTGCAGTTGAACAGGCGTTTGTGCGTCGGGATTCACAAATATCCATTGGAAAAAGGAAAACGGACTGCCTTTGCCCTTGATGATATGTACCTTGCAACCGTCTATCTCGCGCGTCTTGGTGCGGATAATCATGGCCACAATCATGCCTACTTGCACCAACATCCGAAGCAAGAGTACCACTACCCCACCTATATATATCCATTGCGCCACATTCATCCAAGACAACTCGGTCTTCTCTGCTCCAACAGTGAGCTCAGGAAGCACTACTTGTCGGTACGTTAATGCCATTCCGTGAGAGGTTTCAGCGGTCATGAGCCAATCGATTGTTGGCATCATTGGGACCAAGAAGGCGATGGCATAAATACCCAACAAAAGACCTCTTCTCCAGCCAAAGAACGTGTCTTTAGCACAAAACATCTGATAAAAGCCATACAACAGTATGAGGGCTATGTTCACTTTGACGAGATAGATAAGCATAATCTGTATTTTTTAAGTGTGCGTGTTCAAATCTATTATTTTCTAACCAGCGATAGGGAAAGATATTTATTCGTTACCCTGCTCAATTTGGTCAATGATGTCTTGCAAATCTTCAGAAGACAGTTTCTCTTCTTTCGCAAAGAAAGACACCATGTCCTTAAACGAGTTACTAAAGTAATCACGAACAAAGCGCGACATACAGTGCTGTTTGTACTTCTCTTCTGGAATGGCAGGAGAGTAAACGTAGGTGTTCCCTCGCTGCTCTTGATTTACAAAGTCTTTGCGCTTGAGGTTGTTCACCACCGAAGCAACAGTGGTGTATGGCGGTGGAGGCGTGCCCAGTTCTCCTAATATTTGCTTTACTGTACAACTTCCTAATTGCCATATACGTTGCATAACCTCTTCTTCTTGTACTGTCAATTTTTCCATATTCATCATCTTGCGTATTATCAACTTAAACCGTAAGCAGCTGACTGATGTCAGTCCATTGATTGCTTATCATTCGCAAATCTACGAACTTTTCGTAATAACATCAAGTATTTCATTGTTAATAAATCATAAATTTACAACAAAAGTTATTGTTCACTATATTATTACGAATATCTCGTAATACATATTTACATATAAAATAGTACTCGTTAGGGGTACTATTAATCTGATTAATACATCAAAAAAAGATTCTATAACGTTTCGTATAGACAAGTATAAGAAGTCATAAAAAAAACTACTTATCTATACGATCCGCTATAGAATCGCTAAAACCTACAAATTTACTATCGCCTCAACGTATTATTAATAGTTAGCATTTTCGGGGTCAAACTCTGTCCAACCGTCAGCCCAGTTATCGTTTGCAGCAAAGGCTCCAATGTAAGAAACTGTCTTAAAGCCTTTCAATCCAGTGAAAGAAGCAGCGTTTAGCAACGGACTTGATGCCAAAGGTTTGAATGTTTTGGTATCAATCAGGCTTTCCCATGACTCCTTCACTGTGTTACCCTGTGCCAAGAAGAAGGTGGTAGAGAACGATTTTTTGCTGCTATCTGCCTTCTTTGCCTTATAGTCAGTGACCAACTCGTCCTCATATTTCTTGTTCATATCCGAACCAACGACGTCCATACCTGCAAACCAAATGTTCTTCAAAGCCAGTTTTCCGGCTGTTGCAGCACCCTGTGTGTCGCCCTTTTCGTTATCAAGCATCAAACCGATAGGATAACCAATCGCCAACGTATTGTAACAACTCAAGCGAGAGTTACGACGAATTTGCATGGCAGCTTGGAACTTACCGAGTGCCGAACCATTATTGGGATTCATGCTTCCACCTGTAATATAATCGGGCTTATTCTGGAAGTTCTTATCCAATTTAGGTCCTATAAACGTGATATTCGAGAATTGAGCAGTGGTATAAGGCTCAACAGCCGACCCCGAACCATTGTTATCACTTTCAAATCCATTGCTTTGAGAGGCATCAGCAAGCTTTGAGTCACGTACGACAAGACCAAATTGTACCGTACCGCAATAGCCATTGTCTGTGTCAAAATCATCATCCCAACCTTTGTAAGCAATAAGATACTTAGCGTTTACCGCACCTCCAAACCACTCGTAAGAGTCGTCATTGGAGTAAGAAACCTGGATATGGTCGAGCTGTGTGCCACTTCCTACCGAGCCCAAGGTCAATCCATTGATTTCCTTATCCTGTCTGAAGGGATAACCAGCAAACTCAATGCGCACATAACTCAGTACACCCGAGTTGTCTGCATTGTCATTGCCACCATGCTTCGTGCGTGGTCCTCCTTCTATTTCCATTTCCTGCTGATTGTTTACAGCCTTTCCACAGAGGATGACACCACCCCAATCTCCAGGCTTTCGATTGCCTTTGGCCTGTGCCGATGTAAACACAATGGGTGCCGTAGGCGTACCTTTGGCGATGAGTTTTCCACCTCGTTCGGCAATTAAGGCAGCCTTTGTCGCCTTATCACCCTTGATGATAGTACCTGGTTCAATGGTCAGTTCCGAACCGTCGGCAATATACACCCAGCCCTTTAGCAGATAAGTACCTTTCTTTAACGTTTGTTTCCCCTTGAAGACAAACTCCTGATTGCCATTACCAATCTCCTTACCATGAGGGTCTTCCTTACCATTCGTGAACAACAAGTGGTCGCAACTCTTTAACCCACCATCTGTTCCCCAAACGTATTGAGTCGTTGACTCCTTTTTATCAACTGGCTCATCTTCTTCTTCTCCACAAGCAGTAAAACCGAGAGAGAGCGTTAGGATTGTCATCAATCCCCATAAATTCAAACTTTTTTTCATCTTTGTTTTGTTTTAATCAATAAACGAAATATGATATTTATATTAACTTAGTTTTCAAAATTGATAGATAACCGACAACGATAAATTGCGTCCGGGCTGATAACAACGACTGATTTCGGTTACCTCTTTCTTAGCTCCATCAGCGTAGGTTACCTCAGCAAATTGCTTATAATACACTTTCTGTGCTAACAGATCTCGCACTCCTAACTTAAGTTCCCAGTGATTTCCAAACTTTTTAGAAGCCGTCAAATCAATGACATCCCGTGGCATCTCATAGCTATCGGGCACGCGGGCATTGATATTGTCGCCCGATGTGGTGCCTTCACTACGTCCCACACCTATAATACGTTTACCTATACGATTGTATAACAAGGCAATGTGCATTTGGTGCGCCTCATTCTTATAAAATATTCCAGTGTTAATCAGATAAGGTGACTGCCCTTGCATGGGCCTGTCTTTTTCCTTAGACCCCTTTTCAAACTGCACACTACTTTTAATCAAAGCGCCGTTGAGTGACCAACTGAAATGAGGAAGTCCGATGAAATCGAGTGTTTTCTTGATGTCCAACTCCAGTCCATAATTGTTGGCAGCCAAAGCATTGACGTACGAATAATTCAAATCTGTGCCTCCTGTCACGGTATAGGTCCACTCAATAGGATGCTTAAAGTGTTTGTAAAACGCTGCTACTGATATCTGTTCGCCTCGGCTTGGATAGTATTCGTATCGCAAATCGATGTTATCCACATACGCATTTTTTAAGTTAGGATTGCCTTTTACATCGGAAGCTAAATCGAAATCATAATATACCGACGACGACACCTCACGAAACTCTGGACGGTTGATACTTCTTCCATACGACAAACGCAGTTGATGTTGGTCGTTGAACTTATAAGTGGTGTTGAGCGAGGGAAACAGGTCGTCGGTTTTATAAAATGTACTAACATGACTAACTTCTGTGTCACGCGTATTCGATACCAGCTCCATGTTGTTATGTTCAAATCGGACACCGGCGTAGATACCTAACTTGCCAAAGGGGAGTGACATAGCCAAGTATCCTGCGCCTAATGTGTTGTGTCCGATATAGTCGTTGCGCATGTGCATCTGCTCCAGCAAATGCAACTTGTCCACGCCAAAGTAAGAGGCATCGCTCAGCAGGGTTGGCATCTCCATGTACCTGAATCCGTCTGGCATGTTGTTGTTAGACGTGTTCCAATTGTATATCAATTCGCGAGTTGTGTAATCGCGGGTACGATATTCGCCATACGCACCATACTTCAAAAATGGCTCCCATTGTCCCCAATTAAAGGTTATCTTGTCGTTCACACTCCCCGACACAATGTGCTCATCCAACTGTGTCCACTCGCGTGACACATCGTTTCCTGTCAACAATCCTAACCGATTGGTCTCAATGGCATCGTTAACCAAATAGCGTCGACGGTCGGGAATGTGCCGATTGGCGTATGCATAGCCCACATTCCAGTCTAACTCATGCGCCCTTAGCGTATGCTTTCCGGTAAGCTGTGCATTATAGGTGGTACGGCTACGATAATAATATTCCGCAGATTGTTCATTGTTCGACTGTGCACTGATGCCGTTACGCTCGGTATAGCGATTGTTGCCCAACTGGTTAAAGATATTTTTTAGTTGGTATTTGTTCTTGCCATTTTTCGACATGAGCGTAAGATTGAACATGCTACCCAATCGCACATTGTTGTTAAACTGGTTGTCAACCGATTGGCGCAGATAGTTTTCACGGTCGTTTTGGGCGTCATAAATACCAAACAGGTTGTTCTCCATGTCCCGATAGGTTCTGTATTCGTTACTGTAATTCAGCGCCACTATCATCCCCAGCCTGTACCGATTCACGTCCCATTGGTGATTCCAATTGGCAGAAAGTTTCAAATCTCCCAAAGGTTTCTTCGTCTTCTCGTTCCAGTCATTGTTCAAACCGTTATCCAATAAGCTAATCGCTTGGTCTGATAAGGTTTTCAGTTGACTGTGAATACCGCCGTTTAACGAACGCAAACCTCCATCAAATCCAAGAAAATCGGTATTCGAACCTTTGGCATAAGTAAAGTCTTGAAATGCCGATTGGGTATTCCAATTACCTCCTAAGGATAGCGAGAACGAGTTTTCTGACGGTATCTCCTTTGTGTTCAACACGATAAATCCGCCACTATAATCAGATGGATATTCGGGCGATTGGGTTTTTACAATCAACAAATTGTCAATTTGTGAGCTGGGTACAATATCAAACGAGAAAGCCCTTGAGTCGGCTTCACTGCTGGGAACGGCACCCCCATTCACCCATACATTATTATAACGCTGAGACAGTCCGCGCACCATCACGAATTTGTCTTCTATCAAACTCACGCCTGGCACACGCCTGATTACCTCACCGGCATTTGAGTCTTGCGTGCGACGAATCTCTTGCGAAGAGATGTTGCTCATCACATACGGACTCTCTTTCGCCAACTGTACCATGGCAGTCTCAGTGGTTTGTTTGACGGCAGCCGTTATCTGCACTTCTTTCAGCGTCTGCTCGTCAGCGCTCATCTCTACCACCAAGTCGGTGGTGCCGGTGAGAACACCTCGAAGCATTTTGGCCTTATAAGAAACGTACCTTATTATAAGCGTGTATTTTTGTTCCTTGAGTCCGGTAAGCTTAAACCTACCATCCATGTCGGTCACACCGGCCGGCTTGCCACCTGCCATCTCGATGGTCGCACCTATCAACGGCTCTTTGCTTTTGGCATCCACCACCGTGCCGCTAATCTCTTGGCCGGCCATTTGTAAACTCATCAGTAGTAGCATGCATACAGCTACCAATCCCCTTTTCATTGTCTTCATTAGAAATACTGAACTAATTTTTACGCTGCAAAAGTACGGGTATGATGTTGCATTTTTATTTCCGTAATATGATGATAACGATACAACTATGTGACAAATTCACAACATGTATTTCATTACCATTGCAACTTGCTGGGCGTGAAACCAGTTTGACGATGAATTACAACCACATTCTTCCACGTTCTCCATTTCAAATTGACAGAGGCGGAACGTGATTTATCAAACCTTCCACAATTTGTCCGATTTTTTATCAAAATAAAGCCACGAAAATGGCAGTTGAAAACTTTCAATCTAGAAAAAATCAATAGGCAAACCAGGAGCAAACGGCAGATAGTTTGGCTGCAAAATCACTCTTTTTCACGAAAAGCAATGACATGACGGTGCAAGAAGCATCACTTTGTGGGGCAATAGGCATGTTCTTGCCCGCCAAAAACATGCAGATTGGAGGCTAAAAGCTATGCTATTGGCGACAAAAAGCCACAGGTACAGCTGACAAGTTGCGTGCTATTTCTGTAACAAATTATACCACAGACACATACAAAAGTCGCTCATCCTTGCGTTATTTGCAACCACAACCATGACTGTTTGCAAATAAGCCAAGGATAAAGAGGTACGTTGTCAAGAATATTCATTGACATGAACCCATTGTTTTCGTCATCTTCCAATGAGGTGTGAATATTTAATACTGGGTCAAAATAAAACTAAAATAATTGTTCGGTATGGTTTATTTTCGTACCTTTGAAATCTAATCAACAACTAACCATACCATCATGTCAGATAGCCAATACTGTGTCATTCTAGCCGGAGGAAAGGGTAAACGCCTTTGGCCTTGCAGTCGTGAAGCCACGCCGAAACAATTCATCGACTTCTTTGGCACAGGACGTACGCTTTTGCAGCAGACATACGACCGGATGCTCAAGGTGGTTCCATCCAACAACATCTTCATCAGTACCAACCAGGCCTATCTGGATCTGGTGCAGCAGCAACTGCCCGACATCCCGGAAGACCGCATCTTGGCCGAACCCATCTACCGCAATACGGCTCCAAGCGTGGCATGGGCTGCACATCGCATCATGCGATTCAACCCCGACGCCAACCTATTGGTGACGCCTTCCGACCAAATGATTCAGAACGAGGACGCCTTTGTAAGCGACATCCAAGAAGGATTTGCTTTCGTCAGTCAGAGAGATGAGTTGCTAACCCTGGGTATCAAGCCCACCAGACCAGAACCCGGATATGGCTACATTCAATTGGGCGAGCCAGCGGGGAATGGCGTTTACCAAGTACAGTCGTTCACCGAAAAACCTGAAAGAGATTTTGCCAAGATGTTTGTGGAGAGCGGTGAGTTTTATTGGAACACGGGCATGTTCATGGCAAACATACGCTATTTGAGCCACTGTCTGTTCAAGTTACTGCCCTCTGTGTTGCGCAATCTCGATGCCATGACACCCAATTGGACCATAGAAGAGGAGAACCATTTCATCAATAAAAACTTCCCTCTGTACCCCAACTTATCGGTTGACAACGGCGTGCTGGAGAAATCAGAACGGGTGTACGTCATGAAATGCAACTTTGGTTGGGCCGACATCGGCACGTGGCACAGCATATACGAGGCCATGCAGAAGAGCGAATCGGACAATGTGGTGATTGACAGCGACGTCATCCTTGAAGATTGCCAAAACAACGTCATCAAGTTGCCGAAAGATAAACTGGCCATCCTCAACGGACTGGATGGCTACATCATCGCCGAACATGGTAACGTATTGCTTATTTGCAAGAAAGAAGACTCGTCAGCCTTGGTGAGAAAATATGTCAATGAGGTGCAAATCAAGAAGGGAACGGACTATATATAGACGTTCTTCGATTTGACCTTACCTTTTAATAATATAAGAACAATTAGACGAACGATTTCACATCATGAAGAAATCTCTTCATCATGATTATGGTATGTGCCATCCAAGATGAGTTCACCGCATCTAACACTCGCCACAAAGTCGAAATAAGGTCGCAACAACTCAATGGTCAACACGTCACGCATCATCGACTTATCGGAGAAAGGAGCCAGCAAAAGCAGTGATGCAAGTGTAGACTACAACACATATTGTTAGTTTTTTCATCTATTATTCAGTATTCAATAAGGATTTTATGATTGATTCATAAGAGGTCAGCGCGCAGACATCTTTTTCAAGTTTACATTCAGTCCCGATATTTCCAACATCGGTTCACAACCACGAGTATCCTCCTTTTTCCACTTTACGGTCACCATTTTCTGTTCACCGGGCATCAGGTGGAAATAATTGTCGCTATAATCAACCGGCAAAATTTGCAGGCCATCGTTGCCTTTTAAGTTGACGCGGTTCATCATGGCGGGTGTGTCACGCTCGTTTTTCAGCACAACCGTTGCATGAGTTCCTTCCCATTTGACATGCGTGGTCAACGTTACCATGGGCAAATGCTTGAGCTCTTGCAGGTTTCCTTCATTGGTCGAACAAACATAGAAGTTGTCTGACAGCACCCGATTATTATCGTCTACCAACTTCATCTTCAGAAAGTAGACCGTTCCTGGCATGTCAGGTTTTTCTATTTTCGTGCAAACAACGGTCGTGTCAGGCTTGCTCTGCAACGCCATCTCATGGTAAGAAAGCCGCTTACCATAGATATCCAGCACCTCACATTGCGCCCTCAATGTCCCATTCACCACTCTATTTAGATTGACAACCTCCATGTTTCGCGTGCTTGCATTCCACTGAATGTGCAACGGTTCGCATGCTTTTTTCACGCCAAAGAAGGCGGCTGTAGGTTCAAAGTAGTAGTCGTATGTCTGCCAAGTCATGCTGGGGCAACACGAATGGCTCATCCATATCAACAGACCCAACCGATCTTTGCTTCCTGACTCATACATGGCACGATAGCCTTCATAGTTCACCCACTGTGCAAGAGCGGTGAACTGCTTGGCGTTTTGCACCTTTCCGAACGCCTTCTCGATGATTTTGTTAAACGAATCTCCTTGCTGTGCCCCTTGCAACGTGTAGTCATGCTGTCCCCATTGCGCATTCTGAGGCCACAAAGCCGCTGGACTTAGCGTTCTAGAGAGGCCCTCAAAGGTCATGACATTTGGCATTCCACGCTCCGAATGCAGCTTACCGGTTTGCTTTTCAAAGTATTCTTTCGCAGGCAAAGCACGGTATGGACCGTGCCCACTGATACCATCATCGGCCGAACTTGACACATAACAAAGTCCTGGATGCAACGTCTGTACAAATTGACGCAACGCCCTATCGATCGTTTCGGGTGGATAACCCTCGTTTCGTCCACAGTACAAACCGATACTCGGATGCTTTCTGATGCGGTATACATAATCCTTTGCATTCTTCAGAAACATGTCCTCGTCCATCGGATCGGGTCCATCGGCCGGATTAGCCAGCCAGAAGTCTTGCCACACCATAATGCCATAACGGTCACAAGCCTCGTAAAATTCCTCATCACCGGTTTGTCCTACCCAGTTGCGTATCATGTTATAATTCATGTCGCGATGATACTTCACGGCAATATCGTACTCCCTACCACGATAGTTCAGATTGCTCTCACTGAAACCCCAGTTTCCTCCAAGTGGTACGAAGCGTTTCCCATTGACATACATCGTCAGTCGGGTATCAACATCCCGATACCCCACTTCACGAATTCCGGCCTTGAACGTCAGCTCGTCCAACACCTTTCCATCCACTTCAAACTTAAATCCTGCGTCGTAAAGATAAGGTGTTCCATAACCGTTGGGCCACCACAAGCGCAGGCGACGGTTCTTCAAAACGTCGAATTTCGATGGGTCAAACGTTGCTTCTACCGTGGCCAATGCGGGCAAGGTCACGTTTTTTTCAAACATCACCTCGCCTATCCAGCCCTTCAACCGTCCTGTCACAGCATGCGACTCGTTGTTTTTCAGTATGACGGACGGTGTGACCGTGGCCAACGTATCCGGCAGATTCAAGCACGAAGTCACCACTGGATCTGCCAAACTCACCCCACCTTCAGCAGACAGATACACGTCATTCCAAATACCGATGTCACGCCCACGGATGGTAGAGATCCAGTCCCACCCAATTGTAGCATGGAACGTAGGATTGTCATAACCCAAGATTCCGCCATTAAAATCGGTATTCATCTCATTCTTTTCCTTGACAGCACCTGGATGTTGATTCTTCACAATCTCCACGGCCAGCACATTCTCGCCCGCCACGAGCAGTTTGCTGACTTCGATTCTCCCACGAACGAACGCCCCTTCCATGCGATCAATCTTCTTTCCATTGAGGTAGATGTCAGCCTTCCAATTGATGCCATCAAAGTTCAGGAACACATGTTTGCCCAGCATAGCTTGGGGAACGTGGAACGAACGACGATACCAGAAGTCGGAATTAAAGAACGATTCGGAAATCATGAACAGATGGTCGGCATAGTTTGGATTGGATATGGCGCCGATATTCATATAGCTCGACAGCACCGTGGCAGGCACTGTGGCCGTTATCCAGCCACTATCATCGAAGTTTAGACTTGCTATTTGTTCACCCACAGCATGTACTTCTGAGGCTCGTTGCAACCGCCAGTTTCCGCCATTGAGGCTCCATCTATTTTCTTGGTAAGTGCTTTCGGGATAAGGTTTGGCAGTAAGTCCGCCTCTACCCATCACCTCTATTTCGCTCAACACAAACGGCTTGCCATTCTTCGATGCAGCCATTTTCACTTTTACATAGCGTGCCGTGGCTTTGCAAGCAATGGTTTCTTGTCTTTGTGCCCGTTGCTGAAGATTGGCAATGTGCTCCCAATGCTCATCATCTTTTGACACCAGCACCTCGCCTCGTATGGCTTTGTTGAGCCAGTGCAATTTTATTTTGTCGAAAGAAGCTTGCGTTCCTAAATCTACCTTTACCCATTCATCGCTCGAAGTAGCACTCATCCAAGCACTACGAAAAGCTGCAGAAGGCAACACATCGGTGACGGGGGTGCCATTTTGAGCGAAGTTAAGTTGGGTCAGCGTCCAATGTGCAGCACCTGCCATTTGGAGTTCCAAGCGCAAACCGTATATACGTGGCACTTTGTCATTTAGTCTGAATGCTATTTTCAAATTGCGTGTAGGCAGTAGTTCGGTGTCGGTTACCTTGTTTGGGTCGCTATGTGCCTTGTATCTGGACGCCACCCCTGGCAACGAGTCGGCTGCTTG
>CABTXD010000066.1:0-13327 GCA_902488665.1 uncultured Prevotella sp. | reverse complement strand
GAATTTATTTAAGTTGATAAGTATGAGTAAAAAGTTGCACACGTCGTTGACTTTTTAGTAACTTAGTGGTACAAAATCTATCAGGTTATAAAATCATTGTTATGCACAACCTCATGGCAAAGTTCAAAAAAATACTTGAAAACAGCAAGCAATATGCTGGAAATCAAGTCAACGGGAAGAGAAAAGTTCCTCGGTTTGGAGCATTACCCACTGTTTTAGATTATTACCCCTAATTGTAGCATTACATTATTCTATATAAACAATCCTAAAAGACAATGTATCCAATTTAAAAATATTTAGAGAATTAACATAGGTCATTGGAAAAGCAATAAATGTTGAAGTGACAATAAATGGTCGGGGAGTATCATAAGAGAATGAGTAGGAAACCTGATTTATGGAATCTGTTAGTACCTGTTTGTGTTGCCAAGGCCCTATAGTTGTACTTCTATAATGAAATTTATTTGTGAAATCTATTAAATCAGGGTAGCATCCATATTTATCTACAGGTAGTTTCCTCAATGTATCTTGCACAAAGTTCGGTAGTTCTCGAAGAGATAACACTGCCATCTTTCTATTATTAACATTGTTACAACCTGTATACAGCAAAATAACGATTATTGTTGCAGATAAAATATTCCTATTCATTTTACTGACTTTTATTTCAAAATGGTTATTAAAATGTGTGATCTTGATAGAATTTACGAATGGCTTATCGATTAATTTTCGTTTTCCTTTTTCCTGCCAAAACATCTATTGCCTATTCATACATTTTTACTCAGGTGTCCGTTTAATATGTCACATATCTTTTTCCCGTTCATAGTCAGATTTTCAGCAGGAAGGCCTTCAATTGCTCCGGACACAGCGAAATTGAATGTCATCATACGCTGCGTAGAAGCCGATGATTTGTCTACCTTATGTATCAATGACGTTATCTTATAATCAACAGCAATCAGTTTGGTCGATTGGATTTTTATTAATCGGAAACGCTTTACATCCGTAAAATAGATGGTATGATAGGTTCCCTTGACCTGTATGTATAATTCCAGTCTATCTTCATGGATTATTATAAGCGGAATTTGACGAATTCGGTTATAGACGGTTGATAGAATGAGAAACAATCCGCCACCGCCGAAGAATATAATTCCCAATCCTCCGCCCAATACTTTTGTTGGCCAGCTTGTACTGGCATCCGTGAGAATAAAATATCCGCCTAAGGCAAAAACAAAGCATAAGATAGCCCAAAGCATATTTTTTCGCAGGCTTTGATAAATTCGTATTTCTGTCATGTTCGTTTTATTGGGCGGTTTAGTTGTTAGGCTCTTATTTTATAACTAACCTGTTGGTTGGATTAATTCGACGTTTTTATTTCTTATAAAAATTGCACACGTCGTTGACTTTTTAGTAACTTAGTGGTACAGAATCTATTAGGTTATAAAATCATTGTTATGCACAACCTCATGGCAAAGTTCAAAAAAATACTTGAAAATAGCAAGCAATATGCTGGAAATCAAGTCTACGGGAAGAAAAAAGTTCCTCAGTGCGATATGGTTCCCACTTTCTCTGATTTGGAGGTTGTACCTCTTTCCATCACAACGGTAGCACTACTATGGTTATAAACTCTTTGTCTGGTGCGATACCACAGGGGTGTTCTGCCATCATGAGTATTGCTTATTGGATTTCTCTAAATTCTCTCTGAAGTTCAGACATGCCTTCCAGCAATTCATCAAATGATGGTTTGTTCCCATAAATCATGGATTCCTTCATTGCGTCATAGTCTGCTCTCCATGTATCAAGAATGTCTTCTCTGGGAATAAGTCTGAGCCGTTTGCGCACATCAGGCGTATAATCTATATCCCGCACAGAGGTGTAAATTTCTCGATGGTGGCGAATAGATTCCCATAAGATATCATCGATAACAGCTTTCTTTGCGAAATCCTTATTCATCATGACGTGCAAGTCGTAAAGGTGTCGGCTTTTGTGTTCTGCAATCATTCCGTGTCCTGGGACGGAGAATAGTTCGTGGAGCAGAAATACCTTTTCTAAAAATGTCTTTGCGGGGATAGCAGTATGAATGACACTATCGGTCAATGGTAAGACTGGAAGGTGCTCGCCAAGGATACTTTTGATTTGTATCGCTTCTGTTGGTTCGATTAAAGAACGTGCGCTGACTTCCAAAACAACATCGGGGCGAAGGTACGTAAGAGCCTTATCAAAGACGGATTTGTAATGCAGATAGATTTGACGCGGTTCTGGATAGGTATTATCGCCTTCACCATTGGGCTGGGCATCAACCGTAATGAACGAATGCAATCCCTCTCGTTGCACTTCTTTGCAAATCATGGGTGTCAGTTGCTCTAAAACGAAGAGCGACGATGTCTTTCGCAGTTTCTTGATTTGCTTTTTGGTAAGGTCTCCTTCCGGAACACCAAGAATGATAGGATCCACCGCAATGTCTATATCTTCCGAAAACCGTTCTATGAGTTTCCATCCTTTGCTTAAACTTGTACCGCCCTTGAAAACAAGCTGCTTGGCAACAGGGAGTGTAAAGACCGTCTGCAGAATTGCTGTTACCCAAAAATCTTTCTCTATCACCTGGGCAGGCAATCCTACCTTAATTGCAACCGATTCATAGACACTTTTTCTCTGTGAATCAGATAATTCCAGAAACTTATTCATATAAACTTATTATAAATTCTCTTACCTTTGAAGGCATTAGTTTAAGATCAGCCGTCTGAAGGCGGGGATTTTCATTCATCTTTGCTTTAATGAGAGCTATTTGTTCCTCCCGCAGGTTCTCCACTTTCCAATCTTTAAGAGCCATTGTCAAGAGAAGGGCCAACTGGCTACGAATGGCAAAATATCGGGGGGAGGCGCGTTTGAACTTGATGTTTTTTCCCTCTCCAAGGTCTATAGTGCGTGATGCCCCATCGGTTAAGTAAACAACATTCATTGGCACCTGCTGAGTAAGTCCCAGTTGGTATTGAGCAAAAAGTCCTGTTGGAACTATCTTTGCTCCATCTCTTTTTGCCATTGCTTTAGCAATATCTTCAAGAGATGGAGGAACTACTCCAAGGCCATATACTTTTTCTATTTTAGGGTAACAATAGATACCACGTGCCACCCTAATCATCAGCCCTTTTTCTGTGAGGCGCTCCAAAGCTTTATTAACTGCATTCCGATTTCCATACGAAACAAAATCACTCACAAAAAACACAGAACCTCTTCCGCATTTCTTAGACTTAGCAAGTATCTTATCTTCAAGGCTTTCGTTCATAATTACAAGATGTTTTTGTCGCGAAAGAATACATTTTTCGCGACAACAAAGATACATATTATATTTTATAATTTGAAAGAATCCAGAGAAAAACACATACCTGTTCAAAAATGGCAATTCGCCCGATTCGTTGCTGAAACAAACGCAAATGATTGTTTTTGCCAACAAACGGCCTGTTTAGGTGAAAGAGTTGTGCCGATGAACGGGTGTTCTTTCTTCTTTGTTTCCTAATAAATCTTAAATCAGTGGAACTTCCGCAACTTTTAATTATATTTGTACATCAAACAAACAATCAAACAAATGGAACTATGGTAACAGGAATTGTCATTTTGGTAGTCATCGTGCTACTTGTGCTGGGATGCATCGGCATCTATAACAACTTGGTGAGATTGCGCAACAATCGTGAGAATGCGTTCGCCAATATCGACGTACAACTAAAACAGCGTGCCGACTTGATTCCTCAGTTGATTGGGGCCGTCAAAGGTTACGCCGAACACGAGAAGCAGGTGCTGCAGCGCATCACCGAGGCCCGCGCCATGGGCATGGGGGCTACGACCATCAACGAGAAGATGAAGGCCGACAACGCACTGACGCAAGCCTTGGCGGGTCTGCGTGTGTCTTTGGAGGCTTATCCCGAACTCAAGGCCAACCAGAACTTCATGCAGTTGCAGAACGAAATTGCCGACATCGAGAACAAACTCTCTGCCGTGCGCCGTTACTTCAACACGGCAACGCGCGAGCTGAACAATGCCGTGCAGACATTCCCTTCCAACCTTTTTGCCAACATGTTTGGCTTTAAGCGCGAACCCATGTACGAGATAGCTCCCGAACAGCGCGCTGAGATTGAAAAGGCGCCGGAGGTGAAGTTTTAAAACATGAAATACGTAGGCATCCAAACGCAGATACGCCGCAACAACATCATGAGTGCATTGTTGTTGGTGGCGTTTCCTGTCATCATCCTGGTGATGATTTGGGTTTTTCTGGCGTTGCTCAACTACTTAGGCGGAGGCTATTACGACGCGAACGGCGAAATGGTACACACCCTCAACGTCGAGGAGGTGAATGCTTATTTCGTCCAGGCCATTCCTTGGGTGCTCTTCGTGGTGGGCATTTGGTTTGTCATCGCTTATTTCTCCAACGTGTCAATGATTCGGCATGCCACTGGTGCCCGTCCGCTCACGCGGCGCGAAAATCCGCGCGTCTACAACATCGTGGAAAACCTTTGTATGACTTGCGGCATGGACATGCCCAAGATTAACGTGGTAGACGATTCGCAGTTGAACGCCTTCGCCAGCGGCATCAATGCCAAAACCTACACCGTGACACTTACCACGGGCATCATCAACCGCCTCAGCGACGAGGAACTCACCGGCGTGGTGGCTCACGAGCTTACCCACATTCGAAACAAGGACACGCGCCTGCTCGTGGTGAGCATTATCTTCGTGGGCATCGTCGCCACGGTTATGTACATGGTGGTGCGCATGTTGTACTACGCGATGTGGATGGGGGGCAGCTCGCGCAGTAGCAAAAGCGAGAAGGGTGTCGGCCTGTCGTTCCTGGTGATCCTCTTTGTGGGATTGATTTGTTGCGCCATCGCCTACTTCTTCACGCTCGTTACCCGCTTCGCCATCTCGCGCAAACGCGAATACATGGCAGATGCCGGTGGGGCAGAGTTGTGTGGCAACCCTATGGCACTGGCCAACGCCTTGCGCAAGTTGTCGCAAGATCCAGGACTGGATGATGTCAAGCAGCAAGACGTGGCCCAGCTCTTCATCGTGCAGCCGGATGAAATGTCATCGGGTCTGATGGGCTTTATGAACTCGCTCTTCTCCACGCATCCCGACACGAAGAAGCGCATCGCCATCCTCGAACAGTTCTGATGACCATAGCCAGCTGGTTTTAGTTTACATGTGACATGCCCATGCGAGAACCTACTCTCAGAGTAGTGGTTATCGTTAAAAGCTGTACTTCAGTTTAACCCACGCCTCGCTGTTTTTGCCATACATCTTGAACATTCCTCTGTCGGCATGGAAATAGTCGTAGCCAGCGGTGAGCTCGATTTGGTCGTTAAGGGAATAGGAAGCCGAGAAACGATTGAAGATGCCGCCGTTTGTAACATCAATGTAGGCAAAGGTAGAAAGTTTTAGTGTGTTTTGCAGCAATTCTTTGGCGAGCCGTGCCGTGGCTATCCCTGCATGGCGATAGATAGGCAGTCTTTCGAGGTTGCCCGATGTGTATTTGTGGCAATATTGCAGACTTGCATTCCAGTCGTTGCCAGGGTACCAATCAATGCCGATGAGCGCATTGAGTGCATTGCGGCATTCCACTTCGCATCCCATTGCAGCATTTTGCGCCTCGTCGAGGTATTTGGCTACCTCTGCTCGAATGACGAATTGCCCGATGGGTAACGAACAGTCGGCTCCTAACATCGTCATGCGGTGATAGCGTCCATCGATGTGTAGTGACTTTCCGTCGGTTGTCATTCCCATGCGGAGGGCTGGCAGTTTGTTCCATGTGCGCAAGACACTCACAGAGAAATCCACACCGCTGAGGTTGACGGAGATGCGTCCACCGTATTCCATGTTCTTCAGTCGCTTTTCTGGTTTTCCGCTTTCCAAGTCTATGGAATAGGGGAGGGAGGTGTTCGGCAAACGCATTGCCCACGGATTGCGCAGGTCGGTAGGTATCACAGCGAAGTTAGTTACTGGGTTGCACACCGCTTCTGCTGTAATAGCTCCCAAGGTGTATTTGGCACGTAAGCCATTCACAGGCATACGTATGTCGTCATAGTCTTGGGCGAGAAATTCGGTGTAGTCGATGGGCGACACACAGTCGGTAAGGCGCAGTGCGTCTGCCACTCCCCATATCACGATTTGCCGTCCCACACGCAGATCAAGGTTGCCTTTGGTATATGACAGATACGCCTCACGCAGTTCTATGCCTGTGCGGTCTTTCAGTATTCCGTTGTAAATAGCGTTCAGTGAGACAAAGAGAGCTGTCGCACCTTTTTCGAGTCTCACTTCGCCCCTTGCCCGAGTTCTTGACGCCATCCAGTCTGCATTCCCTGTTGTTCGGAGTGCGTGATAGGTATCAAGAAATCCCTTCACCCGAACTTGTAATGCGTCATCGCTGTCTTTGTCATACGTCTCCTGAAGAGTCTCTTTGGGTACTGTTTCAAGACTGTCAATAGCTGTTGTTGGCGTTTCTACTTGGGCTGATGCCTGTGCCGAGAACATCGGCACAAGCAAGAGAGTGGATAGTTGTATCAGGTTCATTTTAGAGCCCTTTCTCCAATTTGGAAACGGTGAAGAGGTTGGGCGCCACCTTGATGTTGAATCGCTGGTTGTCCATGCGAATGATGGTCTTGTGCCCCGTCTGCACATTTTCCATTTGCATGAGGTGCATCGTCCAGAAGCCCTGTACTTTATCGATGTTGGAGATAGATAGTCGGCGGTGTAGCTTGTTCAGTTTGTCGTAGTACTCTGCCTTGACAGCCATCAAACAGTCTTGTCTTATCCACGTTACTCGACGTGTATAGATTTCGTCCTTGTCATTGGGAATCGACTGCACCACCCAGCATCTATGTCCGGCTAAGTTTTCTTCTCGAAGGAGCTGGTGCTTTTCCTCGTCCACATTGCGCATACTCATGTCGTTGTAGGTAAAGTCGCTACCCATGAAGTAGTCGGTCTTCGACGACTTACCGCTAATACGTCTTGTCTTTTTCATGGCAGGCAGATAGAGCCACTTGTCGTCCACCTTGCGTGGATTGTCGTAGTCCCAGGTGAGAAATCCTGTTCCCTTCACATCTCCGGGATAAGTGAAGAACATAATTTTCTTTGTGTCCTTGCCTACGTCCATAGCCCACGATTCGAGTTTTCTGATGCGTTTGTGTCCACTTCGCTGAATGAGCGTCATCTCTACGTTAGCGTAGCGTGTGTCGCCATCAGGTCGGTTCTTTACTTTCTGCATAATATCCCTACCAGACAGTCCTGCTGCTTGTGCGCTGCCAATTGCCAACAGAGCGATGAGCAGCAATGTAAAATTTCTTGTTTTCATTTTTTTTTGTTTTAATTGTTATTTTGAGTGTTGTTGATTTTTGCCTTCTCTTGCTTGAAGATGTGGAGATAGTCTATGAGGATAGGAGTGAGGAAGAGGTCAGCCAACAAAGCCGATACCATGCCCGCCACGGCAAGTATGCCCCAGTTGCTCATCTGTGTGGCATCGGAAAAGACGAAGCCCATGAATGTAGCCGAGATGACAACCGTGGACATCACAATGGCAAGTCCTTCGGTGCGGAAGGTGCGGTTGATGGCTTCTGCATAATTGCCGCATCTGTCGTATGCCACATGACTGTGGTTGATGAAATGAATGGTGTCATCGACTGCGATACCCAAGACCATCGGGATGAGCGAGGCGGTCATCATGTCGAGTGGGTAGCCAAGCCATCCCATCATTCCACCTACGATAATGGCAGGGGCAATGTTGGGTATCATCCCTACGAGTCCTACTTTCCAGTTTCCAAAAATCAGAACGAGGATGATGCCGATCACCAATACCGACAGCATCATCGACCACATCTGTCCTCGCTCCACATACTGCTGCATGACGGTGAACTGCGGAATATTCCCTACCACCGAAACGTGTGCATCGGGGAAGAGACGGCGTGCCTCTGCCTGAAGGTCGTTCATTTCCTTTTCCGCTTCGTTGGAGTTGTAGTCTTTCAGTTCTATTTGTAGCCTTAGCCGTTTATAGTTGTAGTCCATCCAGTATTCCGACTCCGTTCCTCCAGCGTTTTCGTAGAGCAACAGCAACTGTGCCACCATATCGGCATTGTCGGGAATGGTGTAACATTGCTGCTTGTTTCCGTTGAGTGTGCAATTCATGTCTTTCACGATGTCGGTAATGGAGTTGTGGCGTTTTGTCAGTTTGTAACCATCAGCAATTTTTGACAATTGGTCGAGCTTCTGTAGATTTCCTGGTTTCTTGGCATCGTTGTCGTGTGGCAGCGTAATCATCAAATCGTAGGCATACATGGAGCCGAGTTCCGTTTCACAAAGGTTGAGGAATTTGTTGACATAAGGCACTTTTCTCCCCATCGTCTTCTCAATGTCGAATGCTGGCTCGATGAAGAAGAGTCCGATGCCACAGAAAATCGTCAGCACCACCGACAATGCGACAATGCCCCGATGATGGCGTATTACAAAACTTCCGAATTGCTCAAACCTATTGCCAATATAGCCCTCAAAGCTCTTCGACATATTGACGGTTGGTTTTCTATCCTTGCCAAACGACAACAGAAGGGGAGTGATGAAAAGGCAGGTAATCAATACGGCGAGCAGACTGATGGATGTATTGAGACCAATTGCCTGCATGGGTACGATTTTCATGGAAAGGAATGTCATCATGGCAGCCACGGTGGTGAGTGCCGAGAGCGATACGCCCCAACCAGTCTCGCCCATCGCATCGATGATGGATTGCCTGCGCCTACCTGTCTCTACGAAGCGCGTCTTGAAGAAGTTGTACAGGTGGATGTTGTAGGCAATGGAGCAAGCAAAGGTGAGAATGACGGCTATCATTGTGGTTGTCATGTCGATGTAGATGCCTGTCCAGCCGATGATGCCAAAGCTGATGAGCAGTCCTAAGACAGAGGTGAGTAATGGCGCTATTACTCCACGTAGCGAACGAGTTACGATGAGCATTACTACAATAGAGATGATGAATGCGAAGAGGAACAGTCGTCCCATTTCACCCTTGAGATAGACCACCTTCTCATAGCTCAGATAAGGCATTCCTGCAGCAGCGGGCGACAGTTCTGCATATTTCTCCTTGCCTATGATATGTCCTGCTTCCCTGCCAGTAATCATGTCGGGAGCCATGTCGCTCGTTTTCTTCCACACACTATCGGCAGGGAAGGGACGCAGCTTTACCATGATCCATGTCATTGTTCCATCGGTCGATACCATTTTCTTTGCCAGATAGGGCTTACTGTAAGCCTTGCGCTTGATTTCTTTCAGTCCAGCGGCATCCGATGGAATTTGCTCGGGTACAATCTGCTCTATGGTCATACCTTCCTCCGTACCAGAGGCAAACTCAAGGTCGGTGAGCGATGTTACCTTGTCGGCGTACGACAAACTATCTTTCAGTTCGTTGCTCAGCTCACGAATGAGTGTGAGACTGCGTTTGGAGAAGATGTCCTTATTCTTTACCAGCACTGCCACATAGTAGTCGTTACCAAAGATAGACTTGAACTCGTTGGTCTTGAGCAGTATAGGGTCGTCGCTCAAAAAATAGTCATCGAACGAAGTTCTTATCACGATGCGCTTGGCTCCAACGAGAGAGAACGCGACAAGCAGGGCGAACAGCGCACCCACAATAAGCCGATGGCGCAAAATCCAGTTCGCCAACTGCCTGAAAAGGTTGTTGATTTTTTCGATTTTCATTGTTGTTTTTATTTTGATGATTGATGAATATGATATTCCGGTCTTGGCGAAGCCACAATAATGAACGATGTTCCGATTTGTTCAAAAAAAAAGCGCACCGCTCATTGCCTGAACGGTGCGCCTCGCATGGGATGGCAGCTTCCTGCTGCCTGATATGTCGTTTTCTCCTTGTCATGTCATGTTGGTTGTTGATGGCGACAAAGGTAAGGATAAAGACCGGGACGGACAATACCCAATAATGGGTATTTGTGCCGCCCCGTGCGGGCAGCCGACAAAAAAACACACGCTCTTTCATTTAAGGATATTGTTGTTGATACTGAAGGACATGATAGTTTTTGACAACAAACGACCCTTTTAAATGAAAGAGCCGTGCAAAAAACAGGCCGAACGCTTGGAACTATCGGAAATTCTTCGTATCTTTGTCCCGATATATCAACTCCGTGGCTCGCACCACGTTATAAGCAATGTGCAGCGTGTGTAAAATGCGAAACTTTTTTGATGACAGCGTGATTTTTCCGACAGATTATTTGGTAGTTCCAAATAATTTGCTAACACACAGGTTAACCGCTGGTCAACTCTCTTTTTTTACGCATACGCGCGCGAGTTGCGGGTATGGAGACATAGGAAGGACGGGGATTTCACGGGAATTCCTCTTCTGCTTTCTTAGTATCCGCTCGTCAAGCGGACAAAGCTCGCGTAAGCAAGCGTCAGCAATAGACATTTCTCAAGTATAATTATCATTTAAAGAACAATATCAAACAACGAGCAAAATGAAAAAGAAAAAGTATTTTACACCCAATGTGGAAATCGTTTTCACGAAAATGCAACAGAGCCTGCTCGCCGGCAGCGGAATAGACAGTTCGATGGACGGCGATGACAGCGACTGGGAAGTTGTAGACGACAGCGAAACATCAAGTTCAGCACGAAACGTGACTAGCTCGAGCAAGTCCTTCAACAGCGACTGGGAAACCGGGTGGTAGGCGGAAGCAGCTTACAGGAAAGCGACTACGAAACAAAAGTATCAAACGACAAAAATGACTAAGAAAAACAGTATGAAAGCAATCAAAGCAATCAAAGCAATGAGACAGGCAGCGGTGACCGTAACGGCAGCCGTGGCGCTTGCACTGACCGGGTGCACCGGACAGGAAGACATCATCGACGGCGGCGATACACCAGCACAGGGCGTAACGCTCACCATAACCGCCTCGACCGGCGTGGAGAACCCCGACGGCACGCGCGCCAACCTCACCGAGGGCGACGGCAAGAATCCGTGGCTATGGGAAAAAGACGACAACCTGCTCGTGGTGGACGCTTCCGGAAAAGCCCTCGGCACCCTCACGCTCAAGGAAGGCATAGACAAGGAGAAGGGCGTGTTCGAAGGCCCCGTAAACGGGTTAACAGCCGGACAAAAGGTCCGCATATTCTATCTCGGCCCCAACACGAATACAGACCGCATCGTGAACGGCAAGATTATGTTCGACTTCTCTAAGCTCGACGGCAAGCGCGAATCGCTGAAAAACTTCTGCGCCCTTAACGCAGAAGGAACGGTGAAGATGGACGGCGACAAGGCGGGCATACTGGGCGACGTGACACTCAAGAACGCCTTCGCCGCAGCCCACTTCAGCGTCAAGGGCAACTCCGACCCGCGCCTGGGCGACACATACAAAGACCTCGTGGTACACGGCGACGTACCCCTGCAGGCCACCGTCGACGCGGCAAGCGGAGACATTGCGAGCACCGTCATGGAGGGAAAGGAGAGCAACGTGCGTTCGGGGCTTGTGTTCACGACGACCGCGAGCCCTGATAAGCCCTATGACATCTACCTCCCTCTGGTGCCCAACAAGGGAGAGACCGACAAGGCCACGCTCTCCTTCGACATCTACACCGACAAGCAAAGCTCCAACGAAATCGTCTCCGCTGGAGCCGAACCAGCTTTCGTAGGCAACAACGCCGACGCCTTCGTGCGCACCGCCGCTGGCACCCCATCCGTGTTCACCGTGAGCAAGGATGGCAAGAAGGTCAACTTCACCGACGGCAACCTGCAGTACATGATGCCCAAGCAGGTATACTCACTCTCCGTGCGCAAGCACATCAAGCCCAACACCCTCTACCGCAAGGGCAAGGACAAACCACTAGCGCTGACCGCCACGTACAACGTGCTGAAGGGATACTACCGACTCGCCCCCGAGCAGTGGAGCGTGGTGGCCCCCACCGACTACACGAACCCCAAAGGCTACTTCGGCGAGTACACCTGTGTGCAGGACGTCGACGGCGCATGGTACGTGACCTGCACCGACAACCCCGTGTTCGACATGTTCTTCTTCGGAAAACCAAAGTACCCCACCCTCGTCGACAAGAGCGAGGGCAAATACTTCCTGCCCATAAAAAACACAGAGTACAAGGGCACGGACCAAGACTGGACCAACTACGCGAAGCTGGCCGACAGCCCCGACCCATTAGTAACCCTCAGCAATAGCGAGTGGCAGTACCTGTTCGACACGCGCCGTTTTCCTGACGACGCCGGAACGCCTGCCTTCGCCCTCGCGTTCCTCGACCTCAACGGCAACCGTACCGTGGAGAGAGATGTGGACCAGGCTGGAATCGTGATATTCCCCGATGGAATGAACAAGTCGACTGCAATGTCGCTCTTCACCGCACCGAATGGCTCTACTTTCGGCAAGCGTACCCTCGACACCGACCAGCCGACCGGCAATAAGGGCAAGATCCTCAAGATGGAAGCCGTCACCAAGATGGGCTGCCTCTTCTTGCCCTTTGTCGGATGGAACGCAGGCCTTAAAAATGGCAAATGCAAGATAGATCAGATAGGCCGCCACTTCAACTACTGGACCTCCACGTCTAGCAGTGCTCCGATACCGGGGAACGTGTCAATGATCCACTACAACATCACGATCGGCGCGACTTTCGGCTCGAAAGGCGAAATCGGCGGCAACGCCGTGCGCTTGGTGCGCTTCGTAAATTGACACCGAACCCTCGGGGACAACGCTTCCGCGAGAAAAGAAGTACTGAACCCCGAGGGGACAATGCTGGCACCGCCCAAGAGGTGTACCAGCAGTTCAGAAAGTACGGCGACCTTGCCGACCCGCACGCCGAGGAGCTGGCGAGGCTCAAGACATTGATCGCCGAGTACGAGCAGAGTTCGCACTTCACCGTTGGGGCGGTTAAATTCACCGTACTGGCGGCAGGCACAAACACGGAGTGCGCCTACCAAGTATATCTCGCCGACGAGCCGTAGGACCTCTACTGGCTCACGGTGAAGGACGGTAGGCTGACCGAGGTGCGGTTCGCCATACAGCCCGGCGAGCCGGGCGGATTGACTGTGGAGAGGATAAAGTAGATTCTCTCAGCTTTATTCCCCCAAAAGGAAAATGATATCTTAAAAGGGTTGATCGCAGTAATGCGATCAGCCCTTTCAAATATTTTGTTGTCGTTGCGATAGATGAATTGGAAAACAAACGGGTCAGTCGTAAAACCCAGTTGCAACCCTCTCCCTCTCATGCACATAATTTCATAGGTATTTGTTATCTTTGCATCATGAAGACCGAGCAATTGTTGCGTTGTATCTTTCCAGAGATACTCGCAGATTATTTTGATG
>CABTXD010000065.1:0-13622 GCA_902488665.1 uncultured Prevotella sp. | reverse complement strand
CAACATCTTCTCTTTCAACTCGCCGGAGGGCGCCTGTCAGCGTTGCAAAGGCTTGGGCTATGTCAACGAGATTGATCTTTCAAAAGTCATTCCGAATGACAAACTCAGCATACATGATGGTGCCATCGTCCCATTGGGCAAATATAAGAACCAGATGATATTCTGGCAAATCGATGCCATCTTGCACAAATTCGACCTGACACTCAAAACTCCATTCAAAGACATACCGCAGGATGTAGTTGACGAAATACTTTACGGGAGCCTTGAAAACATCAAGATTTCCAAAGACTTAGTTCGTACCAGCAGTGACTACTTTGTGACTTTCGAAGGCATCATCAAATACCTACGAACGGTCATGGAGAATGATGATTCGACAGCCGGACAGAAATGGGCTGACCAGTTTCTTGCTACAACCACTTGCCCCGAATGCAACGGCATGAGACTAAAGCGAGAATCGTTGTCGTATAAGATATGGAACCACAACATTTCAGAGATTGCCAAACTCGACATCACCGAACTGAAAGAGTGGCTCGACCATGTAGAGGAACATCTGGACAAACAGCAAAAAACCATTGCTACAGAGATTGTGAAAGAATTGAGAGCACGCGTGAGCTTCTTACTGGAAGTTGGTCTCGACTATCTTTCACTCAACCGCGCGTCTGCCTCTTTGTCCGGAGGCGAGAGCCAGCGCATCAGACTGGCCACTCAAATTGGCTCACAGTTGGTCAATGTGCTGTATATTCTCGACGAACCCAGTATTGGTTTGCACCAAAGAGATAACGAACGACTCATCCACTCACTAAAAGAATTGCGCGACATGGGCAACTCTGTCATTGTCGTGGAACACGATAAAGACATGATGTTGGCTGCCGACTACATTATAGACATTGGCCCAAAGGCTGGACGCAAAGGGGGTGAGGTGGTTTTTCAAGGCACTCCACAGCAAATGCTCCAGCAACATACCATCACGGCCGATTATCTAAATGGCAAACGAGCCATTGAGTTACCCGCGAAACGGCGTGAGGGCAACGGCAAAAGCATTTGGATAAGAGGGGCAAAAGGTAACAACTTGAAGAATATTGACGTGGAGTTTCCGCTTGGAAAACTCATTGTCGTGACGGGCGTGTCGGGTTCTGGCAAGTCTACCCTCATTAACGAAACGCTACAGCCCATACTGTCGAAGCATTTTTATCGCTCGCTGAAAAAGCCAATGCCGTACGATTCGATAGAAGGCATCGACTATATAGATAAGGTGGTGGATGTAGATCAAAGTCCGTTAGGGCGAACTCCTCGCAGCAACCCAGCCACCTACACAGGCGTGTTCAGTGACATTCGCTCGCTGTTCGTCAACCTACCCGAGGCTAAAATACGAGGTTACAAACCTGGACGCTTCTCGTTTAACGTGAAAGGTGGACGATGTGAGGCCTGCGGTGGCAATGGTTACAAGACGATAGAAATGAATTTTCTGCCCGATGTGATGGTGCCATGCGAGGTTTGCCATGGCAAACGCTACAACCGCGAGACACTTGAAGTGAGATACAAGGGCAAAAGCATTGCCGACGTGCTGGACATGACCATCAATCAGGCGGTAGAATTTTTCGATGCCGTGCCGAACATTCTACACAAAATCAAAACCATTCAGGATGTTGGCTTAGGCTACATCAAGCTGGGACAGCCCTCCACTACCCTTTCGGGCGGTGAGAGTCAGCGGGTGAAGTTGGCTACCGAATTATCTAAACGCGACACGGGAAAGACGCTGTACATCCTCGATGAGCCAACCACTGGATTGCACTTCGAGGACATCCGCATCTTGATGGACGTGCTTCAACAATTGGTTGATCGTGGTAACACAGTTATAATCATCGAACACAACCTGGATGTCATCAAATTGGCCGATTACATCATTGACATGGGACCAGAAGGTGGACGTGGCGGCGGCATGGTTTTAACCACAGGAACGCCTGAAGAAGTGGCCAAAAGCAGTAAGGGACACACCCCAAAATTCTTAAAACAAGAACTTAAAGGCTAACTCCCTTTCCTATAGAGCCAGCCTTATTTTGTAGAAGCAGGAACATCCCTGCTTCTTTATTTTTTATACTTAAATGTTACAAATATTTAGGAGATTCACCGTATTGATTGGCCTCTGCTTTCGAATCTTGGCAGCACCAAACGATTAACAAGATACTTCCAATCAACGGAATAATTCCCCAAAGAATATTCCAACCGCTCTTGTTAATGTCATGCAAGCGACGAACTGTAACAGCTAAATTAGGTAAGAACAATACGAGTGCAGCAATACAATAAATCGATCCGTAAAAGGCGTACTCAAAGGTTATGCCAAAAAGGTTATCCAATATAGCTGCTGCAATTAAAACCAAAGAGTAAAACAGCACGAACCACCAATACTCTGACCGGCGCGCACGCCCCTTAAAGGTTGCATACTTGTTAAAAACTTGACGAACGGCATCGGTAAACGACAGCTTGGGCGATGCCTCATGAATAGAATTTGTTTCCATAGTTTTTGTTTTTATATGTGGACAATATCAATGTTTCTTGAATTATTTGGATGCATAGAGAGCTTCAGAGATTATAATTTCTCATTTTTTTGCCATACTTTGAGATATAACCTTACACACTCTCTCTTATGACAAAGATAGATATAAATATTTCAATCCGTTTCTTATTTGTCATACATTAAGCAGTCGTGTGTTACAAATCGAACAGATGATTGTAACTTGATGTGACATAATTGGTTAGCGTAAGGTATAATGATTCGAGCTCTTTTGTGTTAACTTTACCGTTCTCATACCATTTCATGGACACAGCGTTAGTCTTGTTGAAAATTTCTTTCTCAACAGGTTTCAATTTTTGCATAATTCCATCGCCCTGTTTGTTGTAGAGCGTTTCCCAATTGAAATATCTGTCAGAACCAATTCCTTGGTGATAGGAATAAACCCGATCTTTCAGCGTGTCCACTTTCTTTCCGAAAGCGGTCACTTTCTGGCCTGCCCCAATCGTGTATAAAGCTGGCAGCAATTTATCCGCATTTTTAACCCAAAAGGGAAACGCCGTGCTCACAGGTGGATAGCCAATGACGGTCCACATGGTTGTTAGCTCAGGGTTTTCGTGCGGTTTTACACCTTCGATAACACCCGAGCAAGCTGTTCCCACTCTTGAGATGAAATCGTGGTCAACAAACCATCCGGATGTGTTGGGAATGTTATGGGCGCCATCGTGTAGGTCTATGCCAAGTTTGGGGTTACGGAAAGAGCGGTCTAAATGTTCGAATATCCAGTCGGGGGTGATAGCTTTGGCTTTTGCGGCTTGGCTTAAAGCATCATCGGCAGTTTTATAACGCACGTATCCCAACCCCTCGTTGGGCTCCCCTGTGAAACTGAAATTTGTTCTCACGGCATATCCATTGGGTGCT
Organism: uncultured Prevotella sp.; assembly: GCA_902488665.1. Lineage (GTDB taxonomy): Bacteria > Bacteroidota > Bacteroidia > Bacteroidales > Bacteroidaceae > Prevotella. The sequence continues at coordinate 10,192 of CABTXD010000065.1, read as the reverse complement.
ATTATGGGGTCGTTTACGTCAAAAAAACGATAACTTCGCGTGCTCACTTCCACCCACACGGCTCCACCCTCAGCATCGATTACACCAAAGTTGGCGCACAGTCCTTCGAGCTTAGTGGTGTCAAGATAGTGCCTTAGGTCTTGTACGGTGGCGCAAACGCTAAGCGTTTTGTACATGAACTCACCATTTTTCCCACCCGGCTCTATACCGTTAACCGTTTTTTCAAGGTTGAATGATTGTGTGTTTATAATGGAAAATCCAGCCGTGTTTGTTCCCAACCACACTTCTTCTTTTGATCGAGGTTGGCAATCTACAACGCCAATAAAGTCATATTTCTGTCCTTTGAAAAAACGCATGCAGTTTTGTAGAGCGTCTGTATCACGCACTTTCCATATCATAGGCCGACCGTCTTTGGTGGCTTTGCCCGTTATTACCGCGGCCGTGCAGGCATGCCCTGTGGCAACTATCATGCAAAAAATGTAAGTGATTAGTAGTGTTTTTTTCATATTTTCTTTAGGTTTGATATTGCAAATCTACATAATTTATTCTATATTTTGAACTTGAAAAGCATAAAATCATTTTTTTTGCTTAAGAAAAGTTGTTATCACATTCAGATTAAAACAATACCTGCATTGGATTGGTAATGTTTTTAATGGATAGTCTTAACTCGTCTATATGCTTTTTAGTGATAATTGCATTATAAAATATATAACATTATGTCTTGTTTTTGATGTTTGTATAATTGATTTAGACAAAAATGTAGACAAAATGTCTTGTCATTTACCATTGAAATAGCTTAAAACGGTTCGGCATATATCTTACGATAGAGAGAGTGTAAGTCGACAACACGCATGAAAGAAGTGCATGAGATAAGACCAATACGAATAATAGCAATATTTCATTTCCACAACTTTCTGTCAATGCGTTTGAGCGATTAGCGATTCAGTCAAAAGGCTTTATGTCCAAAGTCAAAGGGTTTAATGCCTAAAGTCAAAGGGTTTAATGCCCAAAGTCAATGGGTTTGATGCCCAAAGTCAATGGGTTTGATGCCCAAAGTCAACGGGTTTGATGCCCAAAGTCAATGGGTTTGCAAATGACAAAACCCTTGACAAATAGAAAGGCAATCACGCAACGAAAAAAAGTCCCTACCCGATGGCATTACAAATGCCAAAGGATAGGGACTTCATTTATGTATATATTTGTAAAACTACGAAATGGCTACCGAAGCCGCATGTATCCAGTCGAATACCATGTAGCACACGCCAAACAACACTACACCGGCTGTGCATACAGCCAATGCCAACTTGGTATTGGTGTGGCTCTTGAACGTGGGCAACGGATTTTCACTTTTCTTGATGTACATCGCCTTCACAATCAAGAGGTAGTAATACAAGGAGATGACCGTATTGATTAACGCAATGAACAGCACGATGTACGCCCATGCCCCTACTGAAGTACTTAAATCAGCATCCTGCACGGCTGCCATAAAGATAAAGAACTTAGAGAACATTCCCGCAAATGGTGGAATACCGCCCAACGAGAACAATGCCAAAGTCATGAGGAACGCCAACTTGGGATTGGTTTGATAAAAGCCATTGTAACTGTCCATCATCACCGTACCGTTGTTATGTTCCTCTACCGCACTGATAATGGTAAACACTGCCATGTTGGCTACCACGTAAATCAACACATAGAAGCTCAATGCAGTGACGCTCAACGCCGAGTTACCAACAATTGCCAAGACAATATAACCTGCCTGAGAGATAGAACTGAACGCCATAAAGCGTTTCAGGTTGGTTTGACGAATGGCGAACAAGTTGGCTACCGTGATTGACAACACAATAACGATGTACAACATATATTGCCAATAGATGACCATGGGAGCAAATACTTTCATCAAGATAGTGCAAAGAGCGAAAGCTGCTGCACCTTTACTTACTACCGAGAGATAGCCAGTAACGGTGGTTGGCGCACCTTGGTACGAGTCGGCTGTCCAGAAATGGAAAGGCACCAAGCTAATCTTAAAGCCCAAGCCACTGAAAAAGAACACCATGCCAAGAATGGTAAACGGTGTGGCGGTGAGCTGTGTGGCAATATCTTCAAAGTAAAGCGTGCCTACCGCACCATAGATAAAGCTGATACCGTAGAGCATCACCCCGCTTGAAAAGGTGGCTGTCAATATGAATTTGGCTCCTGCTTCGGCCGAGTCGTGACGATATTTGTCAAACGCAACCAAGCAAGCCATAGGTACGCTCGCCATTTCCAAGCCCAAGAAAAAGAGCAAGAAGTGGTTGGCACTTACCATCATGTTCATTCCCAAGAGCGTTGCTATCACCAATAAGTAAAACTCTCCCTCCTTAAAAGCAGTGTCGGGACGTGACAACCATTCTTTAGACTGAATGAGAACGATGAGCGTTCCAAAAGCTAAAATCGTCTTTATCACCCCAATGGCAGGCGTAGCGATGTACATTCCCCCAAAAACAGTGTGCGTCTCAATGGGGAACAGGTTGATGAGGATGTGCGCAAACATAAGCAGACAAATCATGGGATTGAACCATGAGCGACGCTTGTCGGTGGGCGCAAGCGTCCTAATCTTCTGCGATGTGGCAAAGTCGACAACAAACGTAACCAGCAAAAGCACTACTAAGGTGACCTCTGGCATCATATATAGGAATTGACTGTAATTCATCTTCTTCTAAACTTTAGTGTATTATATTGAGTAGGATAGGTCCTACGGCATCATTGATGACATTGCTTGCCCACAGAGGTGCGATACCTAAGCCAGCTACACAGAATATCAAACACATCACAGCCACACGCTCGTCCCATGTAGCATCAGTGAGTTGCTCAAAATGAGGATTGGCTACCTTCTGATAAAGTATCTTTCCAACAACACGCAGGATATAAACTGCGGTGACAACTATGGAGGTACAAGCGATAATAGTAGCGGTGCGGTGGAAGGTATCGTTGTTGGCAAACGAACCTACAAAGATAGTCATCTCCGCAACAAAGCCCGAGAAACCGGGTAATCCTAAGTTCGCCAAACCTGCCACTACATATCCTACGCCCAAGAAAGGCATGATTTTCATCAATCCACCCAACTGACGGACATCACGTGTATGCGTACGTCCGTAAATCATACCGATGAGTGCAAAGAACAAGGCGGTCATCAAACCGTGCGAGAGCATTTGGAGAATGGCACCCGTACAAGCGGTTTTGGTCATCATCAACAGGGCGAACAACACCAAACCACAGTGACTTACCGAAGAATAGGCGTTGATATATTTCAAGTCGGTTTGCACACAAGCCGAGAGAGCACCATAGACTACGGAAATAGTAGTGAGGATAAGGAAGATCCAAGCCAACTCTTGTGCCGCCTCGGGCAGCAAGAACATGGCGATGCGGAAACAGCCATAGCCTCCCAACTTCATCAACACGCCAGCATGGAGCATAGAGACTGCAGTGGGCGCAGAAGCATGTCCATCTGGTGACCATGTGTGGAAGGGGAACAAGGCGCCTAACACACCGAAGCCAATGAATATCAATGGGAAAAATATCTTCTGAACATCAACGGGAATGTTGTGCAGAGCAGCAATCTCAAGTACGTTCATCGTGGTGGCTCCACTATAGAAATAAATGCCCAAGATACCGATAATCAGCAAGGCACTTCCGCCCATGAGCATCAACGTCAACTTCATAGCGGCATATTCTTTTGGACCACTTCCCCACACACCTATGAGCAGATACATCGGGATAAGTGCTACCTCGTAGAACATGAACATGGTAAATAAATCGATAGAGATAAAGAAACCAAACACACCAATGCTCAACAAGGTGAACCAAAGGAAGTATTCTTTGGTCATGGGTTTGAGCTGCCAAGAGGCAAAGGTACCCGTAAAGACAATGATACTCGATAAGAGCAACATGACAACCGAGATACCATCCACTCCTACCGTGTAGGCAATGTTGAGCGGTTTGAACCAAGGTGCACTGTACATAAACAGCATGGCTTCGGTATTTCCTGCCTGACGCATTTGGATAAATGCAATAGTAAGCCAAACAGAGAGTGCCAGCAAAGCGGTAGAACCAGCCACCATGACACCACGTACTTGACGGATGTTGCGAGCCAACCAAAGCCCGAACAACATCAAGACGGGAATAACGACGAATAATGTTAATATACTCATTTTTGTATTTTATTCATTAAATCTTTCTAACTAAAGCATTACAACAAGCAAATCAATGCTAACGTCAATGCTACACTACCTGTAAGGAACCAAATGGCGTATTGTCTTACATCGCCACTCTGCCAAGGTCGGATGCTTTCGCCTGCCTCCTGAGTACCCCATGCCAAGAAGTTAAAGAAGCCATCAATAACATGACGGTCGAACCAAGCAATGGGACGACTGACACAACGGAAGATAATTTTGTGTGTCACAAACTGCCAAACCTCGTCCATATAGAAACGTTTGTAGGCAGCGCGGTGCAAGGTTGGGAAAGTATTTGCCAACTTATCTGCCACTGGTGTTTTCTCTCCTTTATACATAAAGGTGGCAAGACCGATGGCAAGCAATGCCAATACAGTACTGGTAATCGCCACCGTCCAGTTGGTATGCGTATTAAACCCAATGCCGTTGGCAGACACCAGCTGTCCTGCACGTGTCCCCCAAAGGAAGACGGTACACGTAATGAGCGACAAGAATATCAACGGAAAGGTCATCACTGCTGGAGCTTCGTGAGGCTTGTGTACATCAGGTTCACCCTGATGCGACTCGTAATAGCTCTTGCCCCAGAAGATAACGTAATACAAACGGAACATATAGAAGGCGGTCATCATGGCAATACCGCTCATCACCATTCCCATCACGGGATGAAAGTTGTAACAAGCCACCAATATCTCATCCTTTGAATAGAAGCCAGAGAAAGGTGGAATGCCCGAAATAGCAAGACATGAAATCAAGAACGTAATGTGCGTGATGGGCATGTACTTGCGAAGTCCTCCCATATAATATTTCTCATTGGAATGTACGGCATGTATCACACAACCTGCACCCAAGAACAAACAAGCCTTGAACATAGCATGCGTAAACAGATGGAACATACTTGCCATATATCCTAAGCCTTGTACATCGGCATATTCTTCGGTCATTGCTACCGCACCTGTAGCAGGGTCGGGCAAACAAACGCCCAAAGCAACGAGCATGAAACCTATCTGCGAAATGGTTGAGAATGCCAAGACACGTTTGATGTCACTCTGTGCACACGCTACGGCAGCTGCATAAAAGGCGGTAAAGGCGGCAATATAAGCAATCCAATGCAACTGCTCGGGCGCATATTCCACGAACAAGGGGAACATACTTGCCACCAAATACACACCTGCCACCACCATCGTTGCAGCGTGAATCAATGCCGAAACAGGCGTTGGACCTTCCATGGCATCGGGCAACCAAATGTGTAAAGGGAACATGGCTGATTTACCTGCACCACCAATAAACATCAGGAACAGAGCTAACGGCATTACCCAAGCGGCATGAGCAGCATGCGTTGCCAATTCTGGCGTAGCGGTTAAATCGTAATTGAATGTACCTACATAGAAGCTATAAAACAAGATACCGATTAAAAAGAACAAATCGGCAAAACGTGTCACAATGAAGGCTTTCTTAGAAGCTGCCACGGCTGTGTGCATAGGATAATAGAAACCAATGAGCAGGTAAGAGCTAACGCCCACCAACTCCCAAAACAAATACATCTGGAAAATATTGGTTGCCACTACCAAGCCCAACATTGACATGGTGAAGAGCGAAAGGAAAGCATAATAACGCTGAAAACCTTTCTCTCCATGCATATAGCCAAAAGAATAGATGTGCACCATGAAACTGACCGTAGAGATAACCACTAACATCATTACAGAAATAGGTGTCAACCTAAAACCGATGTTAAAGGTAAGCAGTTCGGTAAACTTCAACCACGTAATATTAAAAGGTGTAATGGTGGGATATAATCCGTCAGCGCCACGCCCTACGCCTATAAAATACTCATAAGCTGTGTAGCAAGAGAGACAGAACACCGTACCAAGCACCACGGTGCCAATGAGTCCAGCCACCTTATGACTCATCTTCATACCCAACAGTCCAAGTATCAGGAAACTGAGTGCAGGTAGAAGAAGTATTAAATATACATAACTGTAATCCATCATCTTATAATTTCATGTTTTCAATACTGTTCACCTGATCACTACCAAAGTTTCGGTAAACGTTTATAATAATGGCAATCGCCACCGCTGTCTCGGCAGCACTGATGCCAATGGAGAACAACGTGAAGAAAAAGCCCTCCAACTGTTCGGGGAACAGGATGCGGTTAAACACGGCAAAGTTGATGTCTGCAGAGTTAAGAACCAACTCTACGGAGATTAACATTGCCAACAAATTACGACGGGTAACGAAGCCAAATACGCCAATAAAAAACAACAGCGCACTCAGACCTATCAAACATTCAACGGGTATCATTTATCATCCTCCTTTCTGGCAATCAACAAACCGCCAATGATACATGCCAATAAGAACACGGAAATGAGTTCGAAGGGCAAAACATACTGATATTTTTCAGAGCCTACCAATGCTTGTCCGATGACATTCATCGGGACTTCTGCATCAGCAACCTGCGCTGCTTGATGAATAAACTGGTTCTTCACCAAGACACCTATCACGGTAGCCAGTCCTATCAATGAGAGCAAAGCCCCCTGAATGACGCGTGAACCTTTGAGATGTTCTACTAATCCTTGGAGCGTACGCTTGGATACCAACTGTATTGCAAAGATATAGAGTATCGTGATGCCCCCTGCATAAATAGCAATCTGTGCTGCTCCCAAATATGTATATCCTAAAAGGAAATAGATACCTGCAACACCAAATAAAACAAATATCAGAAAGGTAGCCGCCCGCATAATCCTTTTTGTTAGTACACACATAATGGCAGAGCCCAAGATGACGACTGCCAAAATGCAAAACATGATTAAATTAGCCATATACGTTACTACTTTTATTTGGTTTTGGTATTAAATTGTCCAATGGTCAGCGGTGCCCCACCATCAATCAAGCCTGGCAAACTTCCGCCTTGATACACTTCCTTGTCAAGGTGCATGGTCAAGGAATCTCGCTCAAACACACTGTTTTCAAAGTCGTTGGTAAACTCAATGGCGTTGAAGTTACAAGAATTAACACAGAGTTGGCAGAACATACAATCGCCTAATTTGTACTGATAGTCCACCAATTGTTTCTTTTTCCTGCCCGTCTCTTCGTTGACAACCATTTCACTCTTAATGAGTATGGTTTCATTGGGACATGCTTTCTCGCACATAGTGCACGCTACACAGTTGTGAGTGCCGTCTTCGTTACGCTTAAATACTAAGCGTCCGCGGTGACGTTGAGCCACATGCAGTGTTGTCTTGCGATTCTCTGGATATTGTTCCGTGCTCTTTGGGGTGAAGTATTCCTTCAGGGTAACCCTCAAACCCGTTACAAGCGACTTGATAGCATACCAGATTTCGCTAAAATATGATTGTTTATTTTCCATCTTACTGAATCTTCAAGAAATGAAACGTTTTAACCGTGGATACCAAAAGCCACACAAATGGTCATCAGTATGAGATTTACCAATGCCAATGGCATGAGATACTTCCACTCTAAAGTTAAGATTTGGTCAATTCTCAAACGTGGGAACGTCCAGCGAATCCACATCAGAAGCCAAACTACAACAAAGGTCTTGCCTAAGAACCACACAATGCCAGGAATATAATTCATCACAGCATCAAAGCCTTCGACTCCAATGTTGAAAGGTGCCCAACCTCCTAAGAACACGGCAGTGGCTAATCCTGCGATGACAAATAGGTTGAGGTATTCTGCCAAATAGTAGAAACCAAAACCCATACCCGAATACTCTGTATGGTATCCTGCGGTCAACTCGCTCTCTGCCTCTGCCAAGTCGAACGGTCCACGGTTCGCTTCAGCATTGCCAGCTACCAAGAACAACAAGAATGCAATGATAGCAGGAAGGTGTCCTTTGATAATTAACCAGTTCCATGGTCCTGTCTGTGCTTCCACAATTCCGCTCATTTGCATCGTTCCCGTCAAGGCAACAGCCGCAATGAGGGTCAGTCCCAAGGTCATTTCATACGAAATCATCTGCACCGCTCCACGCATGGCAGACAGAACAGAATATTTGTTATTTGATGCCCATCCTGCCAAAAAGACGCCTAACACTCCAATACTCGATATGGCAGTCACCAAGAAGATGCCCACGTTAAAGTCGAGAATGTGCGCTCCCTTGTTCCAAGGAAGGAACGAGAAAGTACCCACTGAGGCAATCACAACAAAGAATGGCGCAATATAATACAAGAATTTGTCGGCTTTGTCAACGGCAAAGATTTCCTTAATGAGCATCTTAAACACGTCGGCAAACACCTGAAGCGTTCCCCAAAAGCCCACACGCATGGGCCCGAGACGACATTGGAAGTAAGCACACACCTTACGTTCCATGAATATCAACACTATCGCCAACAAGGCGTAGGCAGTGAGAATGGCGACACCAACGACAACACATTCAATGAATATCGTCCAAAAATCGTTCAAACCTAAGGTCTGTCGAAGCAGCGTGTCGAACCATGTGGTTACTATACTAAAATCAAACATGATCTATTTAAGTTATTTATATTGAACAAGTTGCGAACATTGAGCAAAGCATTGCTACAAGTTGTCAACTTATATACCTGCTATCTGTCAATATCTGGAATGACAAAGTCGAGCGCCGCACCTGCAGTAACAAGGTCAGCTATCTTCTGTCCTCGCAGCATCTCATCCATCGCAGCAACATGATTCAAGCCCATAGGACGGAATTTCAAACGGTAAGGCATCTTGTCTCCCTTGGAATCCAAGTAAACTCCTATTTCACCGCGCGAGCCTTCGCATGAGAAATACCATTGTCCTTCAGGCACTTTGATGATTGGCTTCTGCTTTACATAGAAGTCGCCTGCTGGAATATTATCAATGAGCTGTTCGATGATGCGAATGCTTTGCTTGATTTCCTCAATACGATTAAGGTATCTACCAAACGAATCGCAATGTTCGTTGAGCACTTCCTCAAACTCCACCTTGTCGTACATGGCATAAGGATGATACTTGCGCACATCGTTTTTCCAACCGGAAGCACGTCCAGAAGCACCTGTCACACCATAACTAATGATGTTTTCGAGATTCATGGGCGCAATTCCCTTGAAGCGTTGTTGCATGATGACGTTATCTCCAAACACATCCATGTACTCTTGTAACATGGGTTTGAGATAAGCACACAGTTTCTTGGTGTTCTCCACAAAGTTGGAATCGATATCATCTTGGCAACCGCCAATGCGGTAATAGTTTTGGATGAGTCGTCCACCCGTAGTCTCCTCCATGACGTTCAGCACGTGTTCGCGGTCGCGCATGCTGTACAAGAAGGCTGTCAATGCGCCCAAATCCTGTGCGCAACAACCTAAATATAGCAAGTGCGAGTCGATACGCTGCAACTCGTCCATGATGGTACGGATGTACTGTATGCGCTCGGTCAGTTCTATCTCCATCGCCTCTTCAATGACGCCCACCAACGCATGGCGGTTCATCATGGCACTGAGGTAGTCCATTCGGTCGGTCAACGCCAAGGTTTGAGGATAGGTGTACGCCTCGCACATCTTCTCCATTCCACGGTGGATATATCCCAAATGCGGATAAATTCTCTTCACGGTTTCACCGTCTAACACACTTTGCAAACGAAGTACACCGTGCGTACTGGGGTGTTGAGGACCAATGTTGATAACGAAATCGTTATCCGTGAACAACGGAACGCGGGTCTCTACCAAGTTACCGTTCTTGTCGAGTGAGTATTGGAACGTGTAATCCAACTCCACATCCTCTTCCAAAGTGTACTGGTTGTTCTCGGGCGAGACATCGAAGTTCTTACGAAGTGGATAGCCCTTGAAATCATTGCGCAAATAAAGACGGCGCATATCCTTATGTCCCAAGAACTTAACACCTAAGAAGTCGTACACTTCACGCTCTAAGATATCGGCAGCCTTCCATAGGTTGGAAACGGTATCGAGTACATACTCCTCCCCTATTTGCTGCGCTATTGCCTTGACCGATGTACGTTCGTGAGTTTGTGTGTT